>NZ_CP134876.1:1814524-2116945 GCF_032108445.1 Micromonospora halotolerans | reverse complement strand
CGGCGGTGAGCTGCTCGACCAGCCGGTCGACGCCGAGCTGGGTACGCGCGAAGAGCATGGTGCGGCCCTCGCGGGCCGCGATGGACGCCGTCACGGCGAACTTGTCGTGCGGCGGGATCAGCAGCAGGTGGTGGTCCATGGTGGACACGGCCGCGGTCGCCGGCGCGGTCGAGTGGGTGACCGGGTCGGTCATGAACCGCTTGACCAGGCTGTCGACGTCGTTGTCCAGAGTGGCCGAGAAGAGCAGCCGCTGGGCGTCCGCCGGCGTCTTCGCCAGCAGCTGGGTGACCTCGGGCAGGAAGCCCATGTCGGCCATCTGGTCGGCCTCGTCCAGCACGGTGATCTCGACGTCGTCGAGCTTGCAGACGCCCCGCTCGATCAGGTCGCCGAGCCGCCCGGGGGTGGCCACGACGATCTCCACGCCGCGGCGCAGCGCGTCGATCTGCCGGTCGTACGGGACACCGCCGACGGCGGTCTTCAGGAAGATGCCGACCGCCTTGCCGAGCGGCACCAGCGCGTCGTTGACCTGCATGGCCAGCTCGCGGGTCGGCACCAGGACCAGGGCGCGCGGGTGCAGCGGCCGGGCCCGGTTCCGCTCCGCGAGGCGGGCGATCACCGGCAGGCCGAAGGCGAGGGTCTTGCCCGAGCCGGTCTGGCCGCGGCCGAGCACGTCACGCCCGGCGAGGGCGTCCGGCACGGTGGCCCGCTGGATCTCGAACGGGGTGGTGATGCCCTGCCGGGCGAGCGCCTCGACCAGCGGGCGGGGCAGGCCGAGGGCGGCGAAGTCAGGGGTGTCGACGGTGGGGTCGGCGGACGGGGACGTGCCGGTGGCAGCGAACGTGGTCAAGAAATGCCTTTCGAGCGGGGCGCATCTTCGCGATGGCCCGCCGCGGCTTCGTGACGCCGCCGATTCGCCCGCAAGATCGCCCATGGGCGCGCAACGGGCGCGCCAGGTCAGTGATCTCCACAAGTGTACGGCGGTGTGGCGAACCCGCCACCGCACCACGAGTACGTAGTGGGCGGGCTCACCCCGATCACCTGGTCAGCGTGGCGCCGGTGATCCCGCTGAGCGCGTCGTTGGCCAGGAAGACCACCACCAGGCTGATCGCGACCAGCAGCGCCAGCGCGCCGGCCAGGACGATCACGACCTTGGTGTTGCTCGACCGGGTCGCCGGGGCGTCCTCGGTCCAGCCCTGGGCCAGGATGTGCCCGGTCAGCGAGCCGGAGTTCTCCAGCGGGTTGCCCTGCGGGAAGGAGACCGTGGCGAAGCCCGGCCCCTCGGTGCCGCCGCCGTACACGCTGCCGGCGGGACCGCCCACCGGAGCGGTCGGCCCGGGGGTGCGGCCGGCGGCCGGGGACCCGTATTCGGTGGCTCCGGTCGACGGCGGCCAGGCCGGGAGGGCCGGGGCGGGCACCACCGGTGGCGCGGTGGGCGGCGGTGGCGCGGCGGCCCACGGCGCGGCGGGCACGTCCGACTGCCCGGCGCCCGCGAGCGGCGTCGGCCCCGGTACGCCGGCCATGGCGGGCGGCGGCGGGAACGGCGGCGCGGGCATCGGGCCGGGTGGCGACGGAGGCGGCGGCACCGGCGGTCCCGGCGGTGGCACCGGCGGCCCCGGCACGGGGGGCACCGGTCCCGGCGGGGTCGGGCCCGGCGGCGGTGCGGGCACCGGTGGCGCCGGGCGGAACGGGGGCTCCGGCGCCGGCCCGGGCGGCGCCGGGGAGGGCGGGTTCGGACCCGGTACGGGCGTCGGCGCCGGCTCGGGCTCCGGCACGGGCGGCGTCGGGGGCTGGGCCGGCTCCGGCGGCTGGGCCGGCTCCGGCGGTTCGGGATTGACCGGCCCGGCCCGGTAGACCTTGGCGCCGCCGGGCGTCCCGGCGACCGCGGCGGCGACCTCGTCGGCCGAGGCCCGGGTCAGCCCGGGGACCGACGCGCTGGCCCTGGCCTGCGCCTGAGCGGGGACGGCGGTCTTCGCGGCCGGCGGCTGCGCGGGCACGGACGCCTGCGTCCCGGGGCGTTCGGCGGCGGCGAAGGCGGACCAGGTCGACGACGGCGCGACGGAGGCACCGGGCTGGCGCCGGTCGAGCGCCGGGACCGACTCCGCCGGGCCGCCCGCCCGGTACGTGGTGGCGCTGGCCGGCGCGCCCGGCAGCTCCTCGGCCTGCGGCGGCGCCGCGGCGCCGGCGACGCTCACCCGGGCCCGGGCGACGGCCACCGGGGCGTCCTGGCCCGGCCGCTCCTCCGCGGGGTCGGCCGGCCGGTCGTCGGCGGCCTCGGGCGCGGATCCGGGGTGGACCGTCTCCGCCGGAACGTCCTGCTCGCCCATCTCGCCCCTCCGCGCCCACGCTCGCCCCCGACCGTGGCGCCGGTCGGGCGTGCCTGGATCTCACCGTGCCACATTCCGGCCCGAGAGCACAGCCGGAGCGGATGGTTGGGTCAGTCGGTGGCGCTCGCGCTCGCCGAGGTGCTCCCGGCCGCGCTGTCGGTCGGCGCGGCGGCGGTGCTGCTCGGCGCCGAGGTGGGCGAATCGGACGGGCTCGGCGGCGGCGTCGTCGGCGGCGGGGTGGTCGGCGGCGGGGTGGTCGGCGAGGTCGACGGGGTCGACGGGGTGGGCGTCGGGCTCGACGTGCTCGGCGTCGGCTTCGGCGTGGCCGTCTTCGTCGGCTTGGGCGTCGGCTTCGGCGTGGCCGTCTTGGTCGGCTTCGGCGTCGGGCTGGGCTTCGGCGGGGTGGTCGGCGGCGTCGGGGCCGGCGGCGGGGTGGCCGGGGCGGGGACCGCGCCGATCACCCGGGTGGCCGCGTAGAGCCGGGACCACCGGACCACGGAGATCTTGACGACGTCGCCGGTCCGCGGGGCCTCGACCATCTTGCCGTTGCCGATGTACATGGTGACGTGATGGATGCTCGTCCAGCTGCTGCCCGAGGCGAAGAAGAGCAGGTCGCCGGGGAGGAGAGCGTTGGGGTCGACCGTGCGGGACCGGGTGGCGTAGTACTGGTCCCGGGAGACGCGGGGCAGGCCGTGGTAGCCGGCCGCCTGGTAGGAGGCGAGCACCAGACCGGAGCAGTCGAACCGGTCCGGCCCCTCGGCCGCCCAGAGGTAGGGGTCGCCGAGCTGGGCGAGGGCGTAGCGCACCGCGGCCAGCGCCCGCGGGTCGGCGACCCGCCCGCTGACGCTCTGGTTGACGACGTACGAGCTGCCGATCTGCTGCTCGGCGGCGTCCTCGCGGCGCTCGATCTCCCGCAGCTTGGCGGCGTTGTCGCGGCGCAGCTTGAGCAGCGTGGCTTCCTGCTTGTGCAGGTCGGCCTCGACCCGGGTGTACTCCGCGGTCTTCTCGGCGGCGCGCCGCTCGGCCGAGTCGTGCGCCTGGCGGGCGACCTGTTCGGCGGCGGTGGCCCGGGTCAGCTCGCCGGTGACCGCGGTGGTGGCGCCCTCGGCCTTGTCGCCCCGGGTGATGCGCTGGAGGTTGGCGAGGTCGCGCAGGCTGGCCCCGAACTCGCCGGGCGGCAGCGCGGCGTCGGCCTTGACGGCGTCGGCGGCGGCGGTCTTCGCGTTCTCCTGGGCCCGGACGAGCGCTTCCTGGGCCTCCTTCAGCCGGGCGGCGGCCAGCGCCAGGTCGGCCCGCGCGGTGTCCCGCTCGCCCTTGATGTTGAGCAGGGTGTCGCCGAGCTGGGCGACCTGCGTGTCGACCTGGTTGATCTGGGCGATCAGCGGGCCGTCGGCGGGGTTGGTGACACCGGTCGGTGTGACGCCGGGGAGGCCCGGAGTGGCGCCGGGCACGCCGGTAACCGTGCCGGGCAGGCCGGTGACCGTGCCGGGCGCGCCCGGGACGGCGCCGGGCACGGTGGGAAGTTGGAGGGTGCCGGCGGCCCGGGGACGGGAGCCGGTGTCGGGGACGGTGTCGGGCAGCGGGTCGGCCCAGGCCGGGGTGGCCAGCGCCGCGGCGGCGACCGCCCCGAGCAGGGCGGACCAGAGCGCCGGGCGCAGCACCGGCGAGATCACCGGAATCCGGTTTCGTCGGTATCGGCCCTGGGTGCTCTCGACCATTCCGCTCCCCGTCATCTGGTGCCTTCCGCGCGAGGTGGGCGCGCTGGGCCAGGACGGTACCGGTGTGTGTTCCGCCCCATCCTGTCTTACCTCACCAACGCAGGTATGTCGATGTGCGGAGGGTGACGGTCAGCCGGGAGTCCGGTGAAGTCGGTCGCTGCGGTTGACCGGGTCGCCGGGTCGTCGGGCGCGCGACGTACGCTCGACCGGGACCGCAGGTGGAAGGGACGTGGCTTTCGATGGACGCCGGACTCAAGCGCGAGCTCGAAGCGAAGGTCTACGCGGGGGAGCGGCTCACCCGCGCGGACGGCATCGCCCTCTACGAGAGCGACGACCTCGCCTGGCTGGGGCGACTGGCCCACCACAAGCGCACCGAGATGAACGGTGACCGGGTGATGTTCAACGTCAACCGGCACCTCAACCTGACGAACGTCTGCTCCGCCTCGTGCGCGTACTGCTCGTTCCAGCGCAAGCCGGGTGAGAAGGACGCCTACACGATGCGCATCGACGAGGCGGTCCGCAAGGCCAAGGAGATGGAGGACGAGCAGCTCACCGAGCTGCACATCGTCAACGGCCTGCACCCGACCCTGCCCTGGCGCTACTACCCCAAGGTGCTGCGCGAGCTGAAGGCGGCGCTGCCGAACGTCAAGCTCAAGTGCTTCACCGCGACCGAGGTGCAGTGGTTCGAGAAGATCAGCGGCCTGAGCGCCGACGAGATCCTCGACGAGCTGATGGACGCCGGCCTGGAGTCGCTGACCGGTGGCGGCGCGGAGATCTTCGACTGGGAGGTCCGGCAGCACATCGTCGACCACGCCTGCCACTGGGAGGACTGGTCGCGGATCCACGCCCTGGCGCACAGCAAGGGCATGCAGACCCCGGCGACGATGCTGTACGGCCACATCGAGGAGCCCCGGCACCGGGTCGACCACGTGCTGCGGCTGCGCGAGCTGCAGGACGAGACCGGCGGCTTCGCGGTCTTCATCCCGCTGCGCTACCAGCACGACTTCGTGGACTCGGCGGACGGCAAGATCCGCAACAAGATCCAGGCACGCACCACGATGGCCTCGCCGGCCGAGTCGCTGAAGACGTTCGCCGTCTCCCGGCTGCTCTTCGACAACGTGCCGCACCTGAAGAACTTCTGGGTGATGCACGGCCTCTCGGTGGCGCAGCTCTCGCTGAACTTCGGTGTCGACGACCTGGACGGCTCGGTCGTGGAATACAAGATCACGCACGACGCCGACTCGTACGGCACGCCGAACACCATGCACCGCGAGGACCTGCTGAACCTGATCTGGGACGCGGGCTTCCGCCCGGTCGAGCGGAACACCCGCTACGAGATCGTCCGCGAGTACGACGCGGCCCCGTCGCTGGCCGAGCGCCGCGCCGAGCCGCAGCAGGTCTGGGCCTGACGGCACGCCGATGAGCACCGAGGAGCAGCAGCGCACCTTCCCCCGGCGGGACGCCGAGGGGCGCATCCTCACCCTGGGTGACCTGCTCGGGGTGAGTCTCGCCGGGCTGGTCATCGGGGTGCTGGCGCTGGTGCTCTTCGAGTGGGCCTTCGCCACCATGGGCGCGGGCCGGTTCGGGCGGACCAACGGCTGGCTGGCGGTGATCCTGCCGCTCTGGCTGTTCTGGGACGACTTCCGGGCCTGGGAGTTCGGCGCGTCCAGGGTGCTCGCGGCGCTGGCCGGGATCGCGCTCGGCGTCTTCGCCGGTCTGCTGGCGGCCGGCCTCGCCGCCGGGCTGCCGGCACTGTTCTCCGGCGCGCTGGCCGCGGCGGTGTTCACGGTGGTCTACGCGGTGGTCTGGTTTCATGGCGTGCACTGGCTGGCCCGGCGGACGGGCTGAGGCGTGAGAGAGAAGGAAGTGCGGGCGTGAGCGCGAGGAGTGAGCCGGGTTTGCGAGCCCCGCAGTCGCGAACTGAGGCGTCGCAGTGAGCGCGGCGGTCAAGTACACGCTGGGCCGGATCGGGCTGTTCGTCGGCGTGCTGGCGGCTCTCTGGTTCGTCGAGATGAACATGTTCCTGCGGCTGATGCTGGCGCTGGTCTTCTCCGCGGCGCTGTCGTTCTTCCTGCTCCGCGGCTGGCGGGACGAGATGGCCGGCGAGATGTCCGAGGCGGCGGAGCGGCGCCGCGCGGAGAAGGAGCGGCTGCGCTCCGCCCTGGCCGGGGACGACCAGGGCGAGCGCACGGACGAGCGCCGGGAGAACTGAGCCGCCGGGAACGGGGCAGCGGGATCGCGCCCCGACCGCTAGGGTCTGCCGCCGTGAGTTTCCTGAACACGATCTACGGGTGGCGGACGAAGGTCTTCGTCTGGATCGGCCTGCCGGTCATCGCCGCCATCGGACTTATGCTGAGCGTCACCGATCTCGCCCCGGCCTGGGAGGCGAAGAACGGTGGCGGCACGCCGGGCACCTTCACCGCGGTGAACGAGGAATGCGGCCGGCGTAACTGCGAGTGGCACGGGACCTTCGTCGCCACCGAGGGCGGCGCCCAGCGCGCCGACGTGATCCTCTACGACGCGCCGGACGAGCTGACCGCGGGAGCCACCGCCCCGGCGCTCGACTCCGGTGCCCGGAAGGGCGTCTTCTCCACCGCCGGCGGCTCGACCTACCTGCTGGTCACCGGGCTCACCGTGGCCGGTGTGGCCGCCCTGGTCGCCTGGGTGTGGATCATCGTGCGGGCGATCCGGAACCGCCGCCGGGCGACGGAGCCCACCGCCCCGCCGGCCTCGTTCGCCCCGTCCGCCTGACCAGACCCGGGCCCGGCGCGATCCCCGAACGGAGAACGCGCCGGGCCCGGCCGTTTCACCAGTTGGTCGAGCCGGGCACGACCGGCCAGGCCTTGTTGGTCGGCTTGATCAGGTACGCGACGCCGCCGGAGCCGGAGGCCACGGTGCCGTTCGCCCGGTAGCGCTTGGTGCGCAGCCAGATCTGCTCGAACTGCTCCCGCTTGTAGACGTTGCGCACCACGTCGTCGGACGACGAGGCGGGGTCGTTGACGATCACGTCACCGTCGGCCGTGAAGCCGACGATCACGAACAGGTGCCCGGAGGTGCCGTAGTTCGCCCCGTCCAGCTCGCTGGCCAGGAAGGACTGCGACGTGATCACCGGGATGCCGGCCTTGATGAAGCGTTCCACCTCGTCGAGGGAGTGCATCCGGGTGACCCGGGCGTCCAGGCCGGGGAAGCTGGCCGCGTACGCGGTGTTGAACGGCCAGTTGCCGGCGCCCTCGTACTCGTAGTCGTAGGTCATCCGGGCGGCGTGGTCGACGGTCGGGTCTGCGTAGCTCGGGTCGACCCAGGCGATGTCCTCAGCCGACGGCTTGCGGCCCCAGTACTCAACGACCATCTCCGTCGAGGTGGGGGAGCACCAGGCTTCCCCGCCGTTGTCGTACTCGGGGTACTGGCCGACGTGGATGTTCTGCGAGTAGCGCGGCACGGCCAGCTCCCGGCCCCAGGCGATCCCGCCCTTGCTCGGGGTGACGGTGAACCGGTCCGGCACGTTGGAGCTCATCGCGCCGAGCATCCAGACCCGCGGCGAGGCGGTCTGCCCCGGCGCGCGGTAGAGGGTCAGCCGGAGCTGGTACGACCGCAGCAGCACCCCGGCCTGGGCGTCATCGATCGAGAAGGTGTCGGTCCAGATGCTGGACCAGTCGTCGCCCTGACCGTCGAGCGTGGACCGCTTGATGTCCTGGTCGCCGGAGGCCCAGCGGCCCATCACGTACCAGTCGGACTGCGCTCCGGTGTTGTAGGTGCCCTGCAGTTCGACCTGGATCCAGGTCCCGGCCGGGGTCGCCGCGTTCCAGGAGGCGACCAGTTCGGTGGCGTCGAAGCCGACCGTCCGCTGGGGCGAGGTCCAGGTCGCGTACTCCCAGGTCCGGGTCGTGCCGGTGTGCTCGTCGGTGAACTCGGTGGTGCCGGTCGGCTCGCCGATGGTGATGCCGGTGCGGTGCCCCGGGATGGCGGACGTGCCCTGGTGGGTGCCGCCGCGCCAGTCGGGGTACGTGGACCACTCCTGGAAGGTGATCTGCTCGTCGTGCGCGACGGCGGGCAGGTTGTTGTCGGCGTGGGCGGGCGCCGTCACACCGACGAGGGCGAGCGCGGCGGCGCCGACGAGGGCGACCGCGCGCAGGGCTGGTCTGACCATGGGTACTCCGTTGGGTGGGAAGGGATGGGTCACCAGTTGGTGGAACCGGCCACGGAGGGCCAGGCCACCTCGGTCGGTTTGATCAGGTAGACGACGCCGCCGGAGCCGCTGCCGGTACCGCCGCCCCCGGTGGTCCGCCGGGTACGCAGCCAGATCTGCTCGAACTGGTCGCGTCGGTAGACGTGCCGGACGGCGGCGTCGCTGGGCGAGGCCGGGTCGTTGGCGATCACGTCGCCGGTGGCGGTGAAGCCGACCACCACCATGAGGTGCCCCGCCGTGCCGTAGCCCGCCCCGTCCAGCTCGCTGGCGAGGAAGGACTGGCTGGTCACCACGGGGATGCCGGCGGCGATGAAGTGCTCCAGCTCGTCCAGCGAGTGCAGCCGGGTCACCTTGGCCTCCAGGCCGGGGAAGCTGGCCGCGTACGCGGTGTTGAACGGCCAGTTGCCGGTGCCGCCGTACTGCCAGTCGTAGGCCATCCGAGCTGCGTGGTCGACCGTCGGATCGGCGTAGCCGGGGTCCACCCAGGACGTGTCGGCCGGGGAGGGCTCGCGGCCCCAGTACTCGACGACCATCTCGGTGGAGGTGGGCGAGCACCACGCCTCGCCGCCGCCGCCGTACTCCGGGTACTGGCCGGCGTGGATGTTCTGGGAGTAGCGCGGCACGGCCAGCTCGGTGCCCCAGGCGATGTGCCCGGCGCTCGGTGTGACGGTGAACCGGTCCGGCACGTTCGAGCTCATGGCGCCGACGGACCGCAGCACCGGCGTGACGGTCGACGCCGGGTCCCGGTAGAGCGTCACCCGAAGCTGGTACGCCCGCAGCAGCACGCCGGCGGCCGGGTTGGTGACGCTGAACGTGTCGGTGAGGACGCTGGAGGTCTTGTCGCCCTGCCGGTCGACGCTCGTCCGCCGGATGTCGCCGTCGCCGGAGGCCCAGCGACCCATGACGTACCAGGGGGTGCGGGTGCCGCTCGTGTAGGTGCCCTGGAGTTCGACCTGGACCCACGTGCCGGCCGGGGTGTCCGCGTTCCACGAGGTGACCAGCTCGGTGGCGGAGAACCCGACCTGGGTGAGCGGCGAGGTCCACGTCCCGTACGCCCAGGTGCGCCGGGTGTTGCTGTGCGGGTCCTTGTAGAGGATGGTGCCGACCGGGGTGGTCAGGGTCAGGCCGGCGGCGGTGCCGGCGGTGCCGGCCGCGGTCCCGGTCGACCACGCCGGGCCGGACCAGCCCTGCCAGGTGATCTGCTCGTCGTGGGCGACGGTCGTGGTCGCGCCGGCCGGCGCGGTGGTGCCGAGGAGGGCGAGTGTGGTGGCGCCGGCCAGGGTGGCCGTGCGCAGGGATGTCCGGTCCATGGCAGCTCCTCCAGGTGAACCGCATCGTTGCCGTTCACTGTCGCGCCTGGAGGGAAGTTTCGCCAGAGGTTCAGGCATGGAAAATCATTGCCGGCGGAAGGATGCGGTCGGGATGGAGGGGGATAGTGATGAATGTTGATATGACCATGTGACTCCTGGTGAAGTGTGCGGACAACGGGATCGCCCGTACCCCGAGGAGGTTGTCCATGGCCCTCCGCACGTCCCCGCTCCGCCGCCGGCTGGCCCTCGCCGCCGCCGTCGGCCTGACCCTCGTGGCCGCGCTCAGCGGCCCGGCCGCCGCCCGGCCCGCACCGGACGGCGAACCGGCCGCCGTCGCCTACCGGGTGCTCGGCCCGCGCACGCTCGCCGACCGGAGCGCCGTCGCCCGCACCGGCGCGGCGATCGACCACTCCGAACACGGGGTGCTGCACGTCACGGCCACCGCCGCGGAGGCCGCCGCGATCACCCGGCTCGGCTTCCGGCTGGAGAAGGACGTCGCCCCGGCCCCGGCCCCGGCCGCCGGCGCCGTCGCGTACGCCTTCCCACCCGCGGACTCCAACTACCACGACTACGCCGAGTTGACCGCGGTGGTGAACACGGTGGTCGCCGACCACCCGGCCATCGCCCGCAAGCTCAGCATCGGGCGGTCCTACCAGGGCCGGGACCTCATGGCCGTGAAGATCTCCGACAACGTCGGCACCGACGAGAGCGAACCGGAGCTCCTCTTCAACGCCCAGCAGCACGCCCGCGAGCACCTGACCGTCGAGATGGCGATCTACCTGCTCAACCTCTTCACCGACAACTACGGCAGCGACTCCCGGATCACCAACCTCGTCAACTCCCGCGAGATCTGGATCGTCCCCACCGTCAACCCGGACGGCAGCGAGTACGACATCGCCACCGGCTCCTACCGCTCCTGGCGGAAGAACAGGCAGCCGAACAGCGGCTCGACGGCCGTCGGCACCGACCTGAACCGGAACTGGTCCTACCAGTGGGGCTGCTGCGGCGGCTCGTCCGGCTCGACCTCGTCGGAGACCTACCGTGGCCCATCCGCCTTCTCCGCCCCGGAGACCACCGCGCTGCGCAGCTTCGTCAACAGCCGGGTCGTCGGCGGGGTCCAGCAGATCAAAGCGAACATCGACTTCCACACCTACTCGCAGCTGGTGCTCTGGCCGTACGGCTACACGTACAGCAACACCGCCACGGGGATGAACGCCGACCAGTACAACACCTTCGCCGCCATCGGGCGGCAGATGGCGTCCAGCAACGGCTACACCCCGGAACAGTCCAGCGACCTCTACATCGCCGACGGCACCAGCATCGACTGGATGTGGGGGACCCACAAGATCTGGGCGTACACCTTCGAGATGTATCCCGGGTCGGCCTCCGGGGGCGGCTTCTACCCGCCCGACGAGGTGATCCCCGCCCAGACCTCGCGCAACCGGGAGGCCGTGCTGCTGCTCTCCGAGTACGCCGACTGCCCGTACCGGGCGATCGGGAAACAGAGCCAGTACTGCTGACCACGAGGCGCGGTGGGGCCCGAGTTGCCGGCGTCCCACCGCGCCTCCCGTCCGGACGATCTCCGCTGGTCATGCGCTACGGTGGCACCGACCACCCCGCAGCGAAGTCGGTGCGAAACCGGCGCTGTCCCGCAACTGTGATGCCCCGCACACGGCGTCGGCCCGGCCGGCGCCGACACCTGTGGGGGGACGAGCCAGGTCGCCTGCGGCACGGTCGCGACACGCGCTCTCGAGGAAGGGCGCCTCGCGGACGGGCCCGCCCAGGTCCCTGTCGGCGAAGCACCACAATCCTCGACCGACAGGAGGACCGATGTCCAGACGTACCCCCCGGCTCTTCGCCGCCGCCCTCGCGGTCGGCGCGCTGCTCCTCGGCGGCTGCGCCGAGAAGACCTCGAACGACACCCCCGCGGCCGGCGGCAGCTCGGCGGCGGCCGCCTTCCCGGTCACCGTCGGCAAGCTGACCCTGGAGAAGCGCCCCGAGAAGATCGTCTCGCTGTCGCCCTCGGCGACCGAGATGCTCTTCGCCGTCGGCGCCGGCAAGCAGGTCACCGCCGTCGACGACCAGTCGAACTACCCGCCGGAGGCGCCGAAGAGCGACCTCTCCGGCTACCAGCCGAACGCCGAGGCGATCGTCGGCCGGAGCCCCGACCTGGTGGTGCTCGCCAACGACACCAACAAGATCGTCGACCAGCTCACCGCGCTGAAGATCCCGGTGCTGCTCACCCCGGCCGCGACCACCCTGGACGACACCTACCAGCAGATCACCGACCTGGGGAAGCTCACCGGCCACCCGGCCGAGGCGGACGCCGTCACGAAGAAGATGAAGGACGACGTCGCCGCCATCACCAAGGACCTGCCGCAGCGGGCGAAGAAGCTCACCTACTACCACGAGCTGGGCCCGGAGCTGTACAGCGCGACCAGCAAGACCTTCATCGGCTCGATCTACGCCCTCGCCGGGCTGCAGAACATCGCCGACCCGGCGGACGCCGACGGAAAGAACGGCGGCTACCCGCAGCTCTCCCAGGAGGTCATCGTCAAGGCGAACCCCGACTTCGTCTTCCTGGCCGACACCAAGTGCTGCAAGCAGACTGCGGAGACCGTCAAGGCCCGCAGCGGCTGGGCCGGCGTCACCGCGGTGAAGAACAACCAGATCGTGGCGCTGGACGACGACATCGCCTCCCGGTGGGGCCCGCGCGTGGTCGACCTGCTCAAGGTGATCGTCGACGCCACCGCCAAGGTTCCGGCCTGACGGTGACCGTGCGACCGGCGGACAACGCGTCCCGGCCGGCCAGGACGCCCCAGGCGCCCCGGCCCGCCGGGGCGCCCGGCAGGGACGACCCGGGTACCCCCGTGACCCGGGACGGGAGGCGGGCGGCCGCAGCGGGTGCGACCGTCCGGCCGGCCGGGCTGCGCACCCGCTGGCTGCTCGTCGGCCTCGCCGCGGTGCTGGTGGCGCTCGTGGCCGGCGTCTCGCTCGGCCCGGTCAGCCTGCCGCCGGGCAGCGTCGCCGCCGAACTGCTCAACCTGCTGCCCGGGGTGCACCTGGACAGCGGGCTCACCGAGCGGGAGGTCGCCATCATCACCGAGCTGCGGCTGCCCCGGGTCGTGCTCGGCCTCCTCGTCGGCGCCCTGCTCGCCCTGGCCGGCGGCTGCTACCAGGGTGTCTTCCGCAATCCCCTCGCGGACCCGTACCTGCTGGGCGTGGCGGCCGGCGCCGGGCTCGCGGTGACCGCGGTCATCACGCTGGGCGCCGGAGCGGGCGGGGCGATCACCGGGATGCCGGTCACCATCCCGCTCGCCGCGTTCGTCGGGTCGCTCGGCGCGGTCGCCATGACGTACGGGCTCGGTGCGGCGGGCGGCCGGTCCCGGTCACCGGCCACGCTGATCCTGGCCGGGGTGGCGGTCTCGGCGTTCCTCTCCGCCGGGCAGACGTACCTGCTGCAACGGCATTCCGAGAGCATCCAGCAGGTCTACTCCTGGCTGCTCGGCAGGCTGGCCACCGCCGGCTGGCACGACGTCCGGCTGGTCCTGCCCTACTTCGTGCTCACCGCCGTGGTGGTGCTGCTGCACCGCCGCGAGCTGGACGTGCTCTCCGTCGGCGACGACGAGGCCGCCAGCCTCGGGCTGCACCCGCAGCGCTCCCGCTACCTGCTGATCGCCGCCGCCTCGCTGGGCACCGCCGCCGCCGTGTCCGCCTCCGGCCTGATCGGCTTCGTCGGCATCATCGTGCCGCACACCGTACGGCTGCTCGCCGGGTCGAGCTACCGGGTGATCCTGCCGCTGTCGATGCTGTTCGGCGGGGCGTTCCTGGCGCTGACCGACGTGGTCGCCCGGACCGCCGCCGCGCCCGCCGAGGTCCCGATCGGCGTGGTCACCGCGCTGCTCGGCGGCCCGTTCTTCGTGCTCGTCCTGCGCACCGCCCGCCGGGTGCTGACATGAGCGCGCCCGCCGTGGAGCTGCGCGACCTGCGGGTCGCCCTGGGGGGCACGCCGATCCTGGCCGGCGTGGACCTCACGGTCGCGGTGGGCGAGTGGGTCACCGTGATCGGCCCGAACGGCGCCGGGAAGTCGACCCTGCTGCGCGCCGTCGGCGGCCTGCTGCCCGCGCCGGGCGCGGTCTCCCTCTTCGGTACGCCGATCAACTCCCTCCGCCGCCGCGACCGGGCCCGGGTGGTGGCCACCGTGGCGCAGTCCCCGGTGGTGCCGGCCGGCATGTCGGTCCTCGACTACGTGCTGCTGGGGCGCACCCCGTACATCCCGGCGCTGGGTCGGGAGTCCGCCGCCGACCTGGCGGCCGTGCACGAGGTGCTGGACCGGCTCGACCTGGGCGCGTTCGGGCGCCGCGAGCTGGCCACCCTCTCCGGTGGCGAGCGGCAGCGGGTCTTCCTGGCCCGGGCGCTGGCCCAGGGCGCCACCCTGCTGCTGCTCGACGAGCCGACCAGCGCGCTGGACATCGGCCACCAGCAGGAGGTGCTGGAACTGGTCGACCAGCTCCGCCAGGAGCACGACCTGACCGTGCTCGCCACCATGCACGACCTCTCCATCGCCGGCGAGTACGCCGACCGCCTCGTCCTGCTCGCCGACGGCCGGGTCGCCGCGGCCGGCCCGCCGCAGGAGGTCCTCACCGAGGCCCTGCTGGCCCGCCACTACCGCGCCAACATCCGGGTAATCCCCGGCGACCACGGCCCCCTGGTGGTCCCCGTCCGCCCCCGCTGAAAGGAAGGGCCCCCTCTTAACGCCTCCGGTAGAGGAGGGGCCCCCTCCTAACACCGGGTCAGCGGAGCGCCGTGACCGAGAAGAGCGCCCCCTGGGGGTCGCGGAGCGCGGCGCCGCGGCCGGCCGGGTTGTCCCGGGGCGGGACGAGGATGGTGCCGCCCAGCTCGGCGGCGCGGGCCGCCGTGGCATCCGCGTCCTCGACCGCGAAGTAGACCGTCCAGTACGCCGGCAGGTCCTCGGGCAGCGGTTCCAGCTGCGGCATCATGCCGGCGACGATCCGGGCGCCGCACCGCCACCCCGTGTAGGTGACCGGGCCGGACGACTGCTCCTCGGGGTGCCAGCCGAAGACCAGCGCGTAGAAGTCCTTCGCCCGTTCGGGATCGGGCGTGACCAGCTCGTTCCAGCACATCGAGCCGGGGGCGTTGAACAGCTCCGCCCCGCGCATCGCCATCGGCTGCCACACGCTGAACACCGCACCGGCGGGGTCGGCGAGGACCGCCATCCGGCCCTGCTCGAAGACGTCGAACGGAGAGACCACCACCTGGCCGCCGGCCGCCTCCACCCGGGTGGCGACCAGGTCCGCGTCGTCGGTGGCCACGTACGTCGACCAGACCGGCACCTGGTCCGGTGCGGCGGGCGGCCCGGCTCCGGCGACGGCCCGGCCGTCCTTGAGGAACATGGTGTAGCCACCCGCGCCCGGCTCCGCCGACACCCGGCCGGTCCAGCCGAACAGCTCCGGGTAGAACCGCTTGGCGTCGTCCAACCCGGGCGTGGCCAGGTCGGCCCAGCAGGGCGTGCCGGGCTCCACGCCGTCCACGCTGACCCCTCTCGCCGAGAGCGGCCCCGCTGGCACGCCCTGCCGGCATCGTGGCACCGTCCCACCGGCCACCGGGCCGGATTGGGACAAAAGGTCAGGTGAAGCGGCGTCCCTCATCCCGCCGGTACGCCCACCCGGCGACCGCCGCGAGCGCCACCACCCAGACGACCAGCATCACCAGGGCCCGGGGGTCGGGCCGCCAGTCGGTGACGGCCGCCCACATCAGCTCGACCGCGCCCCGGGTCGGCAGGTAGGGGGCGATCGCCTGGATGAATCCGGGCGCGTCGTCCGGGCCGGAGAGCAGGCCGCCGCCGAACGCCAGCGGGAAGAAGATCACCTGGGCCACGACGATGGCCGCCTTGCTCGGCAGCGAGTAGCCGATGGACAACCCGAGCAGGGTGAACGGCACCGAGATCACCGCGACGGCGGCGAGGCCGAGCAGGAACTGCGCCGGCGTCACCCGCGCCGCGGTGGCGACCGCGGCGATCACCACCACCGGGATCATCGAGAAGTAGGTCAGCACCAGGCCGGCCAGGATCCGTCCGGCCAGGCGCGGCCCGGGACCGGCCGGGAGGGTCCGCGTGTACGGGTTCCAGGGCTGGTCGCGGTCCTCGGCCACGCCGATGCCGTACTGGAAGATGTTGGCGCTCATCACCGCGAAGGTGACCATGGCGGCGGTGGCGTAGGTGGCGCCGGCGGCGTCGTCACCGGCGAACGGCACCACGAAGAAGAGCATGGCGGCGGCGGGGAAGAAGGCGCTGCCGACCACCGCCACCGGGATCCGGATGATCTCCAGGAGCTGGTAGCGGGCGTGGACCAGGGCGAGCGGCACGGAGGTCTCCTAGGCGGGGGTGGGTGCGGGCCGGTCGCCGGCGGTCAGGGTGAGGAACGCCTCCTCCAGGGAGGTGGGTCGGACCTCGAGGTCGCGGAACGCCACGCCGGCGGTGACCAGGTCCCGGACGAGCTGGTCGGCGTCGGTGGTGAGCAGGTGGGTGCGCCCCTCGGTGTGCTCGGTGGCCACCACGCCGGGCAGCGGCGGCAGGTCGTCGGCGACCAGGCTGACCCGGCGTACGCCGACGATGTCACGGATCGCCGCCACCGAGTCGTCGGCGAGGACGCGCCCGTGCCCGATCACCACCACCCGCTCCGCCAGCGCCTCCACCTCCTCCAGGTAGTGGCTGCTCAGCAGGACCGTGCCGCCCTCGGCGTGGAAGGCCCGGACCGCCTCCCACAGGGTGCGCCGGGCCTCCACGTCCAGCCCGGTGGTGGGCTCGTCGAGGATCACGAGGCGGGGCCGGCCGACGAAGGCGAGCGCCACGGCCAGCCGGCGGCGCTGGCCGCCCGACAGGCCGCCGGTCTGCCGGCGCACCTGGTCGCTGAGGCCGAACCGGTCGAGCAGCTCGCCCCGGGGCACCGGGTCGGGGAAGTGCGCGGAGACGAAGTCGACCACCTCGCCGACCCGCAGCGTGCCGGGCAGGCCGGTCTCCTGCGGGGTCACCCCGAGTTGCCGCCGGCTCGCCGGGTCGCGCGGGTCGCCGCCGAGCAGCTCGACCCGGCCGGAGGTGGGGCGGCGCAGCCCGACCAGCAGGTTGAGCAGGGTGCTCTTGCCGGCCCCGTTCGGCCCGAGCAGGCCCACCAGCTCCCCGGCGCGGACGGTCAGGTCGACCCGGTCCAGTGCCAGCACCTCGCCGTAGCGGCGGCTGACCTGGTCGGCGCGGGCCAGGATCATGGTCGGGCTCCTCAGGGGTTGGGGCACCGGGCGGGGCGTGCCTACACCTGTGTACCGTGCCGGCGCGAGTCGTACTGCCCCACGCGGAGGGGCGCGGATCGCCTACTGTGGTAATCCCGTTGTCCGGCCGCGCCGGCGACGGGTGTCTGTCGACTGGACACTGGGGAGGGTCCGTGACGAGTCCGAGCAGGAACCTCGAGGTCCAGCCGGAGGCGCTGACCGCCTTCGCCGCCGCGTCCCGGGACCGGGCCGGCCGTTTCCGCGAGCTGCGCCGGATCTTCCACGACGGGCACGTGCCCCGGCACGCCTTCGGCATCATGCCCGCGTCGTTCGGCCTCGCCGCCGCGTACGCCGAGCAGTTCGAGGCGTGCCTGCAGGGTCTGGAGGACGGCGCCGAGGTGATGGCCGACATCGCCGAGGGGATCAGCGACACCGCCGACGCCTACACCGGCACCGACGTGGCGACCACCGACATGTTCACCCCGGGCACGTGAGGGCCGACCGATGAGCACCGAGGCGTTGCAGCGCAACAAGACCTACTTCGAGCAGATCGTGTCGGGCACGCCCGACCCGTTCAAGCCGCTCTCCAACGCGGTGCTCTGGCCGTTCGAGCAGTTGCTGGAGTTGGTCGCCGGCGAGCCCGACGACCTCATGAAGGCGGCCCAGCTGGCCCTCAGCACCGGCGAGGCGGTGCGGCAGATCGCCGGCGAGCAGATCGCCGACCGGGCCCGGCTGCGCGGCGCCTGGGACGGTGACGCGGCCGAGAAGTTCCACGCCTCGATGGAGTCCGTCGAGGAGGCGATCGAGGAGCTGGCCAAGGGGCTGGACGGCACCAAGGAGGTGCTGGTCGACGCCGCGAACGCGGCGGTCGACGCGTTCAACCTGCTGGTCGAGCTGATCCTGGAGTTCCTGCTCTGGTTCCTGACCGAGGTGATCATCGCCGCGGTGGCCGCCGTGCTCAGCGCGGGCGTGACGCTGGCCGCCACGGTGGTGCGGGTGCTGGCCCGGCTGGCCACCACGGTCGGCCGCATGGTCAAGATCGTGGCCCGGTTCGCGGAGATCCTCACCAAGCTGGTCACCAAGCTGGAGAAGGTCGCCGAGCTGCTGACCCGCTACCGCAAGGTCGTGATGGAGCTGCGCAAGGCCAAGAAGGCGTACCGGGCGTGGAACAAGTCCGGCTACACCAAGGAGGCGTTCGCGTTCAAGATCCAGCGGTCCGCCATCCTGTTCCCCGGCAAGTTCGCCATCAACCACACGTCTCCGGTGAACATCCCCGGCATCGGCGGCGCCCTGCTCGACACCGGGGTCGGCCTGCACGATGTCTCGGACGGCCACAAGGACCGCAACTACCTGGTGGACGGCACCTACTCGGAGGACCTGGGGCCGTACACCAAGGGCGTGCAGAACGTCTTCGACTCGATCGTGAACTGAGAGGCAGCCATGACCTTCCCGGCCCTGGACCGGATCGAGGCGCTGGCCCGCAACCTGGACGGGTGGCAGCGCGAACTCGGCGCGCGGATGGCCGAGCTGGAGCAGAGCAGCGCCGAGGGGGTGAGCGACTCCGGCCTGGTCACCGTCACGGCGGCCGCCGACGGCAGAATCCTCTCCACCGAGATCAACGCGCGCGCCATGCGCCTCGACTCCTACACCCTCGCCGAGGAGTTCACCGCCGCGGCGAACCGGGCCCAGGAGGCCGCCGCCGCCCGGGTCCGGGAGATCGTCGGCGAGGTGATGGGCAACGCGCCGGCCGCGGAGCGCCGCACCGACGACGGCTACGGCTACGACCGATACTGAACCGATGGACCAGACCGCATACCGGGACCGGATCGGCCAGCTCGTCGAGCCGGGCGAGCGGGTGCTGGCGTACGCGAAGGCGGGGGCGGCGAACGGGGCGACCCCACCTCCGCCGCCGGACGCGGCGAAGCCGGAGGCGCCCGCCGGCCGGGTGAGCGTCGGGGCCGTGCTGCTCAACCTGATCTCGCCGCTGGTCAGTTGGGCGTGGGGCGACCGGCTGGTGGACCGGGTGGTCTGGGGCATCGCCGGGCGCGGCGCCCCCGGCTCCGCGGCCTCCCGCCTGCGCCACGCGCTGAGCCCGCCCGGGCCGGATCTGGCGGTGCGGGACACCCTGCTGGTGGCCACCGACCGGCGGCTGCTGGTCTGTGTGAGTGGGCCGATGAAGCTGTTGTCCAGCCGGGCGGACGACGAGCGGTCTGCGGCGGAGACCGGGATCGCCTGGTCGGCGTCGCGGGCGGAGGTGGCGTCGGCCCGGGTGGGTTGGCACCGGCTCAACCCGAAGCGCCTGCGTCTCGACTTCGCCGACGGCTCCTGGCTCGCCTTCACCGTGCCGATCGCCGAGTCCGGCCGCCCGCTGCGGGACGTCGCGGCCGCCCTGTCCGCCTGAGCCGCCGCGGTTGGCCGCCAGCGGCCGCCAGCCGCGCGCACGACCGGTCAACCGGCCGCCGGCGCGTCCGGCGGCCGCCGGTCAGCCGCCCAACGGGGCGGGCAGCGGCTCGCGGTGCAGCACCGCCAGGCGGGACACCGCCCGGGTCAGCACCACGTAGAGGCGGTGCAGGCCGCGCGGCTCGGCGGCCACGATCGCGGCCGGCTCGACCACCACCACGTGGTCGTACTCCAGGCCCTTGACCAGGGTCGCCGGGACGACGGTGACCCGCGCCGCGGCCTCCACGTCGTCGGCGGTCGCGGTCTCGACGCCCGCGTCGGCGAGGGCCGCGCGGAGCCGGTCCACCGTGCCGTCGGCGGCGATCACGCCGACCGAGCCGTCGTGCGCCAGCGCGGCCCGCACCTCGGCCACCGTCGCGGCCGTCAGGTCCTCGACGGTACGCACGTCGAGCGACCCGTCGCGGCGCAGCGACTCCGCCGGGGGCACGTCGACGGCGAGCGCCGGCAGCAGCCGGTTGGCGAAGGCGACCACGGCGGCCGGCACCCGGAAACCGATGCTCAGCGGCACCACGGCCGCGTCCGGCTTGCCCAGGTGGGCCAGGGACTCCCGCCAGTCGGTGGCCGCCCAGGGCGCGGTGCCCTGGGCCAGGTCGCCGAGAAGCGTGATGGAGCCGTGCTCGCTGCGCCGGGCGATGGCCCGGCACTGCATCGGGGAGAGGTCCTGCGCCTCGTCGACCACCACGTGCCCGAAGCCGGCGGGCCGTTCCAGCAGCCCGGCGGCCTCGTCGATGAGCACCGCGTCGGCGGCGGTCCACCGGGTCGCCTTCGGGGTGCGCCCGACCGGGCCCGACCGGAACAGTTCCTGCTCCTCGGCCGTGAGCAGACCGTCGGCGGCGGCGGCGAGCGCGTCGGGGTCGGTCCGCAGCCGGTGCAGCAGCCCGTCGGGGGTGAGCGCCGGCCAGACCGCGTCGAGGAACTCGGTGACCGGCTTCGCCCTGCTCATCCGACGCAGCCAGGCGTCGCTGGGCGACTCGGCCCGGCGGGCCTCGGACTGGCGTTGCAGCAGCCCCACCACGCGGGCGCGTACCCGGTCCCGGCCGGTCGCGTACGGCAGGTCCTCGCGGCGGGTCTCCTCGACCAGCCGGTGCAGCGGGTCGACGCCGATCCGCCAGCGGAACGAGCCGTCCGAGACCATGATCGGCTCGGTGGGCACGCCGATGTGCGCGTCGACCGCGCGGCGCAGCACCTCGGCCATCCGGACGTCGTGCTTGAGGGCGGCCACGGCGGGGTCATCGACCGCGCGGACCGGCACCCGGGCGACCAGGTCCTCCACCGTGGCCTGCTCGACCTCGACCTCGCCGAGCGCCGGCAGCACCGCCGCGATGTAGGACAGGAACGCCCGGTTCGGCCCGACGATCAGCACGCCCGACCGGCGCAGCCGTTCGCGGTGCAGATAGAGCAGGTACGCGGCGCGGTGCAGCCCGACCGCCGTCTTACCGGTGCCCGGCGCGCCCTGGACGCAGATCGAGTCGGCGAGGTCGGCCCGGACCAGCTCGTCCTGCTCGGGCTGGATGGTGGCGACGATGTCCCGCATGGGGCCGACGCGGGGACGCTCGATCTCGGCGGTGAGGATGCGGCTGGCGGTGCCCAGCTCCTCGCCGCGGTCGAGGCGCTCGTCCTCGAAGCTGGTCAGCACCCCGGAGCTGAACCCGAACCGGCGCCGGATCGCGACGCCCTGCGGGTCCCGGGCGCTGGCCCGGTAGAACGATCGGGAGACCGGCGCCCGCCAGTCCAGCACGAGCGGCTCGCCCAGTTCGTCGGTGACGTGCCGGCGCCCGACGTGGTATTCGCGTCCGGCATGGTCCGGATCGACGTCACCGAAGTCGAGCCGGCCGAAGAAGAGCGGAGTGGTCGGGTCGTCGGCGAGTTCCTTGACCCGCCGGGCCATGTGCCGGCCGAGCTGCTCGGCGGTGTACGCGTCCCCGGCCACCTTGTCGCCGGTGGCGAAGAGGGACTCGGCGCGCTCGCGCATCCGGCGCAGCGCCGCGCGGGAGGTGTCCAGGTGGGCGCGCTCGGCGGCGAGCTCGGCGTCCAGGGTCTGTTCTTGGGCGTGCAGGGTCATCCACGTACTCCTCGTCACGGGGAACAACGCTGCCGCTCGCGTTTCCGACCTCGGGTCGGCGCGGGGACGTCCTGTGCGGTGCTACTCACCACGGCCGTCAGGCGGGACAGAGCAGCCTACTCCCCCCGGGTCGGTGGGCAACCGAATTTCCCCGGCGCCGGTCGGGGCGGGATCATGGGTGCATGACCGAGGCGCGTCCGGAGCAGCGCCGGGTGACGATCAGCGACCCGCAGGTGATGCGGGCCCTGGCCCACCCGGCCCGTATGGCGATCATGGAGCATCTCAGCACGGTCGAGGGCGGTGCGACCGCCACGGAGTGTGCCGAGATCGCCGGGCTGTCGCCGAGCGCGACGAGCTACCACCTCCGGGAGCTGGCGAAGTTCGGCCTGATCGAGGAGGCCCCGAGCCGGGGGGACGCCCGGGAGCGGGTCTGGCGGGCGTTCAGCCCCTCCTACTACGTCGAGTCCGGGCAGGACGCCGACTCCGAGGCCCGCGCCGCCGAGCTGGCCCTGGTCGACGCGCACCTGGCTCGCGACAGCCAGCGCGCCCGGGACTGGATCCGGCGCGCGCCCGACGAGCCGAGCGACTGGTACCGGGCGGCGTGGTTCAGCGACAGCCTGCTCCAGGTCACCGCCGAGGAACTGGCCGAGCTGAATCAGGCGATCCAGTCGCTGCTGGACCCCTACCGCCGCCGGCTGCGGAAGGAGCCGCCGGAGGGCTCCCGCACGGTCGCCGTGCAGTACCGGGCGCTGCCCATCGACTGACCCGGGGGTTGCGCCAACAGGTGTGAAGGATTATTTTCGAAATATGTCCTTCGCATCTGGCCGGTCGCGCTGGCCCGACGTCTGGCTCGCCACCGCCGCCCGCGGCGTCTCCAGCTGCGGGGACTTCCTCGCCGCCAGCGCACTGACGCTGGCGCTCCAGTCCGCCGGGGCCGGCGGTCTCGCCGTCTCCGGGCTGCTGCTCGCCGCCACGCTGCCGCTGGTCGCGCTCGCCCCGCTGACCGGCCGGCTCGCCGACCGGGTGGACAGCCGGGTGCTGCTGGTGGTCGCCGGGCTCGCCCAGGCCGCGATCTGCCTGGCGCTCGCGTACGCCGGGCACCCGGCCCTGGTCATCGCGCTGGTGGCGCTGCTCGCGGCCGGGCTCGCGGTCACCCAACCGGTGCTCTCCGCGCTGGTGCCGGTCATGGTCCGGGCCGAGGACCTGCCCCGGGCCGGCGCGCTGAACCAGACGGCCGGCACGCTGGGCGCGCTGGCCGGGCCGGCTCTGGCCGGGCTGCTCGTCGGCCAGTTCGGCACGCGGGTACCGCTGCTCGTCGACGCCGTCAGCTACCTCGCGCTGGTGGCGGCCGGCCTGCTCATCCGTACCCGGCGCGGTGGCCGGCGGTCGACGGCCCCGGCGGCCGGCGGCGCGACCCGAGCTCCCGCGTGGCGGTTCCGGGCCGACCCCCTGCTGATGGTGATGGTGGGCAGCCTCGCCGCGGTGATCGCCGCAGTCGGCGCCATCAACGTCATCGAGGTCTTCTTCATCCGCGAGACCCTGCACAGCACCACCACGGTCTACGGCCTGGTCACCGGCGCCTGGCCGCTGGGCATCGTCCTCGGCGGCTGGCTGTTCGCCCGGCTCGCCCGCCGGCTCAGCGACGACGGGGCGCTGCTCGGCGCCGGGCTGGTCCTGCTCGGCGGCTGCTGCCTGGCGGTGCTGGCCTCGGCCGCGGTGCCGTCGGCCTGGCTGCTCGTGCCGATCTGGTTGGTCGGCGGGGTGGGCAACGGCGGCGACAACGTCTTCAACAACCTGCTGCTGGCCCGGCGGGTGCCCGAGGCGGCCCGGGGCCGGGCCTACGCGGTCTTCGGCGCCGCGGCCCAGGGGGCCGGGATGGCCGGCTACCTCATCGGCGGCCTCCTGCTGGAGGTGGCCGCACCCCGGCCGCTGGTCGCCGGCTGCGGGGTGGCCGGGATGCTCGTGGTCGTCGCGGCGGCCTGGCCGGTGTGGCGGGCGGTCCGTGCCGAGCGCTCCGCCCGGCCCGTCGCCGGGTCCGGGAGCGAGCCGCGTGGGGAGTTGGCCACTTCCTTCCCCTCCCGCTGAGCCGGCCCGACCGGGCAGGGATACGGTCGGGCTATGGCCGAGCGAATCGCCCGCCCCCGGGTGGGGCACATCCAGTTCCTGAACTGCCTGCCGATCTACTGGGGGCTCATGCGGTCCGGCGCGCTGATCGACGTCGACCTGCACAAGGACTCGCCGGACCGGTTGAACGCCGGGTTGGTCGCCGGTGACCTGGACATCGGCCCGATCTCTCTCGTGGAATACCTGCGGCACGCCGACGAGCTGCTGCTCCTGCCGGACCTGGCGGTCGGCAGCGACGGCCCGGTGCTCTCGGTCAACGTGGTCTCCACCCGACCCCTCACCGAGCTGGACGGCGCCCGGGTGGCGCTCGGCTCCACGTCGCGTACCGGGGTGCTCCTGGCCCAGCTGCTGCTCGGCGAGCGCTACGGGGTGCGCCCCGAGTACTTCCGCTGCCCGCCCGACCTGACCCAGATGCTGCTGGAGGCCGACGCCGGCGTGCTCATCGGCGACGTGGCGCTGCGCGCGCTCTACGAGGCGCCGCGCAAGGGCCTCGCGGTGACCGACCTCGGGCAGGCCTGGCGCGAGTGGACCGGCCTGCCGATGGTGTTCGCCGTCTGGGCGGTCCGCCGCGAGTTCGCCGCCGCCCACCCCGGCCTGGTCAAGGAGGTGCACGAGGCGTTCCTGCGCTCGCGCGACCTGAGCCTGGTTGAGCTGGACCAGGTGGCCGAGGCCGGAGCCCGCTGGGAGCCGTTCGACGCGGCGACCCTGGCGACCTACTTCCGTACCCTCGACTTCTCGCTGGGCGAGCGGCAGGTGGCCGGCCTGCGGGAGTTCGCGCGTCGCGCGGCCGCCGTCGGCGAGGCCCCGGCCCTGCCGGAGGGCGGGCCGGAGTTCTTCCAGGGCTGACGCCCTCCCCCGACGACGAAGCGGCGGTGCCCCGGCGGACCGGGAACACCGCCGCTTCACGCAGCGGGTGGGATCAGGTGGCGTCGCGGAGCAGCGCCTCGGTGATCTTCTCGCAGTTGTCCATGCCGTAGTCGTATCCCATGCCGATGGGGTAGCGGACCATCACGCCCATCGTCCAGGTGTCGCCGATCGCCAGGCAGTTGATGTGCATCTCCTGCTCCTTCTGCCGGTCGATCCAGCCGTTCTTGATGGCGATGGTCTTCTGCACCTTGGCGGGGAACGCCTTGCGGATGCCGAAGTCGCCCACCCCGCGGACCAGCCGCATCTCGTTCAGCAGCCACTTGGTCCACTTCGGGCCGGCCGCCCGGCCGTCGTCGATGCAGAGGCCGAGCCGCGCGGTGTCCCGCGGGGACAGAGCGGTCCGGCTCCAGCCGCCGTCCGGGGCGACCTTGCTGTCGGTCAGGCCGCACATCTGGATCAGCCGCTTGATCGACGCCGACCGGCCCACGCTGTTGTAGAACTGCTCGGCGCGGGTGTTGTCGCTGTCCCGGATGATCTGCGTGGCGTCGTCCAGCTTCGCCTCGCTCGGCGTCTGCCCGGCGTCGGCTGTGCGCCGCAGGTAGTCGGCGACGATCCAGGACTTGATCATCGAGGCGGTGGTGCTGGTCTCGCCCATGTTCTTCGAGCCGATGATCGCGCCGGTCCGCTTGTCCAGGACGCTCCAGGAGTACCAGCCCTTGATGTTCAGGTCGCTGAGGTCCTGGGCGGCGAACGGCAGCGGCTCCAACGACGGCGACGGAGACGGCGAGGGGCGGGTGTTGCGATCGGTGGACGGGCCCGTGGACCGGGCGGCCGCCGCGGGCGACTGCGAGGTGGCCGTGGGGCGGAGCGGAGAGCCGGGCACGAACCTGAGCGAGACGAGCACCAGGCCGACCAGGATCACGGCGACCGCGCTGTAGGTCAGTGTGCGGTGGTCACTGCCCGGCCGGCGCCGGCTGCCCGCCATCAGAGCTTCCCGACCGGCTGCTGCGGCACCTTGAGAGCGGCGCCCGGCTGTGGGGTCACCAGCTGGGTGGCGACGCTGGCGCAGACCTTCGCGCCGTACGAGGGGGTCTTCGGGTCGCCCGCGCCGGGGTAACGCATCATCACGGCCAGGGTCCAGTCTTTGGCCACCGCGAGGCAGTTGACGTGCCACTGGCCGTCGGCCCAGAGCATGGTGAAGCCGTTCTTGATGCTGACCGGCCCCTGCGAGGTGATCGACGCGGGCAGGCCGTCGACGATGCCCCAGTGACCGCCCTGGACGGCCTCGGACTTCTGGTCCTTGACGCCGCCGCGCACGTTGGCCATCTCGTTCAACACCCACTTCGTCCACTTCGGCCCGGCGGCGGTGCCGTCGCCGATGCAGTCGCCCATGCGCACCGCGTCGCGCGGCGACATCTGGGTGTACGCCCACTTGGCCTTGGTGGGTTCAATCCTCGTGTCGGTCAGCTTGCACATCTTGATCAGCCGGATCAGCACCGGCTTGCGGCCGCCGGCGTTGTAGAGCGCCTCGGCCGAGATGTCGTTGCTGTCCCGGATCGCGGTCTCGGCCTGCTTCTTGCGCGCCGCGCTGGGCGCCTTGTCGCCGAGCTGGCGCAGGTAGTCGGAGACGATCCAGGCCTTGATCATCGACTCGGTCGAGTTGGTCGACGCCATGTTCGGCGCACCGCTGATCTTGCCGGTCTTCCGGTCCATCAGCGCCCAGGAGAAGAACTTGCCCTTGAAGTTCACCGAGACCGGCCCGGCGGCCAGGGTCGGCTCCGGGGGCGGGCTGGGAGCGGGCGTGGGAACCTGCGCCACACCACCGCCGATGCCGCCCAGGCTTTCGCCAGCGGAGAGCTTGGCGTACGCGGCGGGGACCAGCATGCCGCCGCCGATGAGGACCGCCACGATGGCGAGCACCATGGTCACGCGAGGTCGCATGAGTGGGTGAACTCCAGGTTGTCTGGCCGGGGGGACCGGCGCTTCCGAAGGTGTTTCGGCCTGATCGCCGAGGCCGGGGGAGAGGGCCTGGAGCCGTGGCGATCGTCAGCAGCCGATCGGTGTGCCGGGCGAAGTCTACTTCCGGACAGGCCGGATGCCAGATCCCCAGGCCCGGCAACTCGCCGTGAAGGCGGGATATTGGACCGCTATGCCGCTCTTGTGGGGATTCATCTTCGGCGCGTGGCCGAGGTCACAACGTTTGCGCAGGTCAGGCGCCGTCACTGGAAGCGGTCGGTCGGTGACAGAAGGTGGGTCGGGAAACCTGTTACACCCTCTGGTGTCATTGGGCGCGAGCTGTAACACTGGCCTCATGTATGGCAACGACTTCGCCCCGCCCGAGGACGGCCCGGGCGGCGGCCTGCTCGGCGAGGTGGAGGCGGCGGAGGCCGCGCTGCGCGAGGCGGCGGCACGCGCCCGGCGCGGCGGACCGGCGCCCGACGAGGACTTCGCGGCGTACTTCACGGACGTGATCGACGCCGACCAGAAGATCGAGCCGCGCGACTGGATGCCGGAGGCGTACCGGAAGACGCTGATCCGGCAGATCGCCCAGCACGCGCACTCCGAGATCATCGGCATGCAGCCGGAGGGGAACTGGATCAGCCGGGCCCCCTCGCTCAAGCGCAAGGCGATCCTGCTGGCCAAGGTGCAGGACGAGGCCGGACACGGTCTCTACCTCTACGCCGCGGCGGAGACGCTCGGCGTCAGCCGGGACGAGCTGGTCGAGCTGCTGATCGACGGCCGGCAGAAGTACAGCTCGATCTTCAACTACCCGACCCTGACCTGGGCCGACGTGGGCGCGATCGGCTGGCTCGTGGACGGCGCGGCGATCGTCAACCAGGTGCCGCTGTGCCGCTGCTCCTACGGCCCCTACGCCCGGGCGATGATCCGGGTCTGCAAGGAGGAGTCGTTCCACCAGCGCCAGGGCTACGAGATCCTGCACACCCTGGCCCACGGCACCCCCGAGCAGAAGGCCATGGCCCAGGACGCGGTGGACCGCTGGTGGTACCCGTCACTGGCCATGTTCGGCCCGCCGGACGGAGACTCGACGCACAGCGCACAGTCGATGGCCTGGAAGATCAAGCGCTTCTCCAACGACGAGCTGCGCCAGCGCTTCGTCGACATGTGCGTGCAGCAGGCGGAGATCCTCGGCCTCGCCATCCCCGACCCGGACCTGCGCTGGAACGAGCAGCGGCAGTCCTACGACTACACCCAGCCCGACTACGACGAGCTGATGCAGGTGATCAAGGGCAACGGGCCGTGCAACCGGCAGCGGATGGAGCACCGGCGGCGGGCCCACTCCGACGGCGCCTGGGTGCGGGAGGCCGCCGCGGCGTACGCGGCGAAGCAGCGGAACAAGGAGAAGGTGGCGGCGTGAGCGAGCGCAGCGAGCGAACCGATCAGCCCGGCGCGAAGGATCACTCACCGCTGTGGGAGGTCTTCGTGCGGGCCCGGCGCGGGCTGTCGCACACCCACGTCGGCAGCCTGCACGCCCCCGACGCGGAGCTGGCCCTGCGCAACGCCCGCGATCTGTACACCCGGCGCCAGGAGGGCGTCTCGATCTGGGTGGTGCCGGCGAGCGCGATCACCGCGTCCAGCCCGGACGAGAAGGACGCCTTCTTCGACCCGGCGGCCGACAAGGTCTACCGCCACCCCACCTTCTACGAGGTGCCGGACGGGGTGGCGCACCTGTGAGCGAGCTGTTCGACTTCACCCTCGGCCTGGGCGACGACGCGCTGATCGCGGCGCAGCGGCTCGGCGAGTGGACCTCCCGCGCACCGGAGATGGAGGAGGACGTCGCGCTGGCCAACATCGCCCTCGACCAGCTCGGCGCGGCCCGCCTCCTGCTCACCTACGCGGGCGAGCTGGAAGGCGCCGGCCGGGACGAGGACGCGTTTGCCTACCTGCGCGGCGACCGGGAGTTCCGCAACCGCCTCCTGGTCGAGCTGCCCAACGGCGACTTCGGCGTGACCATGGCGAAGCTGTTCTTCCTGGCCGCCTACCAGCTCCCGCTCTACACCGCGCTGAGCGGGTGCGCCGACGAGCGGCTGGCCGCGATCGGGGCGAAGGCGCGCAAGGAGTCGGCGTACCACCTGGACCACGCCTCGCTCTGGGTGAAGCGGCTCGGCGACGGCACCGAGGAGTCGCACCGGCGCATGCAGGACGCGGTCGACCAGGTCTGGCCGTACACCCACGAGCTGTTCACCGCGGACCCGGCGGCGCCGGTCGACCCGGCCACCCTGCGGGCCGACTTCGACGCCGTCGTGTCCGCGGTGCTCGACGAGGCGACGCTGACCCGGCCCACCGGCGGCTGGGCACCGGGCGGCGGGCGGGACGGCGTCCACACCGAACACCTCTCCTACCTGCTGGCCGAGATGCAGGTGCTGCACCGCGCCCACCCGGGGGCCCGCTGGTGAGCAGTCCGAGGGAGGCCGTGGCGGCGGTGGTGGACCCCGAGATCCGGGTCGTCACCATCGACGAGCTGGGCATCCTGCGGTCGGTCGACGAGGATCCCGGCAGCGGCCGGGTGGTCGTCACGATCACCCCCACCTACACCGGCTGCCCGGCCATGGACGTCATCCGGGCCGACATCCGCCGCGCGCTCGCCGCCGCCGGTCACCCGGACGCCGAGGTCCGCACCGTCTACGCCCCGGCGTGGAGCACCGACTGGATCTCCGAGGGCGGCCGGGCCAAGCTGGCCGCCGCCGGCATCGCCCCGCCCGCCCCGGCCGCCCGGAGCGGTGGCGTCGTCCCGCTGACCCTGGCCGTCCGCTGCCCGCGCTGCGGCTCCCCGGAGACCGAGCAGGTCAGCCGGTTCGGGTCCACCGCGTGCAAGGCCCTGTGGCGCTGCCGCTCCTGCTCCGAACCCTTCGACCACCTGAAGGCGCTGTGACTGTCACGATCACCCGACCGGTCCGTCGCCGGCCGGCCTTCCACCCGCTGCCCGTCGCCGCCGTCGACCGGCTCACCGACGACGCCGTGGCGATCACCTTCGCCGTGCCCGAGGAGCTGCGGGAGACGTTCGCGTTCTCCGCCGGGCAGCACCTGACGGTGCGGCTCGCCGCCGGAAGCGGGCTCACCGGCGCCACCGGGGAGGGCGGCGCCGAGGTGCGGCGGTCGTACTCGATCTGCTCGACCCCCGACGAGCTGGCCCGGCACGGCCGGCTGCGGATCGGGGTGCGGGAGGTTCCCGGCGGTGCCTTCTCCGCGTACGCCTGTGGGGCCCTGCGCGGCGGCGACACCGTCGAGGTGCTGCCCCCGCTCGGGCACTTCACCTCGGGGTTCGCCCCGGACCGGGTCCGCCACTACGGCGCGGTGGTCGCCGGCTCCGGCATCACCCCGGTGCTCTCGCTGGTCGCGACCGCGCTGTCCGTCGAACCGGCCAGCACCTTCACCCTGGTGTACGGCAACCGCACGGCGAACACCGTGATGTTCGCCGAGGAGCTGGCCGACCTGAAGGACCGGTGGCCGACCCGGCTGCACCTCGTGCACGTGCTCTCCCGGGAGATGGGCGAGTCCGCGCTGCTCTCCGGGCGGATCGACGCCGACCGGCTGACCCGGCTGCTCGACACCGTCGTCCCCGGCGAGGCGATCGAGGAGTGGTTCCTCTGCGGCCCGTACGGGATGGTGGTGGACGCCAAGGCGGTGTTCGCCGACCGGGGCGTGCCCGACTCGGCCGTGCACACCGAGCTGTTCCACGTCGACGCCCCGCCGGAGCCGATCCGGCGCCCGAGTGACGAGCCCGGTGCCGGCGCCGAGGTGACCATCGTGCTGGACGGCCGCTCGTCGAGCTTCACGATGGGCCGCGACGAGCGGGTGCTGGACGCCGCGCTCAAGGTCCGCGGCGAACTCCCGTACGCCTGCAAGGGCGGGGTCTGCTCGACCTGCAAGGCCAAGGTGGTCGCCGGCGAGGTGACCATGGCGCGCAACTACGCACTGGAGCCGGACGAGGTGGCCGCCGGCTACGTCCTCACCTGCCAGTCGAGCCCGGTGACCGACAAGCTCACGGTCGACTACGACGCCTGAGGGCGCCACGGGCGGTGCCGCGCCCACCGCCCGCCGGGCACCCCGGGCTCGGGACGATCGGCGGACGGACGGACGGGGTCAGCGGTTGGGACCGAGGCAGAGCAGATACTTGTCCGACCTCTGCCGCTCGGTGTAGCTCGCGACGACGCCGGAGAACCGCCCGCACGGCGCGTCGGTGGTGGCACCGTCGATCCGGCCGACGATGACGTAGCCGGCGGCCGGATCGCCGCAGTCGACGACGCTGACCCTCGAATGGGTGACCAGATCGGTCACCTTGACGCAGTCGCCGACGGCGGCGTACGCGGGATCGTCGGCGATCGACCAGCCGATGACGGCGACGAGGGCCACGGGTATGAGGAGGCCGAGCGCGGCGGCCCGCCGGAACACGGGCTTGCCTGGCACCGCCGGCGTGCCCGGGGCCCCAGGTTGCGGTTCCGCCAGGCGGCCGAGGCGGACCCGGGTGACGAGGTTCCCGAGCAGAACCAGCGGAGTGAGGATCATCGAGGCGGCACCCCACCAGCCCTGATAGAGGGTGTCCGCGGTCATGTCACGGCAGACCGCGATGCCGCAGGACCGGCAGAACGGGCCACGCCGGCTCAGCATGCGCCAGAGGAGGACGAAACCCTGGTGCCCGCGCACGGTCGCCTTGATGGCGGGCACCGAGCCGCAGCAGCGGCAGGTGAGCTCGGTGCTGGTGGGCGGGAACACGGGCGCGATGTGGGGTGGGTTCGCGGAGGGTGCGGTCATGGCCGTTCCTTGATCGAAGTCTGAGAGCACCGCACGATAAGCCAGGATCGGCAAATTCGTTGTCCCGTCGACGCGGCTCGTAGAACAAACCGTTCTACACTCGGAGCATGGAGCAGATCGCGGTCCGGGAACTGAACCAGCACACGAGCCGGGTGCTGGCGCGGGTCCGTGCGGGTGAGACCGTCGAGGTGACCGATCGCGGAGAGCCGATCGCCCGTCTCGTCCCGGTGCTGGCCGGCGACGCGCTTCTCGGTCGCCTGGTTGCCGAGGGGCGGGCGACCGCACCGACCGCGGCAGGGCCGATCCCGATGCCTCCGGTGCTCGGCGACCCTGCCGTGGACGTCGCAGCGGTCCTGGCGGACGCGCGGGACGAGGAGCGTTGGTGATCTACCTCGACTCGGCGGCGGTCATCAAGATGCTCCGGCGTGAGGAGGAGACGCCGGATCTGATCGCCTGGCTCAACGACCACGCAGGGGCGCCGCTTGTCTCGTCGGCCCTGGTCGAGGTCGAGGTGCCGCGAGCGTTGCGTCGTGCCGCGCCACAGGCGCTGGTGGGTGTTCCGTCCGTCCTGGGACGGCTCTACCGGGTCGAGATTGACGCGGCGGTCCGGGCGGCGGCCGGTGCGTATGCCGAACCCATGCTGCGCAGCCTCGACGCCATCCACCTCGCCACGGCGGAGAATCTGGCTCGCCAGGCGGGCGCCGACTTCGTCGCGTTCGTCACCTACGACCGGCGACTGTTAGGCGCCGCGAAGGCCGTCGGCCTCGTGGTGGCCAGCCCCGGGATGAACTGAGCCGGCGGAGGCGTCACATCGCGGAGCACCCCGCACGGCCTCGGCGTCACAGCGGCGTACCCTCGGGTACGTGACGGTGAGCCGGGAGATCGACGACATCCTGCAGCGCAGCGCCGACGGCGGGCGGATCACGCCCGAGGAGGCCCTGCTGCTCTACACCGAGGCGCCCTTCCACCCGCTGGGCGAGGCGGCGGACGCGGTGCGCCGGCGGCGCTACCCGGACAACATCGTCACCTACCTGATCGACCGCAACATCAACTACACGAACGTCTGCGTGACGGCGTGCAAGTTCTGCGCCTTCTACCGGGCCCCCAAGCACAAGGAGGGCTGGACCCACCCGACCGAGGAGATCCTGCGCCGCTGCGGCGAGGCGGTCGAGCTGGGCGCCACCCAGGTGATGCTCCAGGGCGGCCACCACCCGGACTACGGCGTGGAGTACTACGAGGAGCTGTTCTCAGCGGTCAAGCAGGCGTACCCGCAGCTCGCCATCCACTCGATCGGCCCGAGCGAGATCCTGCACATGGCCAAGGTCTCCGGGGTGAGCCTGGACGAGGCGATCGCCCGGATCAAGGCCGCCGGGCTGGACTCGATCGCCGGCGCGGGCGCCGAGATGCTGCCGGACCGGCCGCGGAAGGCGATCGCGCCGCTGAAGGAGTCGGGCGCGCGCTGGCTGGAGGTCATGGAGCTGGCGCACCGGCAGGGCCTCGAATCGACGGCGACCATGATGATGGGCACCGGCGAGACCCATGCCGAGCGGATCGAGCACCTGCGGATGATCCGCGACGTGCAGGACCGCACCGGCGGCTTCCGCGCGTTCATCCCGTGGACGTACCAGCCGGAGAACAACCACCTGAAGGGCCGCACCCAGGCGACCACGCTGGAGTACCTGCGGCTGGTCGCGGTGGCCCGGCTCTTCTTCGAGACGGTGCCGCACCTGCAGGCGTCGTGGCTGACCACCGGCAAGGACGTCGGACAGCTCGCCCTGCACATGGGGGTGGACGACCTCGGCTCGATCATGCTGGAGGAGAACGTCATCTCCTCGGCCGGCGCCCGGCACCGCTCGAACCTGCACGAGCTGATCTCGATGATCCGCACCGCGGACCGCATCCCCGCCCAGCGGGACACCCTCTACAACCGGCTCGCGGTGCACCGCACCCCGGCCGACGACCCGAGCGACGACCGGGTGGTCTCGCACTTCTCCTCCATCGCCCTGCCGGGCGGCGGTGTCGGGAAGTCCCTCCCGCTGGTCGAGGCCAACTGACGCCGGTTCCATCGGCCGGACGACCGGCTCGCCGGCCTCGGAGATAACAGGACGGCGGCGACCAGCGCGACCTCGGCCCGCGCGACGAGGCTGCCGGTTACGCTGTCGTCGTCCGCCTGACGGCGTCCTCCATCGGCCCGCGAGGGTCGTTCACATAACGCACAGCAGCAGGGGCGGGATGGGTCACCATCCCGCCCCTGCTGTCTCTGTCTCCGCAGAGGACGGACGAAATCATCGATCAGGTTCTGGCGTGTCCCGACGTCGCTCCGGTAGCGTCCCTTCGTTCCGCAAACATCGACGCGTCCCATCCCTCGGGGGATCCATGACCTTCCTGCATCGATCGATGCTGGCCCGTGCCGGCGTCGTCACCCTGCTCGCCGCTGGTGGTCTCGGTGTCGTCGCCGGTCCCGCGCAGGCCGCCGACCAGGCCGACCTCCAGCTCATTCCACTCAGCTACCAGCTGGCCAAGGGCGTCGAGGAGGCCAAGGCCAAGCCGTTCAAGTTCCAGGTGGACAACACGACCGGCGCCGTCGACGCCGAGGGCGTCCGGGTCACGGTGGAGACCGAGGGCCTCAAGCCCCGGAAGGTCGGCGTGGTGGTCCCGGAGGGCTGCGAGGTCGACGGCACCCGGTTCTCCTGCCTGCTCGGTGACCTCGCCGCCGGCACCACCGAGGACTTCGGCATCCCGCTCTTCTCCACGGGCGGCAAGGGCGCCGCGGGCACGCTGGTGGTGACCATCAGCGCGGCCACCGCCGACCCCGATCCGGAGAACAACACCGTCGAGCACGACATCACCGTCGCGGCCCCCGGCTACGACCTGACCACGTGGGTGCAGGACGTGTACGCGGACGTGCAGGTCGACGGCGACGAGGCCGGGGAGTCCGGCCTGAAGCCGGTCAAGCCGGGTGAGACGGCCCCGCTGGACTGGGCCGTCTACAACGACGGCAGCCGCCGCGCCACGGGCGTCGCTTACGGGATCACGCTGCCGGCCGGCGTCACCTTCGCCGAGCTGCCCGAGGGCTGCGAGGAGCAGGAGCTGGGCGGGCTGGCCACGGCGTACTGCGAGGACGGTGGCGCGGTGCTGGCGCCGGGCGAGTACTACAGCGCCGACGTCCGGGTGAAGGTCGACGCGGACGTCACCGAGCCGGTGCTCCGCCCCGGCTTCGTGTTCGCCGCCGGGCTCGACGCCGCCTCCGGCGCGCCGGAGGAGGAGCCCCGGGTGGCCAGCTCGACGCAGCGCCGCAGCTTCACCGAGACCGACGACGGCGACAACACCGCCCAGTTCGACGTCTTCGTCGACCAGGCCACGCAGCCCACGCCGACCCCGACTCCGACGGTCGAGCCGACGCCGACCGCCGAGCCGACCCCGACCGGCGGCGCGACGGCGAGTCCCGCGCCGACCGAGGGTGGCGGTGCCGGCGGCGGCCTGCCGGTGACCGGTGTGCAGGTCGGGCTCATCGGTGGGATCGGCGCGGCCGTCCTGCTGGCCGGCGGGGTGCTGCTGATGCTCTCCCGCCGCCGGAAGGTGGTCCTCGTCACCCCGACCGACGAGCGGGCCGAGGACTGACCAACCTGGACACCGAAGGGGCGGGGTGGGTGACCACCCCGCCCCTTCGCGTACCCGGGAGGAGTCGGGCACGGGCCGGCTGGCAGAGTGGAGGCGTGAGCCGTACCCCCCAGGGCCAGCGCGCCAGCCTGGACAAGCAGCCGCACGAGGTCGCCGCCATGTTCGACGGCGTGGCCGCCCGCTACGACCTGACCAACACGGTGCTGTCCTTCGGGCAGGACCGGTTCTGGCGGCGGGCCACCCGGGCGGCGCTGGGGCTGCGCCCCGGCGAGCGGGTGCTGGACGTGGGCGCCGGCACCGGCGTCTCGACCGAGGAGCTGGCGCATTCCGGGGCGTACGCGGTGGGCGCGGACCTGTCGCTCGGCATGCTGCACGCCGGCAAGCGCACCCGGCCGGAGGTGCCGCTGTTGGCCGGGGACGCCCTGCGGCTGCCCTTCGCCGACGCCAGCTTCGACGCGGTCACCATCTCCTTCGCGCTGCGCAACGTCAACGACACCGACGCGGCGCTGCGTGAGCTGGCCCGGGTCACCAGGCCGGGCGGCCGGCTGGTGGTCTGCGAGTTCAGCACGCCGGTCAACCCGGCGTTCCGCACCGTCTACCTGTCGTACCTGATGCGGTCGCTGCCGGCGGTGGCGCGCACGGTGTCGAGCAACCCCGACGCCTACGTCTACCTGGCCGAGTCCATCCGGGCGTGGCCGGACCAGGCGGCGCTGGCCGCGCGGGTCGGCGCGGCCGGCTGGGGGCGGGTGGCCTGGCGGAACCTGACCGGCGGCGTCGTGGCGCTGCACCGCGCGACCCGGGAATGACGTCCGGGCCGGTGGCAAACCGGACCTTTTCGTGAATATCCGTTTTAGGTCTACTTTGTCCCGTAAGCTCGCCCCCATGACGGGACCCGACCGAGCGACCACCGACGACGACGCGGCGGAACTGATCGCGCAGCTCCGGGAGCTGGCCGGCGCGGATCCCGCCGACGTCCGCCAGGTGGTCGCCGAGGTGCTGGCCGCACTCGACCGCGCGGCCGGCGGTGCGCTGCGCGATCACCTGCCGGAGGCGATCCGGCTCGACGCCGGCCTGGGGCCGGCCACCGCCGCCCGCTCCTGACCGCCGGACACACCCGTGCCGACCTGTTTCCGCGAGTTAGGCCCCCCTCAGCGCATACAGGTGTAACGCCGGTCATAGACTCCAACCCGATCGGCTTGTGAAGCATTTCACGAGCATGCGGGAGGAGGCGCGGATGACCGCGGTGGAGAACGACGCCGACGTCATCGTCGTGGGCGCCGGTCCCGGAGGATCGGCGACGGCGTACCACCTGGCGCGGCACGGCGTACGCGTGCTGCTGCTGGAGAAGACCGAATTTCCCCGGGAGAAGGTCTGCGGCGACGGGCTCACGCCCCGGGCCGTGCGGCAGCTCATCCGGATGGGCGTGGACACCTCGCCCGAGGCCGGCTGGCTGCGCAACAAGGGCCTGCGGGTGATCGGCGGCGGGGTACGCCTGGAACTGGACTGGCCCGACCTGGCCAGCTTCCCCAACTACGGCCTGGTGCGGACCCGGCTCGACTTCGACGACCTGCTCGCGCAGCGGGCCGTCGCCGCCGGGGCGAAGCTGCGCACCAGCGTCAACGTGCTGACTCCGGTGCTCGACGCGGACGACCGTGTGATCGGGGTGCAGGCCGAGGTGGGCCCGGACAAGGAGCCGGCCACCTTCCACGCGCCGCTGGTGGTCGCCGCCGACGGCGTCTCCGGCCGCTTCCCCCTCGCCCTGGGGCTGGCCAAGCGGGAGGACCGGCCGATCGGCGTGGCGGTCCGCCGCTACTACCGCTCCGCGGCGAAGCACGACGACGACTACCTGGAGTCCTGGCTGGAGCTGCGGGCCAAGGGCAGCGACGCGCTGCTGCCCGGCTACGGCTGGATCTTCGGCCTCGGCGACGGCCGGGTGAACGTCGGCCTGGGCGTGCTCAACTCCTCCTCGGCGTTCGGCAAGACGAACTACCGGCGGCTGCTCACCGACTGGCTGGCCAACACCCCCGAGGACTGGGGGATGACCGACGAGACCAACGCGGAGGGGCCGATCCTCGGCGCGGCGCTGCCCATGGGCTTCAACCGGGTCCCGCACTACACCCGCGGGGTCCTGCTGGTCGGCGACTCCGGCGGCATGGTCAACCCGTTCAACGGCGAGGGCATCGCGTACGCCATGGAGTCCGGCGAGCTGGCCGCCGAGGTGGCGGTGCAGGCGCTGGCCCGTCCGGCCGGCGCGGAGCGGGAGCGGGCGCTGCTCGCGTACCCGCAGGAGCTGAAGGCCCGCTTCGGCGGCTACTACCGGCTCGGCGGGATCTTCGTGAAGCTCATCGGCCGTCCCGAGGTCATGCGGATGGCCACCAAGCACGGCATGCCGCACCCGATGCTCATGCGCTTCGTGCTCAAGCTGCTGGCCAACCTCACCGATCCGCGGGGCGGCGACGCCATGGACCGGGTCATCAACGCGATGACGAGGGTGGCACCCGCCGTGTAGACCACCGGTCCCGGCCCCCGGGACCGACAAAGATCGACCCCCGCCGTCGAGGTCGTGAGGGACGTGAATAGTGTGATTTTCGCTAACCACCGAGGTCAGGGAAGGATGAGCAGGGGACAACGATGACGCTCTCTCCTTACGCACCGATCATCGGGCTGTTCGCCCTCGCCGCGGGGTTCGCGCTGTTCTCCGTGGCCGCCGCCCGATTCGCCGGCCCCCGGCGTCTGAACAAGGCCAAGCTCGAGGCGTACGAGTGCGGCATCGAACCGAGCCCGCAGCCGGTCGGCGGCGGCCGGTTCCCGATCAAGTTCTACCTGACGGCGATGCTCTTCATCGTCTTCGACATCGAGATCATCTTCCTGTACCCCTGGGCGGTCTCCTTCGACGCCCTGCCGATCTTCGGCTTCGTGGAGATGGTCCTGTTCATCGTCGCGGTCTTCGTCGCCTACGCCTACGTCTGGCGGCGCGGCGGCCTGGACTGGGACTGAGGGAGGTACGTCAGATGGGCATCGAGGAGAAGCTCCCGGCCGGCGTCCTGCTCACCTCCGTGGAGAAGCTGGTCAACTGGTCGCGGAAGTCGTCCGTCTGGGGCGCCACCTTCGGCCTGGCCTGCTGTGCCATCGAGATGATGGCCGCCGGTGGTCCGCACTACGACATGGGCCGCTGGGGCATGGAGGTCTTCCGGGCCTCGCCGCGGCAGGCGGACCTGATGATCGTGGCCGGCCGGGTGAGCCAGAAGATGGCTCCGGTGCTGCGGCAGATCTACGACCAGATGGCCGAGCCCCGCTGGGTCATCTCGATGGGCGTCTGCGCCAGCAGCGGCGGCATGTTCAACAACTACGCCATCGTGCAGGGCGTGGACCACATCGTGCCGGTCGACATGTACCTCCCGGGCTGCCCGCCCCGGCCCGAGATGCTCATCGACGCGGTGCTCAAGCTCCGCGAGAAGATCATGTACGAGCCGCTGGGCGCGAACGGCCGCAAGATGCTGGAGGCCCGCAAGGAGCGCGGTGACGTGCCCGTCGTGCCCTACGGCTCGATGCCGTCGTCGTACCGCAACGACAAGGCCCGGCGCGCCGAGTGGACGAAGGCGGTCCGCGAGGGGCGCGAGGAGCAGTTGCGGATCGAGAACTGGATGAAGGCGCAGAACCACCTCCAGTCGCAGGGGGGCCCCAAGTGAGCGCGAGGAGTGCAGCGGAGCGGAGCCCCGCAGTCGCGAACGGAGGGCAGGCCCAGTGACGGCACCGAACGACAAGAACAACGACGGCGGCGTGCCGGTGCCGACGACCCCGGCCGGCGCCAGCAGCACCGCCCCGGCGGAGTACCCGCCGGCCAGCCCGGCCGGGCGCGGCATGTTCGGCAACCAGGGCACCGGCGACGTCTCCGGCTACGGCGGCCTGGTCCGCCAGCGCAAGCCGATCGAGGAGGCCGCCCGGCCGTACGGGAGCTACTTCGACGAGGTCCGCGACGCGCTGGAGGAGGCGTACCCCCAGTTCGGCGACGCGATCGAGAAGGTCGTGGTCGACAGGGGCGAGCTGACCCTGCACGTCCGCCCGGAGCGGATCGCCGAGGTCTGCCAGGTGATGCGCGACGACCTGGCGCTCCGCTTCGAGCTCTGCAGCTCGGTGTCCGGCGTGGACTACCTGGGCGCGGACGGACGCCGGCTGCACGTGGTCTACCAGCTCACCTCGATGACCTATCGGCGCCGGGTCCGGCTGGAGGCCGCGGTCTCCGCCGAGGACCCGCACCTGCCGAGCGTCACCGCCGTCTACCCGACCGCCGACTGGCAGGAGCGGGAGGCGTACGACATGTTCGGCATCGTCTTCGACGGCCACCCCAACCTGACCCGGATCCTCATGCCGGACGACTGGGAGGGGCACCCGCAGCGCAAGGACTACCCCCTCGGCGGCGTCCCCGTCGAGTACAAGGGTGCGGAAATCCCGCCGCCGGACCGTAGGAGGTCCTACCAGTGACCACGTCGAACTACGCGACCGAGCGCGAGACCACCGAGGGCAAGGTCTTCACCGTCACCGGTGGGGACTGGGATCAGGTCGTCTCCGGCACGGACCCGATCAACGACGAGCGGATCGTCGTCAACATGGGTCCGCAGCACCCGTCCACGCACGGCGTGCTCCGCCTGATCCTGGAGCTGGAGGGCGAGACGGTCCGCGAGGCCCGCTCGGTCGTCGGCTACCTGCACACCGGCATCGAGAAGAACCTCGAATACCGCAACTGGGTGCAGGGCTCGACCTTCGTGACCCGGATGGACTACCTCTCCCCGCTGTTCAACGAGACGGCGTACGCGCTCGCGGTGGAGAAGCTGCTCGGCATCACCGACGAGGTGACCGAGCGGGCCACCACCATCCGGGTGCTGATGATGGAGCTCAACCGGATCTCGTCGCACCTGGTCTGGCTGGCCACCACCGGCATGGAGTTGGGCGCGATCAACATGATGTTGTACGGCTTCCGCGAGCGGGAGTACATCCTCGACATCTTCGAGACCATCACCGGCCTGCGCATGAACCACGCGTACGTGCGGCCGGGCGGGGTGGCGCAGGACGTGCCGGACGACGCGATCGTCAAGATCCGGGACTTCCTCAAGCTGATGCCGAAGAAGCTCAAGGAGTACGAGGACCTCCTCTCCGGCCAGCCGATCTGGATCGAGCGCACGAAGAACGTCGCGGTGCTCGACGTGACCGGCTGCCTCGCGCTCGGCGTCACCGGCCCGGTGCTGCGCTCCGCCGGTCTCGCCTGGGACCTGCGCAAGACCATGCCGTACTGCGGCTACGAGACGTACGAGTTCGACGTGCCGACGCACACCGACGGCGACGTGTGGGGCCGCTACCTGGTCCGGCTGGCCGAGATCCGGGAGTCGCTGAAGCTGGTCGAGCAGGCCCTCGACCGGCTCAAGCCGGGCCCGATCATGGTGGCCGACCGCAAGATCGCCTGGCCGGCGCAGCTCGCCATCGGCGTCGACGGCATGGGCAACTCGCTGGAGCACGTCGCCAAGATCATGGGTCAGTCGATGGAGTCGCTGATCCACCACTTCAAGCTCGTCACCGAGGGCTTCCGGGTCCCGCCGGGCCAGGTGTACGTCGCCGTCGAGTCGCCCCGCGGCGAGCTCGGCGTGCACGCGGTCTCGGACGGCGGCACCCGGCCCTACCGGGTGCACTACCGGGAGCCGAGCTTCGTGAACCTCCAGGCCCTCCCGGCGATGGCCGAGGGCGGCCTGATCGCCGACGTTATCGCCGGTGGCGCCTCGCTGGACCCCGTGATGGGTGGTTGTGACCGATGACGACTTTCACTGAAGAGACCCGGGAGCGGGCGCGGGAGATCATCGCCCGGTACCCGGCGGACCGGTCCCGCTCGGCGCTGCTGCCGCTGCTGCACCTGGTCCAGTCCGAGGAGGGTTACGTCTCCCCGGCCGGGGTCGAGTTCTGCGCCGAGGTGCTCGGCCTGAACAAGGCCCAGGTCGGCGCGGTCGCCACCTTCTACACGATGTACAAGCGCAAGCCGACCGGTGACTACCTGGTCAGCGTCTGCACCAACACCATGTGCAACGTGCTCGGCGGCCAGGAGGTCTACGACACCCTCGCCGAGCACCTGGGCGTCGGGCACGACGAGACCACCGCGGACGGCACGATCACGCTGGAGCACGCCGAGTGCCTGGCGGCGTGCGACTACGGCCCGGTCATGACGGTCAACTACGACTTCTTCGACAACGTCGACCCGCAGGGCGCGCTCGGCGTGGTGGAGGAGCTGCGGGCCGGCGGGCGGCCGATGCCGACCCGGGGCGCCCGGCTGTGCACCCTCAAGGAGATGGCCGTCCAGCTCGCCGGCTTCGCCGACGAGCGGGACGGCGCGGTGGCTGACGGCGGGCCGGGTGAGCCCACCCTGCGCGGCCTGCGCCTGGCCGAGCAGCACGGCATCTCGGTCCCGGGCTTCGACCCGAACACCCCGATCCGCAGCAAGGCCGAGGCCGACAAGGCCGCCGCCGAGGCGAAGGCGAAGGCGGAGGCCGCCAAGCCGGCCCCGGCCGAGGCTGCCGCCGCTCCGGTCAAGGGTGGCGACGGGGCGTCCGCCCCCACCGGCAGCACCGCGCCGGACGTCAAGGCGCCGGACGACAAGTCGCCGCAGGTGCGTACCGCCGAGACCCGGCAGCCGGACGCGGGCACCGCGGTGCCGGACGCCCCCGGCACCAGGGTCCCGACGGACACCACGGCGCCGGCGCCCCGCGACGCGCAGGCGGCGGAGGCCGCCGGAGCGGCGGCCAACCCGCCGGCCGGTGACGGCAAGCCCGCCGGCGACGAGGCCGGGGCGCAGCAGCGCAACCTCAACGAAGCGTCCTCGGGTGGCAACGGCACGACCCCGGCGGACGCGAGCGGAACGGGGGTCCAGAAGTGACCGCTCCTCGGCCGGAGACGCTGGCCAAGCTGACGCCGGTGCTCACCAAGCGCTGGCTGTCGCCGGACGCCTGGCGGATCGGCACCTACGAGAAGCTGGACGGCTACGCCGCCCTGCGCAAGGCGCTCAAGGCGCACCCGGACGACCTGATCCAGCTGATCAAGGACTCCGGGCTGCGCGGCCGTGGTGGCGCGGGCTTCCCGACCGGTCTCAAGTGGGGCTTCATCCCGCAGGGCGACGGCAAGCCGCACTACCTGGTGGTGAACGCCGACGAGGGCGAGCCGGGCACCTGCAAGGACCTGCCGCTGATGACCCACGACCCGCACTCGCTGGTCGAGGGCGTCATCATCGCCTCGTACGCGATCCGCGCCAACCGGGCGTACATCTACATCCGCGGCGAGGCCGTGCACGCCGCCCGCCGGCTGCGCAACGCCGTGCGGGAGGCGTACGCCAAGGGCTACCTCGGCCGGAACATCCAGGGCAGCGGCTTCGACCTCGACCTGGTGGTGCACTCCGGCGCCGGGGCGTACATCTGCGGCGAGGAGACCGCGCTGCTGGACTCGCTGGAGGGCTTCCGGGGCCAGCCCCGGCTGCGCCCGCCGTTCCCGGCGACCCACGGCCTGTACGCGAGCCCGACCGTGGTGAACAACGTCGGCACCATCGCCAGCGTGCCGTACATCGTGCTGGGCGGCGCCGACTGGTGGAAGACCATGGGCACGGAGAAGTCGTCCGGTCCGATGATCTACTCGCTCTCCGGTCGCATCGCCAACCCGGGCCAGTTCGAGTGCTCGATGGGCATCACCCTGCGCGAGCTGATCGAGCTGGCCGGCGGCATGCAGCCCGGGCACAACCTGAAGTTCTGGACCCCGGGCGGCTCGTCGACGCCGCTGCTCACCGCCGAGCACCTGGACGTGCCGCTGGACTTCGAGGGGGTGGCGGCGGCCGGCTCGATCCTGGGCACCACGGCCACGCAGATCTTCTCCGACCAGGACTGCCCGGTGTACGCGACCTACCGGTGGCTGGAGTTCTACCACCACGAGTCGTGCGGCAAGTGCACCCCGTGCCGCGAGGGCAACTACTGGATGGTCCGGGTCTACCGGCGGATCCTCGCCGGCCAGGGCACCCACGAGGACCTGGACACCCTGCTCGACACCTGCGACAACATCCTCGGCCGTTCGTTCTGCGGTCTGGGTGACGGTGCGACCAGTCCGGTGACCTCGTCGCTGAAGTACTTCAAGCAGGACTACCTCGACTACATCGAGGGACGTACCGCGCCGAAGCTCTCCGAGAAGCAGCTGGTGGGAGCCCACTGATGACCGACGTAGCCAAGCAGACCGAGACCGTCACCCTGACCATCGACGGCGTCCAGGTCACCGCCCCGAAGGGGGCGCTGCTGATCCGGGTCGCCGAGCAGCTGGGCACCGAGATCCCGCGGTTCTGCGACCACCCGCTGCTGGCCCCGGCCGGCGCCTGCCGGCAGTGCCTGGTGGAGGTGGAGGGCCAGCGCAAGCCGGTCGCTTCCTGCACCCAGACCGTGGCCGACGGCATGGTGGTGCGGACCCAGCTCACCTCCCCGGTCGCCAAGAAGGCCCAGGAGGGGGTGATGGAGCTGCTGCTCCTCAACCACCCCCTCGACTGCCCGATGTGCGACAAGGGCGGCGAGTGCCCGCTGCAGAACCAGGCCATGTCCACCGGCCGCACCGACTCGCGGTTCCACGAGCACAAGCGGGAGTACCCGAAGCCGCTGCCGATCAGCACCCAGGTGCTGCTCGACCGCGAGCGCTGCGTGCTCTGCCAGCGCTGCACCCGGTTCTCCGAGGAGATCGCCGGCGACAAGTTCATCGACCTGATGGGCCGGTCGTCCGCCGAGGAGATCAACATCTACCGGGACGAGGCTTATGGAGCAGAGGTTGACGCGGGTGGTGCTGATGGCGCCGGCGATGTCCCGTTCAACTCCTACTTCTCCGGCAACACCGTGCAGATCTGCCCGGTGGGCGCGCTGACCGGCGCGCAGTACCGGTTCCGGGCCCGCCCGTTCGACCTGGTCTCCACCCCCAGCGCCTGCGAGCACTGCGCGGCCGGCTGCGCCCAGCGCACCGACTGGCGGCGCGGCAAGGTGCTGCGCCGGCTGGCCGGTGACGACCCGGCGGTGAACGAGGAGTGGAACTGCGACAAGGGCCGCTGGGGCTTCCAGTACACCCGCGCGTTCGACCGGCTCACCACCCCGCTGGTGCGGGACGAGAAGACCGGTGAGCTGCGCGAGGCGTCCTGGAGCGAGGCGCTGACCCGGGCCGCCGAAGGGCTGCGCGCCGCCCGGGACGGCGAGCGGGGCACCGCGGTGCTGACCGGCGGCCGGCTCACCGTCGAGGACGCCTACGCGTACGCGAAGTTCGCGCGGGTCGCGCTGCACACCAACGACATCGACTTCCGGGCCCGCCCGGTCTCCCGCGAGGAGGCCGACTTCCTGGCCAGCAGCGTCGCCGGGGTCACCGACGTGACCTACGCGGACGTGGAGAACGCGCCCGCCGTGGTGCTGGTCGGCCTGGAGCCGGAGGAGGAGTGCCCCATCCTCTTCCTGCGGCTGCGCAAGGCGTACCTGAAGAAGAAGCTCACCGTGTACGCGCTCGCGCCGTTCGCGACCCGCGGCCTGGAGAAGCTCGGGGCCAAGCTGGCCCGGGTGGTGCCGGGCGAGGAGGCCAGCGTGCTGGCCGAGCACGCCACGGTGGCCGAGGCGCTGAGCCAGCCGGGTGCCGTCCTGATCGTCGGCGAGCGGCTGGGCGCGGTGCCCGGCGGCCTCTCCGCCGCGGCGGACGTGGCCCGGCGGACCGGGGCCAAGCTGGCCTGGGTGCCGCGGCGCGCGGGTGACCGCGGCGCGGTCGACGCGGGCTGCCTGCCCAACCTGCTCCCCGGCGGCCGCGTGGTCACCGAGCCGGCCGCCCGCGCCGAGCTGGGCGAGGCGTGGGACATCCCGGCCGGGGTGATCCCGAGCCAGGCCGGCCGGGACACCGACGGCATCCTCACGGCCACGGCCAACGGCCAGATCGGCGCCCTCGTGGTGGCCGGCGTCGACCCGGCCGACCTGGCCGACCCGCGCCTGGCCGAGCAGGCCCTGGGCGCGGTGCCGTTCCTGGTCAGCCTGGAGCTGCGGATGAGCGCGGTGGCCCGCCGGGCCGACGTGGTCCTGCCGGTCGCTCCGGTGGTCGAGAAGGCCGGCAGCTTCCTGGACTGGGAGGGCCGGCTGCGTCCCTTCGAGAAGGTGCTGGACACCGCGGCGATGACCGACGGCCGGGTGCTCGACGCGATCGCCGCGCAGCTCGACGTGCGGCTGGGCACCGGCGACGTGCAGAGCGTCCGCCGGGAGCTGGGCGCGCTGGCGCCGACCCGGGTGGACCGACCGTCCGCCCCGTCCGTCGAGCCGGTCGCCGTGCCGGAGCCCGGCGCCGGCGAGGCCGTGCTGGCCACCTGGCACCAGCTGCTCGACCTGGGCAGCCTCACCGACGGCGACGAGCACCTCGCCGGCACGGCCCGCCCGCCGGTGGTCCGGCTGGGGAAGGGCACCGCCGAGGCGCTCGGCGTCGCGGACGGCGACCCGGTGACCGTCGGCACCGACCGCGGCGCGGTCACCCTGCCGGCGGCGATCACCGAGATGCCGGACGGCGTCGTCTGGCTGCCGACCAACTCGCCCGGCTCGACCGTCCGGCGCAGCCTCGGCGCGACGTCCGGCCAGGTCGTCAAGGTCTCGGCCGCGGCGGTCGCCGCGGACGTGGCCGGCCGTCCGGGCCCGCTCCTCAACACCGGGAGTGTCCAGTGAGCGCGAGGAGTGCACGAGCGGAGCGAGTGAGCCTCGCAGTCGCGAACGAAAGGCGGGCGCAGTGAACCTCTACCTCGCGGCGCAGGACCCGACGCTGGCCGACTTCGGCAAGGACCCGTGGTGGCTGGTCCTCGGGAAGATCGTCTTCGCGTTCGTCTTCGGCCTGCTGGCCACGCTGCTCGGCGTCTGGTTCGAGCGCCGTGTGGTCGGCCGCATGGCGGTCCGGCCCGGCCCGAACCAGGTCGGCCCGTTCGGCCTGCTGCAGACCCTCGCCGACGGTCTGAAGATGGCCTTCAAGGAGGACATCCTCCCGCGGACGGCCGACAAGGTGGTGTTCTTCTTCGCGCCGACCATCTCGGTGATCTGCGCGGTCACCTCGCTGTCGGTGGTGCCGTTCGGCCCGAAGGTGAGCATCTTCGGCCACCACACGCCGCTGCAGGTCACCGACGTGTCGGTGGCGGTGCTGGTGATCCTCGCCTGCTCCTCGATGGGCATCTACGGCATCGTGCTCGGCGGTTGGGCCTCCGGCTCGACGTACCCGCTGCTCGGCGGTCTCCGGTCCAGCGCCCAGATGATCTCGTACGAGGTCGCCATGGGCCTGAGCATCGTGGCGGTGTTCATGACCGCCGGCACGATGTCGACCAGCGGGATCGTCGCCGCGCAGGGGGACGCCACCGAGCTGACCATCGCCGGCCAGCAGATCCCGGCCCCGGGCTGGTACGCGATCCTGCTGCTGCCCAGCTTCATCATCTTCTTCATCGCCATGGTCGGTGAGACCAACCGGGCGCCGTTCGACCTGCCCGAGGCGGAGTCGGAGCTGGTCGCGGGCTTCATGACCGAGTACAGCTCGCTCAAGTTCGCGCTGTTCATGCTCTCCGAGTACGTCTCGATGGTGACCATGTCCGCGGTCACCACCACGCTCTTCCTCGGTGGCTGGCGGGCACCCTGGCCGATCACGCTCTGGGCGGGCGCCAACTCGGGTTGGTGGCCGATGCTCTGGTTCTTCGGCAAGGTCATCGCCCTGGTCTTCGTCTTCGTCTGGCTGCGGGGCACCCTGCCCCGGCTCCGCTACGACCAGTTCATGCGCTTCGGCTGGAAGGTCCTGCTGCCGATCAACCTGGTCTGGATCCTGGTGCTGAGCGGGCTCCGCTCGATCGAGGACTGGCAGACCAAGGACCGGCTGGTCGCCACCGGCATCGGCGCGGGCGTGCTGCTGCTGGCCACGCTCTTCTGGCCGAGCCGCAAGAAGACGCCGAAGCCGCCGCTGCAGGAGCAGGTGAACAGCCGTCCGCACGGCAGCTTCCCGCTGCCGCCGATGGATCTTCAAGTTCCGCCGAGCCCGCGTACCAAGCGCGTGGTCGCCGAGCGGGAGCCGGCCAACGTGGTCGCCGGCTCGGAGTCAGGGGAGGTGTGACGTGGGCGCGATCACCGGAACGTTCAAGGGCTTCGGGGTCACCTTCTCGCACATGTTCAGGAAGGTCGTCACCACCGACTACCCGTTCAAGCCGCCGGTCTCGGCGCCGCGCTACCACGGGCGGCACATCCTCAACCGGCACCCGGACGGGCTGGAGAAGTGCATCGGCTGCGAGCTGTGCGCCTGGGCCTGCCCGGCGGACGCGATCTACGTGGAGGGTGGCGACAACACCGAGGAGCAGCGCTTCTCCCCGGGTGAGCGGTACGCCAGCGTCTACCAGATCAACTACGCGCGGTGCATCTTCTGTGGGCTCTGCATCGAGGCCTGCCCGACCCGTTCGCTCACCATGAGCAACGAGTACGAGCTCGCCCGGGACAACCGGCAGGACCTGATCTTCACGAAGGAGCAGCTGCTCGCGCCGCTGCTGCCGGGCATGGAGCAGCCGCCGCACCCGATGCGGCTGGGCGACAGCGAGAAGGACTACTACGTCGGCGCACTGACCAACCCGGGCACCTCGGCCGGCGCCGAGCACTCGCCGATGGGCCCGGGCCGGTACCAGGTGGAGGAGCACCCCGGCGTGACCTTCCCCGGCGCCGAGCAGGCCGCTCAGCGGGCCGAGGCGGGCAAGGGAGCAGGAGCATGACCAGTCAGACGGTGCTCGCCGCGGCGGGCCAGGTGTCCGGGGGTGAGGAGGTCACCTTCTGGATCCTCGCCCCGCTGGCCCTCCTCGGTGCGATTGGCATGGTGTGGGCGCGCAACGCGGTGCACTCGGCGCTCTGGCTGGTGCTGACCATGCTCTGCCTGGGCGTGTTCTACGTGCTCCAGGCGGGGCCGTTCATCGGCATGGTGCAGATCATCGTCTACACCGGCGCGATCATGATGCTGTTCCTGTTCGTGCTGATGCTGGTCGGCCGGGACGCCTCCGACTCGCTGATCGAGACGCTGCGCGGCCAGCGGGTCGCCGCGGTGGTGCTCGGGCTCGGCTTCGCCGGCCTGATCGGCTCCGGGCTCTACCGGGCGCTGGAGGGCGTGCAGGCCGTCGGCCTGGACCAGCCGAACGCCGAGGGCAACGTGCAGGGCATCGCCCGGCTGCTCTTCACCAGGTACGTCTTCGCCTTCGAGCTGACCTCCGCGCTGCTCATCACGGCGGCGGTGGGCGCGATGGTGCTGGCGCACGTGGAGCGGCGCAAGGAGGACCGGATGGACCAGGTCGCCACCATGAAGGCCCGGTTCCGCCCCGGCAACTACCCCGGCCCGAAGCCCGGTCCGGGCGTCTTCGCCACGTCGTCCTCGGTGGCCACCCCGGCCCGCCTGCCCGACGGCCGGCTGACCGACCGCAGCATCCCGGAGATCCTGCCGGTGCGCGAGCTGACGGCCGAGGAGACCTCGTTGAAGGGGACCGACAAATGACCCCGGACTACTACCTGATCCTCGCGGCGGTGCTGTTCACCATCGGCGCCGTCGGCGTGCTGGTCCGGCGCAACGCGATCGTGCTGTTCATGTGCGTCGAGCTGATGCTCAACGCGGCCAACCTGACGCTGGTCACGTTCAGCCGCATCAACGGCGACCTGAACGGCCAGATCATGGCGTTCTTCGTGATGGTGGTGGCCGCGGCCGAGGTCGTGGTCGGGCTCGCCATCATCATGTCGATCTTCCGGACCCGGCGCTCGGCGAGCGTCGACGACGCCAACCTGCTGAAGTACTGAGGGGCTCGTGGTGGAAGAGACTGTGGAATTCGCCCAGGCCAGCGGGCTTCTGGGCAGTGTCTGGCTGCTGGTGGCCATCCCGCTGGTGAGCGCGGCGATCCTGCTGCTGCTCGGCAAGCGGGCGGACCGCTGGGGTCACTGGCTGGGCGTGGCGGCCATCGGCGCCGCCTTCGTGCTCGGCCTGACCTACTTCTTCCAGCTCCGTGGCCTGGAGAACAAGCAGGTCGAGCAGAGCCTCTGGCAGTTCATCACGGTCGGCGACCTCAAGGTGGACTTCGGTCTGCTCTTCGACCCGCTGGCCGCCGTCTTCGTACTGCTGATCACCGGGGTGGGTTTCCTGATCCACCTCTACGCGGTCGAGTACATGGCGCACGACGAGGGCCGACGGCGGTTCTTCGGGTACTTCAACCTGTTCGTCGCCGCCATGCTGCTGCTGGTGCTCGGCAACAACTACGTGATGCTCTACTTCGGCTGGGAGGGCGTCGGTCTGGCGTCGTACCTGCTGATCTCCTTCTGGTACGGGCGGCCGAGCGCGGCCACCGCCGGCAAGAAGGCGTTCCTCATGAACCGGGTCGGCGACGCCGGCCTGGCCATCGGCATCTTCGTCATGTTCGCCATGCTGGGCACCACCCAGTACGACGAGGTCTTCAACGGCGTCGGCGCGCTGGGCAGCACCACCGTCCTGGTGCTCGGCCTGCTGCTCCTGCTCGGCGCGACGGGCAAGTCCGGCCAGTTCCCGCTCCAGGCGTGGCTGCCGGACGCCATGGAGGGCCCGACCCCGGTCTCCGCGCTCATCCACGCGGCGACCATGGTCACCGCGGGCGTGTACCTGATCGCCCGCTCCAACCCGATCTTCTCGGCCGACCACACCCTCCAGCTCGTGGTGGTCAGCGTAGGCGCGATCACCCTGCTGATGGGCTGCGTCATCGGCGCGGCCAAGGACGACATCAAGCGGGTGCTGGCCTGGTCCACGGTGAGCCAGATCGGCTACATGTTCCTGGGCGTCGGCCTGGGCGGCGCGGCGTACGCGCTGGCCATCGTGCACCTGCTGGCGCACGGGTTCTTCAAGGCCAACATGTTCCTCGGGGCCGGCTCGGTCATGCACGGCATGAACGACCAGGTGGACATCCGGCGCTTCGGCAACCTGTCGAAGTACATGAAGGTCACCTGGCTGACCTTCATGATGGGCTGGCTGGCAATCATCGGCATCCCGCCGCTCTCCGGCTACTTCTCGAAGGAGCCGATCATCGCGGCCGCGTTCGAGCGGGAGGGCTGGACGGCCTGGCTCTTCGGGCTGGCCGCGCTGCTCGGCGCCGGGCTCACCGCGTTCTACATGACCCGGCTCTTCGTGCTCACCTTCCACGGCCCAAAGCGGTGGACCGAGGACATCGAGCACCCGCACGAGTCGCCGAAGCTGATGACCATCCCGCTGGTCCTGCTGGCCATCGGCTCGGTCGGGGCGGGCTTCCTGCTCGCGACGTCGGTGCCGGACTGGCTGGAGGCGACCGCCGGCCTGGGCGGCCAGGAGGAGGGCCACGAGGCCGTCCTCGCGCACTGGCTGATCACCACGCTCTCCCTGCTGGTGACCGTGCTCGGCGCCGGGCTGGCCTGGTTCCTGTTCCGCAACGGCACGGCCACCGAGCCGCAGCCGGCCGGCGTGCTGGTCACCGCCGCCCGCCGGAACCTCTACACGGACGCCGTCAACGAGGCGGTCTTCGAGAAGCCGGGCATCTTCCTCACCCGGGCGCTGGTCTTCCTCGACAACCGGGGCGTCGACGGGCTGGTCAACGGCCTCGCCGCCGCGGTGGGCGGGGGCTCGGGCCGGCTCCGGCGGCTGCAGACCGGTTTCGTGCGGTCGTACGCGACCTCGATCCTGACCGGCGCGCTGCTCGTGGTGGCGGCCTTCCTGGCGGTGCAGGCGGGGTGGCTGGCGTGATCGACCTCAACGCGGCCGCCCCCGCCGGCGGGCCACGCAGTCACGACGGAGGTAAGGCCGAATAATGTCCAACTTCCCGTTCCTCTCGGTGCTGACCGTGGCACCGCTGGTCGGTGCCCTGCTGGTGGCCCTGCTGCCACGGCGCAACCCGGACCTGGCCAAGCTGGTGGCGTTCGGCTGGTCGCTGCTGGTGCTGGTGCTCTCGGTGGCCATGTGGATCGCCTTCCAGGCCGACGGTGACCGGTTCCAGTTCCGCGAGTCGTACGCGTGGATTCCGAACTGGGGCGTCAACTTCACCTTCGAGGTGGACGGCATCGCGCTGGTCATGCTGATGCTCATCGCGATCCTGGTGCCGCTGGTGATCCTGGCGTCGTGGCACGACGCCGAGTCGTCCAAGCGCTCGGTGCCGGTCTACTTCGCGCTGCTGCTCGTCCTCGAGTGCACGATGATCGGCGTCTTCGCCGCCGCCGACGTCTTCCTGTTCTACGTGTTCTTCGAGGTCATGCTGGTGCCGATGTACTTCCTCATCGGCAGCTACGGCGGCCACCAGCGGCAGTACGCGGCGGTCAAGTTCTTCCTCTACTCCCTGGTCGGCGGCCTGTTCATGCTGGCCGCGGTGATCGGCCTCTGGGTGGTCGGCGGGAAGACCTTCGACTGGCAGGCGCTCAGCCAGGCCGAGTTCGCCACCGACACGGCCCGCTGGCTGTTCCTCGGCTTCTTCCTCGCGTTCGCCATCAAGGCGCCGTTCTTCCCGTTCCACACCTGGCTGCCGGACGCCGGTGGCGCGGCCCCGGCCGGCGCGGCGGCACTGCTCGTCGGCGTGCTGGACAAGGTCGGCACCTTCGGGATCCTGCGGTACTGCCTGCCGCTCTTCCCCGAGGCGTCGAGGTGGTTCGCCCCCTGGGCGCTGGCGCTCGGCGTGATCGGCATCATCTACGCCGCGCTGCTGGCGGTCGGGCAGAACGACCTCAAGCGGCTGGTGTCGTACACCTCGATCGCGCACTTCGGGTTCATCGGGGTCGGCATCTTCGCCTTCACCACCCAGGCCGGCACCGGCGCGGTGCTCTACATGCTCAACCACGGCCTGGCCACCGGCCTGCTCTTCCTCGTGGTGGGCATGCTGATCGCCCGCCGGGGCTCGGCGCTGATCAGCGACTTCGGTGGCGCCGGCAAGCTCGTGCCGCTGCTCGCCGGGGTGCTCTTCTTCGCGGGTCTCGCCTCGCTGGCGCTGCCCGGCACCGCGCCGTTCGTCTCCGAGTTCCTGGTGCTGATCGGCACGTTCACCACGAACAAGCCGGTCGCGGTGATCGCCACGCTCGGCATCATCCTGGCCGCGGCCTACGTGCTGTGGATGGTGCAGCGCACCACCCAGGGCACCCTCAACCCGGCCCTGACCGAGGTCGACGGCATGCGCCGGGACCTCAGCCTGCGCGAGAAGATCGTGGTCGCCCCGCTGATCGCGCTGATCGTGCTGCTCGGCTTCTACCCCAAGCCGGTCACCGATGTCATCAACCCCGCCGTCCAGGCGACCATGCAGGACGTCGGCAAGACCGATCCCGCCCCTGAGATCGGCAGTGTCCAGGAGGCCGCGAAGTGAGTGAACTGAAGCTGCCGTCGATCGACTACGCGGCGCTCGCTCCCATCCTGATCATGCTGGGCGCCGCCCTGGTCGGCGTCCTGGTCGAGGCGTTCGTGCCGCGCCGCCTGCGCAACGCGGTGCAGCTCACGCTCGCCCTGCTGGCGGTGCTCGCCGCGCTGACCATGGTGATCCTGAACTCCGACGACCGGCTGATCACCGCCGGTCAGGCCATCGCCGTGGACGGGCCGACGCTCTTTCTCCAGGGCGCCATCCTGATCCTGGCCGCCATGGCGCTGCTGCTCGTCGGCGAGCGCGCGGTGGAGCGGGGCGGGGCCTTCGTGGCCCATGCCGCGGTCACCGCCGAGTCCGACGACGACCGGCGGCAGGCCGAGGGGGCGGGCGGCACCACCGAGGTGTACCCGCTGGTCACCTTCGCGATCGGCGGCATGCTGATCTTCGTGGCGGCGAACGACCTGCTGACCATGTTCATCGCGCTCGAGGTCTTCTCGCTGCCGCTGTACCTGCTCTGCGCGCTGGCCCGTCGCCGGCGGCTGCTGAGCCAGGAGGCCTCGCTGAAGTACTTCATGCTCGGCGCGTACGCCTCGGCGTTCTTCCTCTTCGGCGTGGCCCTCATCTACGGCTTCACCTCCGGGATCCCGAACCGCGGCGCCGGCGTCGACTTCGCCACCGTGCACGCCGCGGTGGCCGAGTCCTCGTCCAGCCCGGTGCTGCTCTTCGCCGGCATGGCGCTGCTCGCCATCGGCCTGCTCTTCAAGGCCGCCGCCGCCCCGTTCCACGTCTGGACCCCGGACGTCTACCAGGGCGCCCCGACGCCGGTGACCGGCTTCATGGCCGCCTGCACCAAGGTCGCCGCGTTCGGCGCCCTGCTGCGGGTCTTCCACGTGGCCTTCGCCGGCGCCTCCTGGGACTTCACCCCGGTGCTCGGCGCGGTGGCCGTGCTGACCATGCTGGTCGGCGCGGTGCTGGCGGTCACCCAGACGGACATCAAGCGGCTGCTGGCGTACTCGTCGATCGCGAACGCCGGCTACCTGCTGGTGGGTGTGCTGGCGCCCAGCAAGGACGGTCTCTCCGGCACGATGTTCTACCTGGTCGCGTACGGCTTCTCGGTGCTCGCCGCGTTCGCCGTGGTGACCCTGGTCCGGGACGCCGACGGGGAGGCCACCCACCTGTCCCGCTGGGCCGGGCTGGGCCGCCGGTCGCCGTTCTTCGCGGCCATCTTCACGTTCATCCTGCTGGCCTTCGCCGGTATCCCGCTCACCAGCGGGTTCACCAGCAAGTTCGCCGTCTTCGCCCCGGCGCTGGACGCGAACCAGGCCTGGCTGGTCATCGCCGGCGTGCTGACCAGCATGGTGCTGGCCTTCCCGTACCTGCGGGTCGTGGTGATGATGTGGCTCTCCGAGCCGGGCGACGCCACCCCGACGGTCACCGTGCCGGGGGCGCTCACCTCGGCCGCCCTGGTGATCGGCGTGCTCGCCACGCTGGTCCTGGGTGTCGCCCCGGCGCCCCTGCTCGACCTGGCCAACGGCGCCGCCGAATTCGTGCGATGACCCTGGTTCCCCCCGGGGGCCGGTACGCCGTGGCGTACCGGCCCCCGGTCCGTATCCCCCTCGCTGGGCAGGTCGAACCGGTGTGGCATGGTTGATGGCGTGGTGATTCCGGCTGGCGAGCGTTCAGGTGCCACCGGGCCGGGCGGTCGTCCGGGCCCGGAGAGCACGGGTCAGTTCGGCGCGCTCGGACTGCACCTCGCCGATCCACGCGTCGAGGCGTCCGTGCTGAGCCTCCTGGATCGGGTCGAGACCGACCTGCGCGCCAGCGTGGCCAGCGCCGACCCGCTCGTCACCGAGGCGGCCCGGCACCTGGTCGAGGCCGGCGGCAAGCGGTTCCGCCCGCTGCTCGTGGCGCTCGGCGCCCAGTTCGGCGACCCGGACGCCGCGAACGTCGTCCCCGCCGCCGTGGTGATGGAGCTCACCCACCTGGCGACGCTCTACCACGACGACGTCATGGACGAGGCGGCCGTGCGCCGGGGCGCCCCGAGCGCCAACTCCCGCTGGACCAACTCGGTGGCCATCCTGGTGGGCGACTACCTCTTCGCCCGGGCCGCCGACATCGCGGCCAACCTGGGCCCGGAGGCCGTCCGCCTGCAGGCGCGCACCTTCGCCCGGCTGGTGCACGGGCAGATCGCCGAGACGGTCGGCCCGCGCGGCACCGACCCGGTCGCGCACTACCTGCACGTGATCGCCGAGAAGACCGGCTCGCTGATCGCCACCTCGGCCCGCTTCGGCGGCATGTTCGGCGGGGCGTCCGCCGAGCACATCGAGGCGCTGGCCGGCTACGGCGAGGTCATCGGGGTGGCCTTCCAGCTCTCCGACGACCTGCTGGACATCGCCAGCGAGTCGATGCAGTCGGGCAAGACGCCCGGCACCGACCTGCGCGAGGGCGTGCCCACCCTGCCGGTGCTCTACGCGCTCGCCTCCGACGACGCCGACGCGGCCAGCGTCCGCCTGCGGGAGATCCTGGCCACCGGGCCGCTGGTCGACGACGCGCTGCACGCCGAGGCCCTCGGCCTGCTCCGCGAGTCCCCGGCGCTCAAGCGCGCCCGGGAGACCGTCCGCAGCTACGCCGAGGACGCGCGCGCCCACCTCGCCCCGCTCCCCGAGAGCCCGGCCCGCCGCGCCCTCGAATCCCTCTGCGACTACATCGCCGACCGCACCAGCTGACCCCGCCCGGCGGCCCCGCTGGTTGATCATGAGGTTAGCGGCGGAGTCGATCTCCCGAAGTGCCGCCAACTTCATGATCACCGGGACGGGGCCTCCGCGGGCGGGCGTGGCAGGAGGCGGGCGCCCAGCAGCATGAAGGCGGCGGCGAGCAGCATGGCGGCCGCCGCGGTGCCCCACATCGCCGGGTAGCCGGCCGCCTCGGCGATCGTGCCGAGGCCGAGCGGGCCGAGACAGCCGCCCGCGTACACCCCGGTCTGGGTGATCGAGGTGGCGGCGGCCGGGGCCTGCGGGTGGAGCCGGACCACCGCGAAGTTCATCAGCCCGGGCCAGGCCCAGCCGAGGCCGAAGCCGAGCACCACGCCGGCGACCAGCGGCACCGCGCCGGCCACCGCGAGCAGGACCAGCCCCACGGCGCCCACCACGAGCATCCCGGCGATCAGCGCGACGTGCCCGGTCTCCCGGCGGTCGGCCAGCCAGCCGGCGCCCACCCGGGCCGCCACGCAGACCACGCTGCCCAGGGTGAGGGTGAGCCCGGCCAGCGCCGGGGACAGCCCCCGACCGGCCGCCGAGTCGACCACGAAGGTGCCCAGCGCGTTCGCCGCGGCGGCCGCCAGGGTCGCCGCCACGCCGACCACCACGAGCGCCGTCGTGGCCCGGCCCGCCGGGCCGGCGGCGGCGGGCCGGACCCGGCCCCGCTCGGCGGGGGGTACGGCCGGCAGCGCGGCCAGCGCCGCGCCGGCGGCCACCACGAACGCCCAGCGCCACCCGGCCGTCAGCGCGACGGTCGGCACCGCCGCGCCGGCCAGCAGGGTGGAGACCGGGATGGCGGCCTGCTTCACCCCGAAGGAGAGACCCTGCCGGTGGGCGGGCACGTGGCGGGCCAGCGCGGCGTTGCTGGCGAGCTGGCCGAGGGCGTTGGCAGCGGCGCTGAGCGCGAGCAGTGCCACCAGCGCCGGGTACGACCGGGCCAGCCCCGCCACGGCCAGCAGCGAGCCGGCGGAGAGCAGAATGCCGGCGCGGGCCACCACGGCCGGCCCGTACCGCTCGACCAGGGCGCCGGAGGGCACCGAGGCGAGGGCGCTGACGCCGAAGTAGACCGAGACGGCCAGGCCCAGCCCGGCGGGAGTGAAACCGAGGTCGTCGCCCATCTGCACGGCGAGGCCGCCGACCAGGAAGACGGGCAGGACGCAGGCGATCGTGGTGGCGATCGCGCCCGCGTTGACCCGGAGGGTACGCCGGGACGCGGGCGGAGCGGGGTGCAGCGTTGTTTCGGTCATGATCCGGCAAACCTACGCCCGCCACGTTTCGGCAGCTGATCGTGTCTGTCGGTGCACTGTCTGTGCCCGGTGATCTGGCATCCTCGATACGAACAGGCATTTCGCACAGGGCATGTTTTTCATATGGTGTAAGTCCCCGGCGGCGGAGGTGGTTGTGCGTGACCCCTTGGCGGAACCTTCGGACCTGATCCGAAGTGTCTCCCGCGCGCTACGAGTGCTCGAGTCGGTCGGCCGTGCGCCGAAGGGGCTCACCGTCAAGCAGATCGCCCGCCGCTGCGAGCTGACCGTGGCCACCACCTACCACCTGGTGCGCACGCTGGCGTACGAGGGTTACGTGATCCGCCGGGAGGACGGCACGTACATCGTCGGGCTGGAGGTCGCCGACCGCTACCGGGAGCTGGTCACCGCGTTCCGCGGGCCGCCGCCCGTCGGAGAGGCGCTGCGGCGGGCCGCCGCGGACACCGGCTGGAGTCACTACCTGGGCCGGTTCGTGGGCGGCCAGGTGGCGATCACGGCGGTGTCCGAGGGGCCGCGCTCGCCGTACCTGGAGGACCTGGTGCCGGGCTTCGACGAGGGGGCGCACGCCACGGCGCTCGGCAAGAGCCTGCTCGCCACCCTCACGGCCGAACAGCGCTTCCGCTACCTGCGCGAATACGGCATGCGCCCGTTCACCAGCGCCACCCTCACCACGATCGAGGCCTTCGAGGCCGACCTGGCGGCCGGCGACCGGCGCGGCATGCAGTTGGAGCTGGGGCAGTTCCGGCAGGGAGTGGCCTGCGCGGCGGTGCTGGTCACCCCGGACAAGGACATCGAGCGTCGGGTCGTGCTGGCCTGCGCGCTGCCGGCCAGCGAGATGATGACCTCCGCCCGGGTGGTCCGGGCCAAGCTGCTCACGGTCGCCCGCGCGGTCGCCGACGGCATCGCCGCGGACACCTGACATCCGGCACGGCATGAGGGTCCCTTCCCGACCGGGCGGGGACCGTTGCGGCCGCACGTGCACACGTGCGGTGTGAGCTGGGGCTGAACCGTTCGGCGTCACGGCACGTATCAAGGGGCGAACGCATCGCCGGTCTCCCCGCCGCCGGAAGCGAGGTACCGCCATCAGTGACCACGACGCCCAACTGCTGCGCGCGCTGCACGACGAGCATGCCGACGCGCTCTTCGCGCACGCCCTCCGGCTGGTCAACGGCGACCGGTCGCGCGCCGAGGACCTGGTGCAGGAGACGCTGCTCCGGGCCTGGCGGCACCCCGAGTCACTGGACCCGCGGCGTGGCTCCGTCCGTGCCTGGCTCTTCACCACCGCCCGGAACCTGGCCATCGACGCCTGGCGCCGACGGTCCACCCGGGTCGGTGAGGTCTACACCGACGAGCTGCCCGAACCCGCCGAGACGGTTGACGAGACGGAGCGCGCGGTGGAGGCGTGGACCGTGGCCGAGGCGCTGAACCGGCTGAGCACGACCCATCGCGAGGTGCTGGTCGAGTGCTTCTACCAGGGACGGTCGGTGGCGGAGGCGGCCGCCCGGCTCGGGGTGCCGCCGGGCACGGTGAAGTCGCGGACCCACTACGCGCTGCGCTCACTACGGTTGGTGCTGGCCGAAATGGGGGTGACCGGATGACCCGCTGCGAGTTCGAGCACGACGACGGCGCGTACGTCCTGGGCGCCCTCGCCCCCGCCGACCGGGCCGCCTACGAGCGGCACCTCGGCGGCTGCGCGTCCTGCCGGGAGGCGGTGGCCGAGATCGCGGTGCTGCCCGGCCTGCTGGGCCGCCTCGACCCGGCGGGGCTGGAGCAGTTCCTGCCGTCCGCCACCGAGACGTCCCGGGTGCCTGCCCTGCTCGACGCCGCGCGGGACCGCCGGCGCCGCGAGCGGTCCCGGTCCCGCCGCCGGTACGCGCTGACCGCGCTCGCCGCGGCCGCGCTCGCGGTGCTGGCCGGCGTCGGGGTGTCCCTGGTCCGCCCGCCGGCCGCCCCGCTGCCCACGGCGAGGGCCACGGCCACCGCTCCGGCGCCGGTGGCCATGACGGCCATGCGGCCGGTCGCCGGGGCGGTGCCGCTGCACGCCGAGGTCGGCCTGACCGACAAGAGGTGGGGCACCGAGGTCACCATGCGCTGCGGGTACGACCAGGGCGCCGGTCACCGGGAGGCGTACACCTTCCGGCTGGTGGCGCACGGCCCGGACGGTGCGACGGAGCAGGTCGGCACCTGGCTGGCCGCGCCCGGCGACAACGTCCGCGTGGTGGGCGCCACCCACTTCACCCACGGAGAGCTGGTGCGGCTCGAACTGGTGCGCGCCGACGGCACCCCGGTCCTCGCCTTCGACGCCCGCTGAGGCGCGGTCAGCGGGCCTCGGCGGGCACCAGGGCGGCGGCCCGCGCCTGCGCGCGGGTCCGGCGGGTGTGGCGGACGGCGTCCACGGTGAACACCACGAGGGCGACCCAGACCAGGCCGAACCCGGCCAGCCGGGCCGGCGGCATCGGCTCGTGGAAGACCAGCACGCCGCAGGCGAGCTGGAGGATCGGCGCCAGGTACTGCAGCATGCCCAACCCGGTCAGCGGCAGCCGGTTGGCCGCCCCGGCGAAGAGCAGCAGCGGGATCGCGGTGGCCGCGCCGGCCAGCACCAGCAGCGCGGTGTGCCCGGCCGAGCCGTGCCCGAAGGTCGCCTCGCCCTGCCGGCCCAGCCAGCCGAGGTACGCCAGCGCGGGCAGGGCCAGCACCGCCGACTCGACGAACAGCCCTTCTGCGGCGGGCAGCCCGAGCCGCTTCTTGACCAGCCCGTACCCGGCGAAGCTGAAGGCCAGCACGAGGGCCAGCCACGGCAGCCGGCCGTAGTCGACGGTCAGCACCGCCACCGCGAGGCCACCCACGCCGAGCGCCGCCCACTGCGCCGGGCGCAGCCGCTCGCGCAGCACGAAGACGCCGATGAGCACCACGACCAGGGGGTTGATGAAATAGCCGAGGGCCGTCTCGACCACCCGGTCGGAGTTCACCCCGTAGATGTAGGTGCCCCAGTTGACCGCGATGAGCGCGGCGGCGGCCGCGATGGCGGCCAGCGCGCGGGGTCGCCGGGCCAGCGCCCGCAGGAAGCCGATGTTGCGCATCGCGGCCAGCAGCAGCGCCACGAAGACCACCGACCAGACGATCCGGTGCGCGAGGATCTCCACCGGGCCGGCCGGGCGGAGCAGCTTCAGGTAGATCGGGAAGAAACCCCAGATCAGGTATGCGCCAAAGCCGTAGAGGTAGCCGAGACGGGTCTGGTTCACGCCTCCACCGTAAGTGGTGAAATGGCGCTTTGGTCATTTCCGGTGAGCCGGGTCACGCGCTGGTCGTACGCCATCCAGCGGTCCGGCTCGACCGGCGTGAAGCCGACCTTCGCGTAGACCCCGTGCGCGTCGGCGGTGGCCAGCACGATCCGGCGTACGCCCCACTCGGCCAGGTGGTCGCGGGCCGCTCCGGCCAGCCAGGTGCCCAGCCCCCGGCCGCGCTCGGCACGGTCGACGTAGACGTCGCAGAGCCAGGCGAAGGTCGCGCGGTCGGTGACCACCCGGGCCACCGCCACCTGGCGCCCGTCCCCGGGGCGGTAGACGCCGAAGCCGATCGACCCGGCGAAGGCCCGCGCGACGGTGTCCCGGTCCCGCCCGAGCGCCCAGTACGCGTCGGTGGAGAGCCAGTGGTGCACCCGGTCCAGGTCGAGCCGATCCGGATCGGTGCTGAGCAGGTAGCCGTCGGGGTGGGTCAGAGTGAACACCCCTCCGACCCTAGTTGCGGCCCCGACCGCCCTCACCGGCCAATTCCCGCCCACTGGACTTGGGCCGGTGGGCGGGAATCGACGGGTGATCCGGGCTCAGTCGCGGTCGAGGACGGCCCCCAGGATCCAGGTCACGATGCCGACGAAGAGCGCGCCCAGCACCGCGGCCGGCCAGAAGCCGTCCACATGGAACGGCAGCCCGGCCTCACCGGCGATCCAGCTGGTGAGCAGGAACAGCAGACCGTTGACCACCAGCGCGATCAGGCCGAGGGTCAGCAGGTAGAAACCGCAGCCGACGGTCTTGATGATCGGCTGGAGCACCGCGTTGACCACCCCGAAGATCACCGCGACGAGCACCAGCGTGGTCACCGTCTCGGTGGCCGAATCCGAGTCCAGCGTGATGCCCGGAATGAGCAGCGTGGCCAACCAGAACGCCACGGCCGTCGTGCCCAGCCGGATCAGAAGACCCTTCAGAAAATCCATGGCCGGGATCGTGCCACGCCGCGTCGACTCGCGGAACCCGTGCCGGCTCAGTGGCGGGCCGGGCGACCGACCAGTTGCGACTCGATGGGCGTCGGCGAGAGCAGCGCCCAGCGCAGCGCCCGCCGGTTCACCACCGCCACCATGTCGTCCCGGATCCGGGTCAGCCACTCCGCCGAGCCGCCCAGGCCGAGCGCCGCGCCGGCCAGCGCCGCCTCGCCGGCGTCGAGCGGTTGCAGGATCGCCAGGTCGGCGCGGGCCAGCGCGGCCGTGTCGGCCGGCGTCAGCTCGTCGCGGACCACGAGGACGGACTGCCAGGGCACCGCCGGGCCGACCTCCGGCGGCACCGGGCCGGCGTCGACCACCAGCAGCAGGGGACGCAGCGGGGAACCGGGCGCGCCGCCGACCGGCCGCCCCGGCGGGACCAGCGGCACCGCGCCGCCGGGCACGCCGACCCCGCGGACGAAGGGCTCCCAGACCCGGGGCCGCGCCGTCTGCACCGCCACCCGCGCGCCGAGCGCCAGCGCCCGCAGGGTCAGCAGCTGGGCGGCGCGCACCCCACCCACCAGCAACAGCCGGGTCGTCGTGGGGCGGAACAGGCGTACCGTCACCGCGCCGCCGTGCCGGTTGGCCCCCACCATCAACCCGGACTCGCCGAGGGCGAATTCGAGGGAGGCCAGCTCGGGCCCGACCGGGGGTGCGTCCGGCCGGGCCACCGCCAGCGGCAGGGTGGCGGCCAGCCCGCCCAGGTGCTCGCCGTCCAGCCGGCACAGCTCGGCGCCGAGGTCCCCGGCGAGCCGGCGCAGCGCCCGTTCGGCCACCGACAGCTCCGCGGTGGTGCGTGCGGCCAGGCGTACGGTCAGCTCGGCCGGTGTGGGAACCGGGTCGGCGCCGGACCGCGGACCCACGCAGAGCGAGACGGTGGTGGCGGTCGCCGGCAGCGCCAGCAGCCGGGGCACCAGCCGCCGTGCCGCGTCGGTGCGCGGGTCCGGCCAGCGGCGCAGCCGCCAGGTGGTCTGCGCCAGCCCACCCACGGTCACGGCCGGCCAGCTCTCCCGGACCGGCGCCCCGGCGTCGTGGTGTGCCAGTTCGGCCACCACGCGCAGCGCCGCCGGACCACCGAGGGGGCGACCGGTGAGCGGGCCGAGCCGGCGCACGATCCGCCGGACCGTCCCGGAGAGCGCCCGGCGCAGCTCGTCGTCGGACCAACCGTCGGCCCGGAGCGCCCGGACGGCCAGCACCACCCGGGCCCGGGCCGCCAGCCGCCCGTCGGTGAGCTGCCGGTACGAGGTGCCGGCCGTGCCCGCTGCGGCGGCGGGCGCCGGCGCGGGCGACGTGGAGAACAGCAGCTGGATCCGGACCGGCGGGCTCTCCGGACCCGCCAGGGGCAGCAGGCCGAGCGGCGGCGGCAGCTCGGGCGTGCCGTCGCCGAGCAGGTCGTCCGGGTCGCCGATCTCCAGCAGCGCGGTCATCCCGGCGGCGTCCTCCAGCACCGCCGCCGGGCCGCCGGCCAGCTCGGCCGCGTGCACCACCGCTCCGGGGCGGGCCAGCTCCAGCAGCGCCGCCGGCCCGGCGGTGGCCGGGAGGGCGCGCCGCCGGGTCAGGTGGGCCGCGCCGACGGCGAGCCACTCGAACAGCCAGCGGCCCCGGAGCCGCAGCCAGGCGGCGGGCAGCAGCACCGCCGCCAGCAGCAGGGCGGCCGCGGTCACCAGCACGCCCCGGCCCACGGCTGCGACCACTGCGGCCACCGCCACCTGCGCCGTCACCACCTGCCCGGCCCGGACGGTCGACGCCCTGCGGCTGGTCCGGTGTGGAGGGTCGGCGGGCGCCGGCCGGACGGTGGTGGTCGCGGTCACCGCACCTCCTCCCCCGTTCGCCGAGTGACGCCGCCGTGGCTCATCGTAGAGCTTCGCCGTCCACAGGGGAGCCCGAGGGGGTAGCAGAACCGGAGTCGGACGGCTACCGTCAGCGACGAGTTCCGTCGAGCGCGCCCGCCGTCCCCTTCCCCCCTTCTCCGGCGGCGCGCTCCGGCGAGTCCACGGTGGTCGTTCCGGCGGCCAGCCACGACCGAGGAGACGAGGTGACGTCCGGGGTGTCCCAGACTCAGGCAGAAGCCGCGGTGATGCAGCACACCGCCGCGAAGTTCGAGCAGGTAGACCAGTCGTTGCAGACCATGCTCAGCGGCCTCATGGCCGAACTGGAGGTGTTGCAGCAGGCCTGGCGGGGTGCCGGCGGGCGCTCCTTCGAGCAGGTCAAGCAGCAGTGGGCGCAGGACCAGAAGGCCCTGCAGCGGGCGCTGCGGGAGACCGCGACGGCGATCCGCACCGCCGGCCGGCACTACGACGCGTCCGACACCGAGGCCGCGGGCCGCGTGGCCGGCACCAACCGCGGCATCCAGCTGCCCCTCTGACGGGAAGGACCGATCGATGGACCACGGTGTGCTGGTCGTCAACTTCGCCGCTCTGCAACAGGCCGGCGCCGACATCCAGCGGGCGCTGACCACCCTCGAAAGCCAGCTCGGGCAGCTCGAACGCGACGCCGCCCCGCTGGTCGGGAGCTGGTCCGGTGAGGCCCGCGAGGCGTACGAGCAGCGGCAGGCCCGCTGGCGGGCCGCCTCGCAGGACCTCCAGGCCATGCTGCGCGACATCAAGCTGGCCGTGGAGGACTCCGCGGCCGACTACCTCGACACCGAGAAGCGCAACGTCAACCTGTTCCAGTGACCACCGCGGGGCGGCACGGGCTTCGGCCCGTGCCGCCCGTCGCTTTCCGCCGGCAGGCGTGTAGCGGCGGTGCGGGTCAGGCCGGGCCGGCCGGGCGCCAGCGGCGGCGCGCCCCCCGGGGCAGCACGACGGCGAACAGCACCACCGCCAGGGCCGTGGCACCGGTCGAGGCGGCCACCAGCAGCGCCCGGTGCCGGGCCGACGTGCGGCGGGCCTCCCGGGCCAGCTCCGCCGGGTCCGGCCGGTCGACCGGCAACGCGGCCCCGGCCCGGGGGCGGGCCGCCGCGACGACCGGCGACTCGGTCACCGCGCGGTACGGGTTGAGCACCCCCGCGCCGTAGCCGTCCTCCCGTCCCGGGGCCGGGTCGGCGCTGGCCACGATCCGCCGGGCGATCTCCGCCGCGCCCAGCTCGGGGTGATACTGCCGGAGCAGCGCCGCCGTGGCGGCCACGAAAGGCGCCGCGTAGCTCGTCCCCTCCGCCCGGTGGTGGCCCTGCCGGGGCGCCGCCATCAGCACGTCGCTGCCCGGGGCGACCAGGTCGACGTACGGGCCGGTCTGGGAGAACGCGGCGCGGGTGCCGTCCGCCCCGATCGCACCCACCCCGAGCACCCCGTCGTACGCGGCCGGGTACGGCCGGGGGTCACCGCCGTCGTGCAGGTTGCCGGCGGCGGCCACCACCACCACGTCCCGCCGCACCGCGTAGGCGACGGCCGCGCGGACGGCGGGGTTGTCCGCGTACAGCACGACGGAGAGGTTGACCACGTCGGCGTCGTGGTCCACCGCCCACCGGATGGCCCGGGCGAAGTCGGCGGCCCCGACCGTACGCCCCGACTCCCGCCCGTCGACGACCTGCTGTTCGCTGACGCGTACGGGCAGGATGCGGGCGCCCGGGGCGAGCCCCCGGAAGGCCACGCCCGGCCGGGGCGCGGCCGCGATCAGGCTGGCCACGCCGGTGCCGTGCCCGGCGCAGTCGCGGGTGCCGTCGCCGCCCGGGTCGAGGAAGTCGGCGCCGTCGAGGACCCGGCCGGCAAGCTGCGGGTGGGACCGGTCCACCCCCGAGTCGACCACCGCGACCACCACCCCGGCGCCGGTGGCGAGCGGGGCGAGCCGGTCCGGAGCGTACCGTTGCTGCGGCCACGGCTGCTCCGCGACGGGACGGGCCGGCGCGGGCGGTGCGGCGCAGGCCGAGGGCGCGCGGGCCGAGGCGGGGGCGGCCGGCAACCCGGCGACGAGCAGGGCCGCCAGGACGGCCAGGGCCGGGCGCGCGGTGGGCCGGGACATCGACGGCCTCCGTATCGTGTCGACTCCGGAACGGGATGTTAGCGCCTCGCCGGTGCCCCGGCCGACCGCCGCCAACCAGGCATTTGTGATCTTGTTACCACCTTGTAGGTTGTAGGCGATGCCTGTGGCCTGTTCACGGAAGGAGAGGTGGCCGTGACCGGATGGGAACCGGCCACCGAGGCCGAGGTGGCGATGCGCGATGCGCTGCGCGCGCAGGACCAGCAGCTCTACTTCCGCATTCTGACCCGCTTGGAGCTGCTCCTGCCGGTCGCTGCGGAGGCGCTCCCCGGGCAGGGCCCGGCGGGCTGGGGCACCTGGACCACGGGGGGCCGCACGCACGTGCTGGCCTTCACGTCGGCCGCCGCGCTGCGCGCCTGCCTGGGCGAGAACGCCGGTGCCACCCGCCGTCTCCCCTACGCCGACCTGGCCGCCGACTGGCCCAACCACGAGTGGTGGCTCGCGGTCAATCCCGGGCTGCCGATCGAGGGCTACCTGCCGGCCTGGTTCGTGGCGCAACTCGCCCGGGGTGACGTCCGGCTGCCGGGGCGGACCATGGGCGCCCGGGCCCGCTTGGAGCGGGTGGAGAACGCCACCCGGGCCGCCCGGGGTGGCCCGTCCGCGCCCGGCCGGGACGTGCCGCCGCCGGTGCCCGGCGGGCGGATCCCGCCCGAGCCGGTCCGCACCGGACGCGGCCCGGCCGTCCCCGAGCCGTCGACCGTCCCGATCCCCACCGTTCCCGCCCCGAGCACTCGCCCCGCCGTCCCCGAGCCGGCCACCCCGCCGCCGTCCCTCCGCCCCGAGCCGGCGAACGGCCGGTCGGCCCGGCCGCTCGGCCGCCGTACGCCCGACGACGCGCGGCCCGCGGGTCCGGCCGGCGCCGATCCGGGCCTGGACAACCTCGCCGGCTGGCTCACCGATCTGCGCCGGCGCCCCGACGAGTCGGACCCGTTCGCCGACACCGGCCGCTTCGGGACGGCCAACGGTCGGCCGGCCGAGCCCGCGCCGCCGCCCGCCCGGTCCTTCTTCGAGCCCACCCCGGGCCGCTCGCCCCGGCGGCCCTCGCCGCTCGACACACCGCGCCGCGACGGGGACCGGGCCGTGCCGCCCTCCCGGTTCGCCGGCGGCGGCCAGCCGTTCCCGCGCCGGCGGCCGTTGAACGAGCCGGTGCCGGGGGAGCCGGCGCAGGCGTTCCGGGTGGACTCCGCCGAACCGGCGCCGGCCCACCGCCCGGCGGAACCGGTACGGCCGTTCCGCCCCGCCGCCCCGCCCGCCGAGACCACCCAGGAGCTGCCCCGCCGGCACGCGGGCGCCGGCGACGGACCGGGCCCGGACGAGCGGACCCCACCGATCCCCGGCCCGGGCGACCTCGCGGAGGCCGAGGAGCTTCCGCCGTCCATCGCCGAGCCGGTGTCCAGCCCGCCCGCGCCGCGTCGGGGCTTCACCCCGATCGTCATCGAGGGCACCGTCATCGAGTCCCGCGACCTGACCGAGCCGTCCCCGCCCCCCACCGTCGGCGCGCCGCCCGAGCCCTACCAGGTGCCGACGGTGCCCGCGGCCGCGTCCGCGATGGCGGCGGCTGCGGCGCCGGCCGCCTCCGGGGCCGACGGTGACCGGACGGCGCCCTGGGCCGGGCCCACGGACCCCACCCTGCCGCTGACGGTCGATCCGCCCGCCTCGCCCGCCCCCGGCCGTGTCGCCACCGCGCCCTCCGATCTGGGGGAGCGGCCCTTCGGAGCGTCGGGCGAGCCGACCGTGCCGATGTTCGGCCCGGCCGGGCCGGGACCGGCGGACGACCCGCGCCCGTCACTGTTCACACCTGCCGGCCCGGGCGACGATGCCGGCGCGCCGCCGGACGAGCGGACCGTGCCGCTGGGGGAGCCGCCGATCGCTCCGGCGGTGTCCTCGCCGGACCGGGTCGCGCCGGCGGACGAGGCGGCCACGTCGCTGTTCGCGCCGACCTCGCCGGCGCCCGAGCCGACCACCACGCTGTTCGCGCCGACCTCGCCGGCGCCCGAGCCGACCACCGCGCTGTTCGCGCCGACCTCACCCCCGGCCGAGCCGACCACGTCGGTGCTCCCGCCGGCCGAGCCGGCCGCCTCGCTGTTCGAGCCGACCGCGCCGGCCGCCACCGACGAGCCGGCGCCGCCGGCGTTCGCGCCGACCACCGCCGACGACGCGACGACCTCGGTGTTCGCGCCGGCCGCGGCGGGGGAGCCGACCGCGTCGGTGTTCGCGCCGGCGGCTGCCGCCGAGCCCGTGTCGACGGAGAGGGCGGCCACCGGCACCCCGTCCCCGGCGGGCGTCACGGGCAGCACCGCGGAGGTCGACTTCGTGCCGGCGAACCAGGTGGAGGAGGAACTGCTGACCGCGGCCGGCAGCGGCAGCACCGACGGCTTCCTCACCACGCTGCTGCTGGCCCGGGTGCTGCTGCCGGTCGCACCCGAATCGGCGGCGGGCAGCCGCCCGGGGGACGCCGGCTTCGTCTGGCGTACGGAGCAGATCGACGGCGGGACCTACGTGGTCGTGCACACCTCCGCCGAGCGCCTGGCGGATCGGGCCGGCGGTCCGGTCGAGACGGTACGGGTGAAGTTCGTCCAGCTCATCCGCCGCTGGCCGGACGTGAGCTGGTCGTTCGCCGTGAACCCGGGCACGCCGGTCGGGGCGACGTACCCGGGGGAGCAGGTTCTCGCGCTCGCCAACTGGGCCGCCGAGGTGGGGTTGGGCGACGACCCCGAGACCGAGCCGGAGCCGCCCGCCACCGCACCGGCGCCGGCCACCGAACCCCGGCCGGCCCCGCCGCCGGTGGACCCGACCCGGCCGGTGGCCATGCAGAAGGCGATCGCACCGAGCCAGCTGGCCTACTACCTGGAGCGGGGCTACGACCGGGTCTCGGGCTTCGTGCACCGGGCCAGCGAGCTGGCCCACCTCGGCACCCCGGCCGAGCTGTACGACGCGCTGGGCCTCGGCCACCCCGGCTCGCCGTTCTCCCGGGACGCCGAGGAGATCTACGTGCTCCGCTGGCCGGCCTACCGGCCGAGCCTCTACCGCATCCCGTACGGCGGGCAGAACGAGGCCGCGATGCGGGCCATGGAGGGCTGGGTCATCGAGCGGCCGCCGTTCCGCGGCAACGGCTTCGCGCCGGGGGAGAGCAGCGACGTGGTCGCCGAGTTCAAGGTGGACAGCGCGCGGCTCCCGCACGGCGCCGAGCTGTGGCGGATCGGCGCGGACGGCAGCGAGCGGGTGGTCGCGGTCCTGGACACCGACGAGCTGCTGTGGCGCCGGGCGGGTGACGCGTGACCCGCGACGGCTACGTGGCCCGCTGGCGGGGCCGGGAGTACCAGGCCAGCCCGGACGGCGGCGACGTCCGCCTGTACCAGCCGGAACCGGGCGAGGGCTTCACCGAGGTACGCCCCGGCCGGCACGTCCGGGTGGTGCCGGCGGCCGAGGTCGAGGACCTGGCGTACGTGCGGACCACCTGCACCTGGCAGGGGCAGCCGTTCATCGTGCTCGCCGAGCACGACGGGTGGCTGCGGGTGGAGTACACGGGCGGTCGCTGGCCAATGGCCCAGAAGATGGGGCTGGAGGCCTTCGACTTCGGTGTCTACCAGGGCTGGGCGCCCGCGGGCGAGGTGACCGACCTGCGCGAGCAGCGGGTCTGAGTCAGGATTTCGTCCAGCGCAGGATCTCGCCGAGCACCAGGTCCCGGGCCTCCACATGGGGGAAGTGGCCGACGCCGTCGAGGAGCCGCCACTCGTAGGGTGCGGTGACGTAGCGGCCGGAGCCCTGGGCGGTGCGGGGCAGCGAGGCCCGGTCGAGCGCGCCGTGCAGCTGCAGGGTCGGGGTGACCAGCGGTTTCTGCATGAGCCGGACGAACCGGTAGCCGTGCAGGCGCAGCACCGACCGGAACGCCCAGCGGTAGCCCTCCATGGCGCAGAACGCCGCCTGCGGGATCTGCATGGCCACTCGGCAGCACCGGGCGTACGCGTCGAAGTCGGGCCCGTTCACCCAGCGCGGCCCGCCCCAGCGGCGCAGCATCGCCTCCACCTCGGCGGCGTCGTCGCGGGTCAGCACGTGCTCGTAGCGGGGGAGCTGGAACTTCAGCGTGGGGGTGGACGCGGCGAACTGGCCGCGCGGGTCGGCGAAGAGGGCGGCCCGCAGCCGGAGCGGGTGCGGTGCGGCGAGCACCACGAGCCGCCGGACCAGGGTGGGGTGGAAGGAGGCGGCGGTCCAGGCGACGAGGCCGCCGGCGCCGCTGCCGACCAGAGTGGCCGACCGTTCACCGAGGGCGCGGATCAGCCCGGCCACGTCGGCGGCGAGGGTGTAGCCGTCGTACCCCCGGGGCGGCTTGTCGCTTGCGCCGTAGCCGCGCAGGTCGACCGCGACCGCGCGGAAGCCGGCGTCGGCGACGGCCGGCAGCATCTCGCGCCAGGCGTACCAGTATTCGGGGAAGCCGTGCAGGAAGAGCACCATGGGGCCGGTGCCGGCCTCGACGACGTGGAACCGGCTGCCGTTGGCACCGACGAACCGGTGGGTCCACGGCCCCTCGGGGAGCACGCAGGACTCGTCGGCGGGTCCGCCACGCTGGTCGGTCATGGGGCACAGCCTAGGGCCGGCATCGCGCAAGCGGCCCCGCAGGTGCGGAGGATCAGGGGATTCTCCGGGACATCGCCGGACCGGCCGTGGGCGGCCCGGCGCCGGAGAGGGCGATGCCCGGGCAGGTGACCTGCCCGGGCATCGCGGGGTGTAGCGGTGATCAGCGGCTCAGGAGAAGCGGACCTTCATCGAGGTGCCGTTCTGCGTGAGAACCTTGATCTTGACGCCGGTGGCCGGGAGCTTGACGCCGTGGTTCGGCAGCTCCGGGTACCAGTACTGCTTGGTGTCGTCGAACAGCGGCTGCGCGGCCTGGCCACGGATGTACTGCGGCTGGCTGTTGATGTGCAGCGTGAACGAGTCGGCCTTCTTGAGGCTGAACGGCGCGTCGTAAACCTGGACGCGGGCCCGCCACGGGGCGCCGGTCAGGTTGTAGATCGGCCGCGGGTGGGCGTCGATGTAGAGGTTACGACCCTCACCCGGGTGCTCGAAGGTGTCGTTGTCCGCGTACCGGAGGTTCCAGTACGAGATCAGCAGACCCTCCTGGTACGCGTAGTGGTCCACCCAGTCCGGGCGGGTGTTCGCGTAGCCGAAGTAGTACGGGCCGGTCTTCAGGTACTTGTCGTACGAGACGTACGACCGGTTGCCCGCGATGTAGTAGTTGTCGAAGAGCCGGGTGTAGCTCTCACCGGTGATGCTCCAGCCGGCGAGCGCCCAGTCGCCGGCACCGTTCTCGGCGCCGTCGCTGAACAGCGTCTGGCCGTCGGCGGTCACCGTGATCGCGTCACCGAAGAAGCCGCCCGCAGAGAGGCCACCGTCGGTGATGTAGTGGAACCGGAACTGGACAACCTTGCCGGCCGCCGCGTTCAGCGGGATGTTGATGTCCGCCCACTTGCCCGCGCTGCTGCCGGTCAGACCCGGCGTCGGGTCGGTCTGGGACACCGGCGGGATCGGCTTGCCGTCGACCGTGCCGGGCAGCGCCGCCCAGGTCTTGCCGCCGTCCAGCGACGCCTCGAAGAAGAGATAGTCGAAGCCGGACTCGATGTTGAAGCGCCCCTTCATGGACAGCGCCGCCGAGGTCTTCCCGGTGAGGTCGATCGTCCTGGTCATGGTGTTGTCCAGGTCGTCGTCGTTACCGGAGAAGTACTGCTTGGTGCCCTCGAACGGAGCGCCGTACTGGAACGTGTACTCCCGCTGTGGCAGCACCACGACCGCGGCCTGCGCCTTCTTGGAGTTGTACTCCTCCGGGCCCAGGTCCAGGTCGCGCTTCTGCCCGGCCTTGATCACCTCGTAGTCGAGCCAGCCGAGCTGGAGCTTGTTCCAGGCGCCGAGGTCGCCACCGCGCTCGCCGATACCCTGGTCGTTCTTGCCGCCGAGCCGGCTCTGGGCCATCAGGGTCCAGTGCTCGTTGTTGTTGTCGCCGCCGTTGATGTTGTTGTAGTCGTCCGGCAGGCCGAGGTCGTGGCCGTACTCGTGGTAGAAGACGCTGCGGCCACCGTTCTCCGGCTGGATCGTGTAGTCGCGGATCCAGACGCCGGTGTTGCCGATCTGGGTGCCGCCGATCGGAAGGTTCGGCGGACCCACGCGGGAGGTGTTGTACGCCGACCAGCGGTGGCTCCAGATGGCGTCCTCACCCTGGTGCGGGTCACCGTCGGCCTGGTCGCCGCCGGAGTGGACGATCTGGAAGTGGTCGATGTAGCCGTCCGGCTCGTTGAAGTTGCCGTCGCCGTCGTAGTCGAACCGGTCCCACTGGTCGAACGACTGCATGTCGGCCTTGATCTGGGCGTCCGTGCGGCCCTTGGCCTTCTGGTCGGCGACCCACTGGTTGGCGGCGTCGCGGACCAGGTCCCAGGTGTTCTGGCAGACGTTGCTGTCGCAGACGGCCGGGTCGTTGGCCGGGTCGTCCGAGTCGTCGGCGATCGGGTCGTCCGAGCGGCCGTAGCGGGCGGCGTTGTACTTGACCTTCACCCAGTCGGTGACCATGCCGTCGACGGTGTAGCGGCCGGACGACTGGGCCTCGTAGTACTGCTTGAGCGACTCGTCGCCCGGGTTGGTGCCGAAGTACAGCTGGCGGAAGTGCTCCGGGCTGTAGTCGGGCTGCCAGACGGTGGAGTTGTCCACCGCCCGGTTGGGCGCCGGGATCTCGTTGTGCCGCGGACCGTCGTACGTGGTCGGACCCGCGATGTCCGGGTTGATGTCCTTGTCCGGGTAGGCCGGGTCGCGCTCGTCGCCGAACTCGGCGAGGATCACGAAGATCTTGTCGGTCCGCTCCCGGGCCAGCTCGACGTACTGGTCCTTCTTGCCCGCCTTGGCGGTCCGGGCGCCGGCCGCCGACGCCGCGCCGCCGGCGGTCTCGCCGACCTTGACGACGGTGCTGCCGTTGATCTTCTGGGCCTTGGCCCGGCCGGACAGGACCTCGCTGAGGCCCTCCTGGCGGAGTGCCCGCCGCTTGTCCTCGAGCTTGTCCGGCAGATCGTGAGGGGCCTGCGGCTCGGCGGCCGCCGGAGCGGCAGTCGGCAGCTTCGGCGTCGGCGCGGCGCTGGCGGCAGTGCCGGCCACCAATCCCGTCGCCGTCAGCGAAAGCCCGAGCAGACCCACTGCGACTTTGCGCACGTGGTACCTCCGGTGTGAGGGAACCGGCCCAACGGGGGTACGGGCCGGTGGAACGTCCCACAAGTGGGACCACTGGTGAAGATAAACACTCCCGTGACGCGTGGGAAGACAGACGCGTCGATTTGTAGCAACTTTTTGACGGGAACGCTCCGCACCGTCACATCAAAATCGGTCGATCGTCCACCATGAGCTGGGGCGAAAGGCTTCGGGGTACGCGAAAGGGGCCGCCGGCGTCGCCGCCGACGGCCCCTGCCGTGTGGTGCTACCCGATCAGTTGGTGACCTTGACGACCATGTCGCTGGTCGGGGTGGTGCCCTGCTTCAGGACCTCGATCTTGGTGCCGGTGCCGGCGACCTTCACCGAGTTCCAGGGGTTGTTGCTGTTCCAGTACTTGTTGACCCCGCTGTCGGTGAACACCGGCGTCGGGTCGAGCTTCGGCACCGTGACCGCCACGTCGTTCAGGTGGAAGGTCTGCGCCGGCTTGGCGTACAGGCTGAAGGTGCCGTCGTAGCCGTTGCGCCGGTTGGTGATGGTGCCGACGCCCCCGACCTGGATCTTGCCCGGCCGAACGTCGACCGGCAGGTTCAGCCCGTAGCCCGGGTGCTCCGACGTGTTGTTGTCGCCGTACGCGTAGTTCACGTACCAGACCAGCATGCCCGGCTGGACGGAGAACCGCTCCACCCAGTTCGGACGGCTGGCGAACCCGTAGTTGTACCCACCGGTCCGCAGCGTGTCGTCGTAACCGAAGTAGGTCCGGTTCTCGGCGATGTAGAAGCGGGGGTAGGAGTCGGTCACCGAGCCGCCCATCCGGGTCCAGCCCTTGGCGGTCCACTCCGCGGCCAGGGTCTCCGCGTCGTCGGTCCAGGCGACCGAGCCGTTCTTGGTCAGCGAGACGTTGTCCAGGAACGGGCCGGCCAGGTGCACGCCGCCGTCGGTGGCGTAGCGGTAGCGGAACGTCACGCTCTTGCCGGCGTACGCCGACAGGTCGTAGGTCAGGTCGACCCAGTTGCCGCTGGTGGAGCCGTCGACACCGGTCTCACCGGCGTCGATCAGCGAGTTGGACAGGGCGGCCCAGGTGGCGCCGCCGTCGGTCGACACCTCGGCGTAGAGGTAGTCGTAGTCCTCCTCGATGTCCCACTGGGCCTTCGCGGTGATCGACGCGGACGTCGCGCCGGTCAGGTCCAGGGTGCGAGTCAGCGAGGAGTTCAGGTCGTCCGCGCTGCCGCCCCACCACTCGTACGACCCGCCGAACGGCGTGTTGTAGTTCGTGGTCTGGGTCTGCGCGGGCAGGTTCACCACGACCGCCTGGGCCTTCGGCCCGTCGCTGTCGCCCGCCGGGCCGAGGGTCACCTGGGTGGTGCCCGAGCCGTAGTCGACGGTCGAGTGGTTCAGCCAGCCGAGGAAGAGCTTCGACCACGGGTCCATGTAGCCCGGGGTCGAGCCGATGTCGTCGGTGCCGTGGCTCAGCCACGAACCCGAGGACATCAGGCTCCAGAAGCCGACGCCGTTGTCGCCACCCGCGGTGTCGTACAGGTCCGGCAGACCGAGGTCGTGACCGTACTCGTGGGCGAAGACGCCGAGGCCGCCGTTCTCCGGCTCCGTGGTGTAGTCACGGATCCAGAGCCCGGTGTCGCCGATCTGGACGCCACCGGCCAGGTTGCCGGCGGGGCCGGCCTTGCCCTCGAGGTTCGGGAACGCCGCCCAGCGGTGCGACCAGATGGCATCCTCGCCCTCGGCGCCGCCGCCGGCCTCCTCGCCCTCACCGGCGTGCACCGCCTGGAAGTGGTCGATGTAGCCGTCGGGCTCGTTGAAGTTGCCGTCGCCGTCGAAGTCGTACCGGTCCCAGACGTCGAACTGCTTCAGGTAGTCCTTGATCTCCTGCGGCGTCTTGCCGGCCTTCGCCTGGGTCTCATACCAGGACGTGGCGGTGTCCTTGATGAAGTTCCAGTAGCCGTCGGCCTCGGAGATCTTGTTGCTGCCGTACCGCGCCTCGTTGAACGGGACGGTGATCCAGTCGCTGACGTCGCCGCCAACGGTGTACCGGCCACCCGACTGCTTGAGGTAGAAGTCCCGGAACGACTCGCCCTCACCGTAGAACATGTCCATGTAGTGCTCGCGGTGGAAGTCGGAGCGCCACAGGGTGCTGTTGTCGTCGGTGGAGCTGCCGTCCCAGTTGCGGTCCGGCTCGGGGATCTGGTTGACCACCGGGCCGGCACTTCCACCGGTACGGGGGTCGGTCTTGTCGCCGAAGTTGACCAGCATGGTGAAGATCGGGTCGGTCTTCGGGGCCTGCTGGTACTCGACGAAGAGGTCGTCCTTGACCTGGATGACCTTCGAGCCGTTGCGCGTCTGAAGCTTGGCCTTGCCGGTCAGCAGGTCGGAGATCGCCTGCTTCCGGAGCTCCCGGTTCTGGTCCGCCTTCGCGTCCGGGAGGTTGTCCTTGCCGTGCTTCGCCTTCTCGACGCCGGGGGTGGGCTCCGCAGCCGGGGCGGCGGACGCCGGGGTCGTGACGACACCGGCTGCCAGCAGCGCGGCCGCGGCCGAGGCCAGGCCCACTGTGACTCGTCTCCTCAAAGGTCCTCCTCCTTTGTGGATCTGTTACATGGCAGAGACAGCAAAAGCCATCACTGTCATGTCATGCGTCACTCACAATGGCAGGTGTTTGCATCGTTGTCACCGGTCAATCACCCGATGATTCGGCTTTTTTTCCCGGCCAAATCGGGGCGAAAGCGCCCAGCGATTCGCCGCCGGTTCACATTACGTTTCGGCCACGATCACCTAGCGTGACGGCGATTATGAGGTCCCCAAAGGGGAGCGCAACGGCACTGGAAAATGTCACACGAGCGCAGCGAAAAACTGTCCGCGCGTAAGAAGGGCGGGGCCCGTCCGGAGCAGTGTGCTCCAGACGGGCCCCGCCGTGTGATTCCGACGCGCCCTCGGCGTGTCAGGTCACGGGGTCGCCGGGGTCACGTACACCGTGGCGTACGAGTTGTCGCCGGCGGCCCGCTTGATGGTGATCGAGACGCCGTACGCGACGCCCGCGTCGCCCGGGTTGCCGGTGCCGAGCACGATCGCCCCACCGCTCAGCGTGGCCCCGTAGTACGCCGTGGCCGGCGTGCCGTCGGGGTTGGTCACCCGGGTGGTGTACTTCGCGTTGCCCCGCGACGGGATGACGACGGAGGCATCGCTGTCCCGGGCGAACGCGGAGCCGTTGCGGATCTCGATGCCCGGGTACCAGCCCTTGGCGTCGGTGAACGCCGACACCGGGGCCTGGGCACCGAAGTCGGTGCAGTACTCGCTGTACGGCTCGTCCGCCGCCTCCAGGCACTCCTTGAACGGGAACGTCGGGTTCAGCGAGAAGGCCGCGTTGGACGACTGCGGGCGGCTGGGCAGGTTGTCCAGCGCCGACGGGTCCTTGACGGCCGCCTCGCCCTGCCGGCGCAGCGGGTCGTTGTGCGAGTCGACGATCAGCAGCCCGCCCTTGGCCCCGTAGCTGGGCAGCGCGGTGAGCTGCCCGGTGACGTGGTTGACGTCGCCGAGCACGGTGTCCCGGTACCAGACCAGCATGCCCGGGGCGTTGTAGGAGAGCTTGTCGACCTTCCACGCCTCGTGCGAGTAGACCGTGTCGTAGGCGTACTTCAGGCCCTTGTCGAAGCCGTCGAAGTTGCGCCACTCGGCCAGGTAGTAGTGCGCCTTGACCTGGGTGCCGCCGTCGGTGTGCCAGCCCGCGCCGGTGGTGTCGGTGAAGCTGTCCGCGGCCTGGGTCCAGCCGTTGGCGCCGCCCTCGACGTCGTCGCTCCAGGTGGTGGCCCCGCCGCCGGTGACCGAGAAGTCGTCGGCGAACCAGCCGCGCTCCACGAACGCCTCGTCCGTGGCGTACCGCAGCCGGACCTGGACGGTCTGCCCGGCGTACGCCGACAGGTCGACGTAGTCGTGCCGCCAGCCGTTAGTGCTGCCGGTCAGGCCGTACTTCTTGGTGGCAGTGCCGCTCAGTTCGCCGAAGTCGACCATCCGGCCGTTCGGGTCGGCGTACCCGTCGTTGGTGGTGACGAGCTTGCCGGTGGCGTCGTAGACCTTCTGCTCGGACCAGGTGGCGCCGCCGTTGGTGGAGACCTCGAGGAAGCCGTAGTCCCAGTCCGCCTCGATGACGTAGTTGTTCCACATCCAGAACTTCGCGTCCGCGGCGTTCGGGACGGTCACCGTCCGGCTCAGCTTGGCGTCCGCCCAGTCCTGGTCGGCGCCGGAGTACCACATGTTGGCGCCGCTGTGCGGCTGCGCCAGGGTGATCACCTTGTCCGGCAGGTTGATCTTGATGCCGTCCTTGGTGCCGACGGGCGTGTTCGAGGTCTGGCCCAACTGCACCGAGCGCGGGTCGTCACCCGGGTTCAGGGTCACCGGGTCGGCCCAGCCGAGCACCCACTTGTCCCAGAGGCCCATGTGGGTGGGCAGCGCCTGGAAGATCTCACCGGTGTGCGAGCCCGAGGCCATCAGGTCCCAGAAGTCGACGTCCGAGTCTGCGTTGCCGGAGGTGTCGTAGAGGTCCGGCAGGCCGAGGTCGTGGCCGAACTCGTGGGCGAAGACGCCGACGCCGGCGTCCTCCGGCTGCACGATGTAGTTCGCCACCTTGAGGTTGGTGCCGGGGATCCGGTAAGCGTCGTTGGTGACCGTCGAGGAGTGCGCCCAGACCGAGTAGACGCCGACGTCGCCGCCGCCGCGGGACTTGCCCTGGTTGGCGTGCACCAGCACCAGGTGGTCGATCACGCCGTCCGGCTCGTTGACGTTGCCGTCGCCGTCGGCGTCGTTCTGGTCCTCGATGTCGTAGTCGGCCCACGGGAAGTTCGGGTCCATCTTGGCCAACGCATCGATGGCGTCGGTGGCGAGCCGGCCAGCGCCCTGCGGGTTGTCCGGGTGGCCGTTCATCGACTGCTCGCGACCCGCGACCCAGTTGCCCTTCTCGTCCTGGAAGCAGCGGGAGGCCGCGTACCAGCCCTCGGAGTGCGGCACGGTGATCCAGGGGCTGGCCTGCCCGTCGACCGTGTACGCGCCCTTGGACATCTCCAGGTACATGTTGTGCATCGTGCGCCCGGAAATGTCGATCCCCGGCTTCCCGTCCGGCCCGGTCAGGTCCTTGCGGACCCGCTCGGTGATGCCCTCCTTGGTGTAGAGCATCTTGTCGTAGTGCTCGGGGGAAAAGTCCGGCACCCACATCGAGTTGTTGTCCTCGTGCGGCAGGGTGGCCGGGTTGGCGATCGTGTTGTGCTTCGGGCCGTTCTGCACGGTGCCGAGGACACAGCTCCGGTCCTCGAAAACCGTCTTCGGCACGTACACGTCGGTGAAGTCGTCGTTCGCCTTGTCGTTGAACTCCACCAGCAGGGTGAGCAGCTTGGCGGTCTGGGTGCCCTCGGCCTGCTTGATCTGGCGGGGGCTCTTCCCCGTCTTGATCGCCTTGGCCTCCAGCTTGGCCAGCTCCCGCGCGGCCTTCGGGTTGCCGCCGGCGAACTTGCGGTCGTATGCGCGCGCCGCGTCGACCGGGCTGGTGTAGACGCCGTCCTTGCCCTTGACCTCCTTGCCCGGCGTGTCCGGCTGGACCTCGGGTTCGGCGTAGTTGATGTAGTAGTCGTCCGCCCCGATGGTGGCCCGGGCGGCGCCGGACGTCTGGGCGGCCGCGCTGCCCGTCACGGTCAGTGACGTGGCGGCGAGGGCGATGGCGGGCAGCGCGACGAGTAGGCGTCGGCGTGACCCGGACCGTGGAAATGTGTGCATGCCACTCCGTTCGTGGGGCATGGGAGGAGGGAACCGGCCGGTCGCGCGTCGCAGTGACGCTCGTCGAACCGGTCCGATGCGGCTGAACCTAACCGAAGAGAGCCTCCATCGACAGGGGGCGACATAGCCTCTGGCCGATCAGCCTGCCGAGCCTCCACCGAACTTCCGACAGGTGTCTCAACAGAACGACGGTGGGTGGCGGCCCGTCCGGACCGCCACCCACCGTCAGGGGTACGTCTGCGCTCAGTCCTCGTCGGACTTGCCGCCACCCATGCCGGAGGAGATCAGGTCCATCACCGAGGAGTCCTGGAGCGTGGTGACGTCGCCGAGCGAACGGTTCTCCGCGACGTCGCGCAGCAGCCGGCGCATGATCTTGCCGGAGCGGGTCTTCGGCAGCTCGGGCACCAGCATGATCTGCCGCGGCTTGGCGATCGGGCCGAGCGTCTTCGCCACGTGGTTGCGCAGGTCGGCGATGAGCTGCTCACCGGCCTCGCCGGAGATGTCGGTGCTGCCGCGCGGGATGGCGAACGCCACGATCGCCTGGCCGGTGGTCGGGTCGGTGGCGCCGACCACCGCCGCCTCGGCCACCGACGGGTGGCTGACCAGCGCCGACTCCACCTCCGTGGTGGAGATGTTGTGGCCGGACACCAGCATGACGTCGTCGACCCGGCCGAGCAGCCAGATGTGCCCGTCGTCGTCCTTCTTCGCGCCGTCGCCGGCGAAGTAGACCCAGTCGTCGCCGTTGTTGGCCCCGGCGCCGAAGCGCGACCAGTAGGTCTCGATGAAGCGGTTGTCGTCGCCCCAGATGGTGCGCAGCATCGACGGCCACGGCTCCCGGAGCACCAGGTAGCCGCCACCGCCGTTGGGCACCGACTGGCCCTGGTCGTCCACCACGTCGGCCACGATGCCGGGCAGCGCGGTCATCGCCGAGCCGGGCTTGGCCTCGGTGACGCCCGGCAGCGGGGAGATCATGATCGCCCCGGTCTCGGTCTGCCACCAGGTGTCCACGATGGGCAGCTCGCCCCGGCCGACGTGCTGCCGGTACCAGATCCACGCCTCCGGGTTGATCGGCTCCCCGACGCTGCCGAGCAGGCGCAGCGAGGACAGGTCATAACCGGCGGGGATGTCCTCGCCCCACTTCATCATGGTGCGGATCAGGGTGGGCGCGGTGTACAGGAGGGTCACCTTGTACTTGTCGACGATCTCCCAGAACCGGCCCTTGTGCGGGGTGTCCGGGGTGCCCTCGTACATGACCTGGGTGGCGCCGTTGGAGAGCGGTCCGTAGACGATGTAGGAGTGCCCGGTGACCCAGCCGATGTCGGCGGTGCACCAGTAGACGTCGGTCTCCGGCTTGAGGTCGAAGATCGCGTGCGTGGTGTACGACGTCTGGGTGAGGTAGCCGCCGGTCGTGTGCAGGATGCCCTTCGGCCGGGCCGTGGTGCCGCTGGTGTAGAGGATGTACAGCGGGTGCTCGGCGTCGAACGGCTGCGCGGTGTGCTCCGGCGACGCCGTCTCCACCGTCTCGTGCCACCAGTGGTCCTTCGCCGACCAGGCGACCTCCTCACCGGTGCGGCGGACCACCAGCACGTGCTCCACCGACGGGCAGTTCGCCACGGCCTCGTCGACGGTCGGCTTGAGCGCCGACGGCTTGCCCCGCCGGAAGCCGCCGTCCGCGGTGATCACCACCTTGGCGCTGGCGTCCTGGATCCGGTTGGTCAGCGCGTCGGCCGAGAAGCCGCCGAAGACCACGCTGTGCGTGGCGCCGATCCGCGCGCAGGCGAGCATCGCCACCGCGGCCTCGGGAATCATCGGCAGGTAGATCGCGACCCGGTCGCCGGCCGTGACGCCCAGCTCGGTCAGCGCGTTCGCCGCCTGGCAGGTGAGCTTGTGCAGGTCCGCGTAGGTGACGGTGCGAGTGTCACCCGGCTCGCCCTCCCAGTGGATCGCCACCTTGTCGCCGCGGCCGGCCTCCACGTGCCGGTCCAGGCAGTTGTACGCCACGTTGAGCTGACCGCCCACGAACCACTTCGCGAACGGCGCGTTGGACCAGTCGAGCACCTGGTCCCACTGCCGCGTCCAGTGCAGCCGCCCGGCCTGACGCTCCCAGAAGGCGAGCCGGTCCTCGGCCGCCTCGGCGTACGCGTCCGCGGTCACGTTGGCGTTCGCGGCGAGTTCGGCCGGCGGCGGGAACTGGCGCGTCTCGTTCAGCAAGTTGGCCAATGCCTCGCTCATGCGGTGACTCCTTCATCGCGTGACCTGCGTCTCCTACCCGGGAGAGGTTAGTCCCGGCGCGCCCCCCGCCGCGACCGCCCGTCCACCGACCACGCGCCCAGTAGCCCTCCGCACGCGCCGAGCTGTCAGGACGGGCCCCGCGCTGCCCGCGCACCACGGGGTGGCCGGCGGGCGGTAGGCGTGGTGCCGGTCGCGTTCCGGGCGGCTCGCGCTCCGGCGGGGTGCGGGGATCGCTAGCGTGGCGGGGTGACCACCGACCCGCTCGCCCCGCTGCTCGCGCTCGCCGACATCGTGCCCGCCGTTGAACGCGCCCGCGACCGGGTCGACGAGGCCCACCGGCACCGCGCGCTGCGCCGCCAGGGCGGCCAGGTCGCCGCCGAGGTCAGCCTCCGCTCGGCCGTGGCCAGCGCCGCGCTGGAGGGCCGGGTGCACGACCGCGAGGAGGTACGCGCCGGCACGGTCACCGATCCGCTGCTCCAGGGCGCGCTGCGGGTGGCCGGGGCGCTGCCCGGGCTGAGCGAACTGTGGCCGAAGGCGCCGCGCCAGGCCCTGGCCCGGCTGCACGTGCTCGCGGCCCGCGACGTCGTGGCCGAGGCGGAACTGGGCCGCCCGGTGGCCGACCCGGTGGTGGCGGCCCGCCTCGACGGGCTGGCCGGGCTGGTGGCCGGAGGCACGAAGGTGCCGCCGCTGGTGCTGGCCGCCGTGGTGCACGGCGAACTGCTCAACCTGCGCCCGTTCGCCGGGCCGTCCGGGGTGGTGGCACGCGCCGCCGCCCGGCTCGTGCTGATCTCCACCGGCTTTGACCCGCGAGGGCTGGTCGCCGTCGACGTCGGCCACCGCGAGCGGGAACCCGAGTACGTCGGCGCGGCCGGCGCCTTCGCCACCGGCACCCCGGACGGGCTGCGCTCCTGGCTGCGCCACTACATGGCGGCCGTGGAGCTCGGCGCGGACCAGATCACGCTCATCGGCGACGAGATCCTCGCCGCGTCCTGATCCTTTCGGCGTCACCCGGGCTGCCACGGTCGCGACGGGCGGGTCGCCCGGGACGGTCAGGCGGTCGGGGTGGCGGCGCGGGTGCGGCGGTGCCGCCCGTACCAGGCGATGCCGATGGCGACGCCCACGCCCACGCCGAGGGCCGCCGCGGCGACCGGCACGGCCGGCCGCTCCCGCAGCCGCCGGCCCAGCGGAATGGGATGCCGGAACTCCAGCACCGGCCAGGAGTTCTCCACGGCCAGCTTGCGCAACGCCCGGTCCGGGTTGACCACGCTCGGGTGCCCCACGCACTCCAGCAGCGGCCGGTCGCTGTACGAGTCGGAGTAGGCGTACGAGTCGGCGAGGTCGTAGCCGCGTGCCAGGGCCAGCTCGCCGACGGCGTCGACCTTGCGCGGGCCGGCCGCGTAGAACTCGACCTCGCCGCTGTAACGGCCGTCCGCGACCGCCATCCGGGTGGCGATCACGTCGGTCACTCCCAGCAGCTCGCCGATGGGGCGGACCATCTCCTCGCCGGAGGCGGAGACCAGCACCACGTCCCGCCCGGCGGCCTGGTGCTCCTCGATGAGGGCGGCGGCCTCGGCGTACACGTAGGGGTTGATCAGGTCGTGCAGCGTCTCCGCGACGATCTGGCGGACCTGCTCCACCGGCCAACCCTTGCAGAGCGTGGCGAGGTAGTCCCGGGTGCGGGCCATGGTCTGCTCGTCGGTGCCGCCCAGCCGGAACATCAGCTGCGCGTACGCCGACTTGACCACGTCACGGCGCGTGATCAGCCCGTCCCGGTAGAACGGCCGACCGAACGCGAGTGCGCTCGACTTGGCGATGACGGTCTTGTCGAGATCGAAGAAAGCGGCACTTCGGCCCACGGCGCGAAAGTCTAGCCGGAGGGGGCACGCTCGTCGGGTCCCCGGGGCCTCCGGGGAGGGATCGATCGGGGTGCACCACTCCTCAGAGTGACGGCCATCACACACTCGTACCATGAATTAGCGGTGCGTGGAGTGGACACCACTCGACGTATAAGGGTCCATTGCGGCATGCTTGTGCTCGCGACGAGAGTTCACGTCCCGTCGAACATGAAGGCTCTCGGCGGTTGCACCCCCCGTGACCGCTGAGTGGGTTCGGCTCGACCCCCCCGGAGCCGAACCTCACGACGACCCCCGTCTCCCCCCGACGGGGGTCGTCCCTATTCGGGAGCGATCCGCAGCAGGTCACAGCCCCTCCACGTCCTCGTTCAAGGGCGACGACCGCGCAACAGTGACGCGCTCATGTCCACGCGATCTGGTGGAACGAACAGATCAACCTCACCGGCACAGACCACCCCCGGCGGTTCGAGACTCGGCGAGACGCCGGCGGCTGGCGGGTGTGGGCAGCCGACCTGCCGCCGTGGTGCGGTGTGCACGTCCGGGCAGACGCCTGCCGCTGAGCGTCACCGGCGAGCTCGCCGCATGTGGATCTCCTATACAACAAGTGGGCATTACCTGCGCGGTGTCGACGACCGGCAGGTGATGTCGAGGTCGACGCCCACCCACTGCTCCTGCCGGTCCGCTCGCCAGCGGGCCGCCCACGAGGCACCGGTCCCACCAGCGTGTGACACCCGCGATCTGTGGCCCGCATCACGCGACCGGGCTGTCACACGGCCCGGGTACACCGGCATCTCCATGTCCGTAGGCACGCCGCGCGCCCGTCCGCGCGGCCCGCAACTCCACGAGCAGGAGCGTGATTGTGAACGAGCAGACCACCCATCGGCAGGTCGCGCTGATCACGGGGGCGAACAAGGGGATCGGCCGCGCGACCGCCGAGCAGCTCGCCGCCCTGGGCATGACGGTCCTGATCGGCGCCAGGAACGCCCGGCACGGCGACGAGGCCGCCGCGGCGGTACGCGCGGCAGGCGGCGAGGCGCACGCGATCACCCTGGACGTCACCGACCCGGCCACCGTCCTGGCGGCCGCGAGGCAGGTCGAGGAGCGTTTCGGCCACCTCGATGCGCTGGTCAACAACGCCGGCGTCTCCGGCGCCGGCAACGTCGCTCCCTTGGACGTCCGCGGGCAGATCCCGAGCGTCGCCGACCTGAACATCGTCCGGGCGGTGTTCGAGACCAACGTCTTCGGGGTCATCACGGTGACCAACGGCATGCTCCCGCTGCTGCGGCGGTCACCGGCGCCGCGCATCGTCAACCTGAGCAGCGACGCCGCCTCGCTGACCATCACCAGCGACCCGGACGGCCCGTTCGCGGGACTGCCCCCGGTCGCTGGGTACACGCCGTCCAAGACCGCGCTGAACGCGCTGACCCTGCAATACGCCAACGAGCTGCGCAAGGACGGCATCCTCGTCAACGCCGCCGCCCCCGGCTTCTGCGCCACGGACATCAACCAGCACACCGGGCACCGCACCGCCGCCCAGGGCGCCGCGGTCGTGGTGCGTCTGGCCACGCTCGGCGCGGACGGACCGACCGGCGGGTTCTTCAGCGAGGACGGCCCGATCCCCTGGTAGCGGCCCGGTGAGCGGATCGACCACCCGGGGGCGAACGAGCCCGGACACCCGACCAGACCTGCATCGCCGACCAACCGGCAAGGAGCATCCCATGAACCTCACACTGTGGATCGTCGCCGGACTGCTGTCCGCCGTCCTCCTGGTCAGCACCGCCAAGATGTTCGTACCCAGGGAGAAGATCGCCGCCGTGGGCCACGCCGGGGAATGGGTCCTGGACTTCAGCCCGGGCGCCCTCAGGGCCATCGGCACCCTCGAAATCCTCGCCGCGGTGGGCCTGATCGTGCCCGCCGTACTCGACATCGCGCCGGTCCTGGTGCCGGTGACCGCTGTCTGTGTGGCGTTGCTGTTCGTCGGTGCGGCGGCTATGCGCCTGCGCCGTGGCGAGACACTGACGATCGTGCCCGACCTGATCTATCTCGCCCTGGCCGCCTTCCTGGCCTGGGGCCGCTTCGGCCCCGAGTCCTTCACCGGCTGACCGAGCGCGGCGCTCAGTATGCCCTGTGATGGCTCCGCGCGGTCGTGGCCGACTCCCGCCGCGAACACGCACACCGCCATCGGCGAAGTAGGGGTGAGCCCTCGGCCGTGCAGGAGGGATGCGGGACCAGAAGGAGAATTCATGGGTGTGGTGACACGAGACGTGTGCACCGCCGCCGAGGAGACCGACGCGGAGATCATCAGCCGGATGCACGGGGATCCGGCCGTGTTCGACGCCATCTTCGACCGCTACTACCTGGCGATCCACGGCTATGCCACGCGGCGACTGGGCCGGGACCTGGCCGACGACGTGGCGGCGGAGACGTTCCTGGTCGCGTTCGACCACTGGCGGCGGTACGACACCACGCGACAGAGCGCCCGGCCGTGGCTGTTCGGCATCGCGTCCAACCTCATCGCCGGGCACCAGCGGGCCGAAGCGCGGCGGTACCGGGCGCTGGCCCGGGCCGAGCACACCAACACGGCCGACCGGGACAGCCACGACGGGCCGGCCGAACAGGTGGCCGTACGGCTGGACGCCCAGGCCGTGCGCGGACGGCTCGCGGCGGCGCTGGAGGAGATCGCCCCGGCCGACCGGGAAGTGGTGCTGCTGGTCGCCTGGGCCGACCTGACCTGCGAAGAGGTGGCCCGCGCGCTGGAGATCCCCGCCGGCACCGTCCGGTCCCGGCTGCACCGGGCGCGCACCAGATTGCGGGCAGCGCTGGGTGGCGCCGACCCGACGGCAACCGGAGAGGACTTCGAGTGATCGACGACATCACCGCGCTGCGGGAGAGCTGGAGCGAGGCCGAGCCGCCCTCGCCGGAGGCACGGGACCGGGCCCGGGCGGCGCTGCGGGCCCGGATCGCCGAGCACGGGGCCGCCGTGCCGAGCCGGCCGGAACGGCACGGCCGGCGCCTGCCGGGCTGGGCCTGGCGGTCCGGGCTCGCCGCTCTCGGGGCGGCCGCCCTGGTCGCCGGGGTGGTCGCGGCCGGCGGCCCCGACCCGGCGACCCCGCCGGCACGCCCGGCGCCGTACGTGGCGAGTGGGCCGGTGGCGCAGACCTTCGAACTGGCCGCCGTGCACGCCGAGACCGAACCGTTCACGCCACCGCGCCCCGACCAGTGGACCTACGTCGAGCTGCGGATCGTCCGCGGCAAGATCGCCCAGGACAAGGGTCAGGACACCCGCGAGACCACGCGGTCGTGGCAGCGCGCCGACGGGCGGCAGAGTGCCGTCATGCTCGACGGCAAGCTCGAAGTCAGCACGGAGAGCACGGACCTGCCGCAGGTCACGCCGCCGCAGGACTACCCGACGCTGGCCGGGCTGCCCACCGATCCGCGGGCGCTGCTCGAGTGGCTCCGCGACCGGAGCCCGTCCGGCAGGGACGGCGACGAGGTCGCGTACAACCTGATCGACTCGATGCTGCGGGACAACGTGCTGCCACCCGGCGTGAAGGCGACCCTGCTGCGGGCACTGGCCCTGATCCCCGGTGTCACCCGGTCCAGCGGGCCGGTTGACTTCGACGGGCGCCCGGCGATCGCGCTCGGGATGGTGCAGGACGGCTGGCGGCAGGAGGACATCCTGCTCGACCCGACCACCCACGAGTTCCTCGGCGGCCGGACCGTCGTGGTCGAGGACCACACGACCCCCGAGGGGGTCCGCCTGAAGGAGGGTGACGTCGAGGTCGAGCTGATCCGCGTTGCCGGCAGGATCGTGGACGCGCCGGGCCAGACCGGCTGACCCATCGGGTACGGGGACCAGGTTCCGCCCTGGTCGGGTCGCCTGCCACCGCTCCGAGCCGGGTTGGTCTCGCCGCGGTGGCAGGCGACCGGTCCGGCGGCGCGTACCGGCCGCGCCATAACAGATCAATCCGGTGGCCGAGGTTTGTCCACAACCAGCGAGGTTGTCCACAGGGGAGGCGGATCCGGGCGAGGACTCGCGGCTTTCGGCGGCAGGCTGCTTCGCGGCACGTCCGAGTCCGACCGCTGGAGGCCGCCATGCCGCCCCGTACCCCGCTGCCGCCGTACCGCCGGCTGCCCCTGCTCGTCACCGCCGACGGCGACCTCCTCGACGAGCTGCTGCGGCTCGCCGCGGCCGGCGGAACCGAGGTCGAGCTGGCCGCCGATCCCGCCGCCGCGCGGGCCCGCTGGACGCCGGCGCCGCTGGTGCTCGTCGGCGCCGACCAGGCGCAGGCCTGCCTGCGGGCCCGGCTGCCGCGCCGGCCCCGGACGGTGCTGGTCGGCCGCTCCGGCCAGCTCGATCCGGGTACGCGGATCGCCGAGCTGATCGGCGCCGAGCACGTCGCCACCCTGCCCGCGGCCGAGCCGTGGCTGGTCGACCGGTTCGCCGAATGCGCGGGCGAGCCCCCGGGCGGCGGCCCGTCGCGGGTCGTGGCGGTGCTCGGCGGGCGGGGCGGCGCCGGGGCGAGCGTGCTGGCCGGTGGCCTCGCCGTCACCGCGGCCCGGGCCCGACTGCGCACCCTCCTGGTGGACGCCGACCCGCTCGGCGGCGGCCTCGACCTCGTGCTCGGCTGGGAGCAGCTCGAAGGGCTCCGCTGGCCCGGGCTCACCGGCACCGACGGCCGGGTGGACCCGCCGTCGCTGGTCCGGGCCCTGCCCAGCCGTGGCGACCTGGTCGTGCTCTCGTGGGACCGGGGCGCACTGCGGCACCTGCCCGCCGAGGCGATGGCCGCCACCGTCGACGCCGCCCGCCGGGGCCGCGACATGGTCGTCCTCGACCTGCCCCGGCACCTGGACGACGCGGCCGTGGTCGCCCTCCAGGCGGCCGACCGGGCGCTGATCGTCGTGCCGGCCGAGCTGCGGGCCACCGCCGCCGCGGCCCGGGTGGTCGCCGTGGCCGCACCGCACTGCGCCGACCTGGCGGTGATCGTGCGAGGCCCCGCCCCGGGGCGGCTCAAGGCCGGCGAGGTGGCTCGCGCGCTCGGGCTGCCGCTCGCCGGCACGCTCCGGCCCGAGCCGGGGCTGTGCCGCGGGCTGGAACGGGGCGAGGCGCCGGCCGCCAGCGGCAAGGGCCCGCTCGCCGCGCTCTGCCAGCGACTCCTCGACGAGCTGACCGACGTGCCCGCCGCGGGTGCGGCGTGAGCGGCCCGGCCGACTCCGAGGACCTGGCCGTCCGCGTCCGGCACCGGTTCGCCGCCGACGCCACGCCGGTCACGCCCGCGGCCATCGTCTCCGCCGTACGCGCCGAGCCGGACGCCGCCGTGCTCGGCGACACCGCCCTGCTCCGCATCGCCGACCGGGTCCACGACGACCTCGTCGGCGCCGGCCCACTCGCACCGCTGCTCGCCGACCCGCAGGTCACCGACGTCTTGGTGAACGGCACCCGGGTCTGGGTCGACCGCGGGCGGGGGCTGCACCAGGTGGCCGTGCCGCTGGGCACCGTCGACGACGTGCGCCGGCTGGCCCAGCGCCTCACCGCGGCCGCGGGACGCCGGCTCGACGACGCCTCCCCGTACGCCGACGCCCGGCTGCCCGACGGCACCCGCCTGCACGCGGTGCTGCCACCGGTGGCGACCGACGGGCCCTACCTGTCGCTGCGCACCTTCCGGCAACGGCCGTTCACCCTCGACGAGCTGGTCCGGCAGGGCACCGTGCCCCGGCCGGTCGCCCCGCTGCTCGCCGCCGTGGTGGCCGCCCGGCTGGCGTACCTGGTGACCGGCGGCACCGGCTCCGGCAAGACCACCCTGCTCAACACGCTGCTCGGGCTGGTGCCCGGGACCGAGCGGATCGTGCTGGTGGAGGACGCGGCCGAGCTGCGGCCCGTGCACCCGCACGTGATCGGCCTCCAGGCGCGGACGTCGAACGTGGAGGGTGCCGGGGCGGTCGGGCTGAGCGACCTGGTCCGGCAGGCGCTGCGGATGCGACCGGACCGGCTGGTGGTGGGCGAGTGCCGGGGCGCCGAGGTGGTCGACCTGCTCGCCGCGTTGAACACCGGCCACGACGGCGGGGCCGGCACCCTGCACGCCAACGCCCCGGCGGACGTGCCGGCCCGGCTGGAGGCGCTCGGGATGCTCGGTGGTCTGCCCCGGGCCGCCCTGCACGCCCAGGTCGCCGCCGCGCTCCAGGTCCTTTTGCAGGTCCGACGGACCACGGAGGGTCGCGTGCTGGAGTCGATCGGTCTGCTCCTGCCCGAGGGATCCGAGCGGGTGGTCACCGTGGTCCCCGCCTGGACACGCGGTCGCGGGCTCGGGCTGGCCGCCCGGCCGCTCGGCGCCCTGCTCCGCGAGCGGGGCGTGACCGTGCCGCCGATCCTCTGCGTGGCGTGGCCCGGCTCTGGGGGGCCGTCGTGACCGGTCAGGTGTGGCTGGTGGTCGTGCTGCTGGCCGGCGCCGCGGTCACGGTCGCCTGGCCGGTACGCGCCAACCGGATCCGGCAGCACGCCGTCCTCGACCTGGGCAGTCGCACCGGTCCGGGCGGTCCCCGGCTGCGGTGCGTCGGCCCGGGTGCGGGGCCCGGGCCGGTGGTACGGGCGTCCGGCACCCAGCTGCCCGGCACGCTGCTCGGACATCCCGCTGACCGCGCCCTTCCGGGGCGCCCGCCCGGGCGACGCGACCCGACGCGCCCGACCACCGGGCCGGTCCCGACCGATCGTGCGCACCGGCCAAGACTGGGTGACGCTCCGATCCCCACCGGTCGCGCACACCGCCTCCGGCTGGTCGCCGCGCTCCCGCTCCGGCGATCGGATGTCGCCTCGACGGCGACCGGCCCTGCCGCGCGTGCCCCGCTGTCCGGGCGGACCGCCCTGCCGGCGGCGGCCGTGCTCGGCGCCGGGGCCGGGGCGCTGCTCGGCGGCCCGGTGGCCGCGCTGGCCCTGGCCGCCTACGGTGCGCTCGCCGCCCGGGCGGTGCTGCGCCGGCGGGCCCGCCAGGCTACCGACCTGGCCCACCGCCGCGACCTGGACCAGATCGGCGCGCTCGCCGCCGACCTGCGGGCCGGGCTGCCCGCCGGCGACGCGATCGGCGACGGACCGCGGCGTACCGCCCGGTTGGCGCGAGCCGCCGTGCGGTTGGCCGACCGCACCGGAGCGCCCCTGGCCGAGCTGCTGGAACGGGTCGAGGCCGACGCCCGGACGGCGGACCGGGGCATGGCCGCGGCCTCGGCGCAGGCGGCCGGTGCCCGGGCGACCGCCTGGCTGCTCGCCGCGCTACCCCTCGGCGGGATCGGGTTGGGGTACGCCATCGGCGTCGACCCGGTGGCCGTGCTCCTGCACACCCCGGTCGGCGGCGGCTGCGCCCTGGCGGCGGTGGCACTGCAGATCGGCGGGCTGCTCTGGGCGGAGCGCCTCGGCGCGGCACCCGGGCGGGCCGCCTGATGTCGCGGCAGGTGGTGGCCGCGGCCTGCCTGGGCGCGGCGGCGTTGCTCGTGGTCGCGTCCCGCTCCGCCGTCCGTCCGGCCCGGCGGCTGCGCCGTCTCGCGCTCACCCGGCGGGCGCAGCGGAGCCGCCCGGCCTGGTGGCCGGATCGGATCAGGTTCGGCGCCGGCCTGGCGGGTGTGGCGGCGCTGGTCGTGGTGGGCGGGTGGCCCGGTCTGCTCGTCGGTGCGCTGGCCGGGACGGCCGCCGATCGCCTGCTGCGCCGGGTCGAGCCGCGGGCCGTCCGGGACCGCCGGCTCCGGGAGACCGCCGACCTACCGCTGGCCGCCGACCTGCTGGCCGCCGTGCTCCGGGCCGGCGCACCGGTGGACCGCTCGGTGCTGGCGGTGGCCGAGGCGCTCGGTGGGCCGCTCGCCGACCGGCTCGGCCGGGTCGGGCGGACGCTCGAACTCGGTGGCACGGCGGCGGAGGCGTGGGACCACCTGCGGCCCGTGCCCGGGGCGGACCGTCTGGTCACCGGCGCCATCCGCTCGTCGAGCAGCGGCGCCGCGCTGGCCGGCGCGCTCACCCGGCTCGCCGACGACCTGCGGTCCGACCGCTCGACCGCGGCCGAGGCGGCCGCCCGACGGGCCGGCGTGCTCATCGTGCTGCCGCTGGGGCTCTGTTTCCTGCCCGCCTTCATTCTCGCCGGCCTGGTGCCGGTGATCGTCGCCGTCCTCGGCGACGTGCTGTGACCCTCCGAGAAAGGAAGCACGACATGCGCAAACTCCTCACCCGCCTGCGCGGCGACGCCGGGATGAACACGGCCGAGTACGCCGTCGGCACCCTCGCGGCGGTCGCCTTCGCCGGGATCCTGCTGAAGGTGCTCACCTCCGGCAACGTGCAGTCCGCGCTCACCGCCGTCATCGACCGGGCCTTGAAGTGACCGGCCGCCGGCGGGCCGGCTGCCACTTCGGTTCCCACCCGGGCTCTCCGCCCGGCACGGCAGGCACCGGGCGCCCGGGGCGGGTCGGCTCGCGGCGGCCGTGGGGTGCGCGGGAGCGGGGCTCGTTCACGGCCGAGTTGGCGGCCGGCCTGCCGGCGCTGATGCTGCTCCTCTTCGCCGGCCTCACCGCGGTCGGCGCCGTCACCACGCGGGCCGGCTGCCTCGACGCGGCTCGGGAAGCGGCACTGGCCGCCGCCCGGGGCGAACCGGGGTCGACGGCCGGCTCGCGGTACGCCCCGGCCGGAGCGGACATCTCGGTGACCGTGGCCGACGACCGTGTCACCGTGACCGTCCGGGCACCGGTCCGGAGCTTCGGCGCCCGGCTGCCCCGCCTCACCGTGGCCGGCACGGCGGTGGCGGCCGTCGAACCCGGTGCCCCCGGACCACGACCATGACCGCGCGGGACGGGACTGGTCCGGCGGGCCCGGGGCGCCGGCGGGCACACCGGGCCGCGAGGGTGACTGACCTGCGGCAACACCGCGACGCCGAGCGGGGTGGGGCGACCGTGTGCCTGCTCGCCGTGGGGTTGGTGCTCGTGCTGGTCGGGCTCTTCGGCGCCGGGCTCGGCGCGGCCCGATGCGCGCGCCACCAGGCCCGGAACGCCGCCGACTTCGGGGCACTCGCCGGTGCCGGCCGGGCCCTGGAGGGCGCCGAGGCGGCGTGTGGACGGGCCGCCGACCTGGTCACGGCCAACGGCGGCCGGCTGGCGGCCTGCCGGCTCGACGGTCTCGACCTCGTCGTCACGACGGAGGTGAGCGTCGCCCCGCTGCCCTGGCTCGCCCGCGCGGCGACCGCCAGCTCCCGGGCGGGCCCGACCCGAGGCTGACGACCGTGGCCGGAGCGGAAACGCGGCGTCTGACGACCGTGGCCGGCGCCGGAGCGGAAACGCGGCGTCTGACGACCATGGCCCATGTTGGGGGCGCAAGCGCGGCGTCGGCAGCGTGGCTGGTGTCCGAGCCGAAGCGCTCCCCGCACGGGTGGGGCCGGTGTCGGAGCGGAGAAACCCACCGCCCCGACACCGGCCGCGCCGTCAACGTCAGCGGGACTGGAGGGCGTCCAGGCCGACCGCCATGGCGATCACGAGCCGCCGGTCGATCTGCGGGTGGTGGATGTCGACCACGTAGCGGTCGCGCAGGCCCCACTTCTTGTCGACCGAGAACACCGGCTGGCCGTTGGCCACGAAGTCGAAGTGGTAGGGCAGCCAGGAGAGCGAGTCGACGAAGCGGCGCAGCAGGGCCACCGGCAGGCTCCGCTCCTGCCCGGTGATCTGCGGCAGGCCGGCCTGCTCGACGTGCCAGGTGGAGCGCAGCAGCGACTGGGCGAAGTCCTTGCGGAACAGGCCGATCGGGGTGCCGGCGTGGTCGGTCACGTCGTACGTGGCGCCGAGGTCGAGGCGCTGGCGGGCCTTGAAGCCGAGCAGGGGGTACTGCTTGGAGTCATCGGTGTAGATGGTCACCTGCTCCTTGAACGCGAGCCGCTTCTGCTGCGCGAACGCGAGCAGCCCACCCTCCGAGCCGTCCGGCGCCACCGAGTGGACCTCGTACTGGTTGACCATCATCCGGATCCGCTGCCGGACGATGAACCGCTGCTGGGCCTGCAAGCTGTCGAGCTGCATCAAATTCTCCTTGAAGAGGTGAACGCCGGAGTCTCGCACAGCTCCGCCGTCACCGCGTGCCCGCGACCGGCGCGTTCCGACGGGTGACCCGCTCGCCGGCGGCCGGCCGGCGGTCATCGGCCGCCGTCGACCGTCGCCTTCATGGCCCAGGCGTTGAGCACCTGGTGAATGCCGCGCAGGCGCTCGTTGATCTGCTCCAGGCGCTCCGCCTGAGCCAGGTTGGCCAGCGCGACGCCCAGCGCGATCTGCTGGTCGGGGGTGAGGTTCTCCTGGTCGATCGTGTAGAGCAGGTCGACGGTCTCGGCGATCGTGTCGGCCACGGCGGTACCTCCGGCGCGAAGAATCTCGGGGATATGGAAGCGCTCCCATGCATCAATGCCCCGATGCCGACCCACTCATGCGCCCGTCCCACGAACCAGGAGGTCAGTCCGCGGCTCGCCCCTCCTGCCGGGGCAGCCCCGCCCCTCGCCCGCCCTCGGCCGCCGCCAGGTTGGCGAGGACCACGTCGAGGACCTTGACCGCGTCCGGCTTGGAGAGCGGGTTGTTGCCGTTGCCGCACTTCGGGGACTGCACGCAGGACGGGCACCCCGACTCGCAGCCGCACTCGGCGATCGCGTCCCGGGTGGCGCGCAGCCAGGCGGCGGCCGTCCCGTACGCCCGCTCGGCGAACCCCGCCCCGCCCGGGTGGCCGTCGTAGACGAAGACGGTGGGCGCCTCGGTGTCCGGGTGCAGCGCGGTGGAGAGCCCGCCGATGTCCCACCGGTCGCAGGTCGCCATGAGCGGCAGCAGGCCGATCGCGGCGTGCTCGGCGGCGTGCAGCGCCCCCGGGATGTCCGCCGCCTCGACTCCGGCGAGGGCCAGCGACTCCGGCGAGAGCGTGAACCAGACCGCGACGGTGCGCAGCTCCCGCGCCGGCAGGTCCAGCGGTCGGGCGTCGATCACCTCGCCGGTGGCGATCCGCCGCCGCTGGTAGGACACCACCTGGCTGGTCACGTCCACCTCGCCGAGGAAGAGCCCAACCGGTCCGGCGTCCACGTACGACCGGACGGAGACCACGGACAGCGAGGTGACGTCCCGGGCGTGGGTGGACCAGTCCGGCTCCTCGGCGTGCACCAGCGCGCACCCGTCGGCCAGGTCGAGCGAGTCGACCACGTACGAGACGCCCTGGTGCAGGTAGACCGCGCCGGAGTGCAGCAGGAAGTGCGAGGAGCCGCCGTCGACGGTGCCGAGCAGCCGGCCGGTGGACTCCTCCACCACGCAGACCGGGGCCCCGCCCTCGCCGCGCAGGTCGACCTCGGGGCGTTCCCGGTGCCGCCAGTACCAGCCGGTGGGCCGCTGCCGCAGCGCACCCGCCTCGACCAGCGAGTCGACCGCCTCCTTCGCGCCCTCACCGAAGAGTTCCAGGTCGGCCGGGGTGAGCGGGGCCTCGTGCGCGGCGCAGGCGAGCTGCGGCGCGAGCACGTACGGGTTGGCCGGGTCGAGCACGGTCGCCTCGACGGGGCGCCCGAACAGCGCCTCGGGGTGGTGCACCAGGTAGGTGTCGAGCGGGTCGTCCCGGGCCACCAGCACGGCGAGCGCCTCGTCGCCGGAGCGGCCCGCCCGGCCGGCCTGCTGCCAGAGCGACGCCCGGGTGCCCGGCCAGCCGCAGATCAGCACGGCGTCCAGCCCGACCAGGTCGACGCCGAGTTCCAGGGCGTTGGTGGAGGCCAGCCCGAGCAGGTCTCCGGTGAGCAGCGCGCGTTCCAGCTCCCGGCGCTCCTCGCGCAGGTAGCCGGCCCGGTAGGCGGCCACCCGGTCGCCGAGCCCGGGCACCGCCTCGTCGAGCGCCCGCCGGGCGTTCGCGGCGACCACCTCGGCGCCGCGCCGGGACCGCACGAAGGCGAGCGTGCGTACCCCCTCGATCACGCTGTCGGTCAGCAGATCGGCGGTCTCCCGCAGCGCCGAGCGGCGGACCGACACCAGGTCGGCAAGCTCCTCGTCCGCAGAGGGAGGAGGCAGCAGCGGCGGTTCCCAGAGCGCGAAGGTCACCCCGCCGCGCGGCGAGGCGTCCTCGGTGACGGCCGTGACGGGCAGGCCGGTGAGGCGTCCGGCCGCCGTCGCCGGGTCGCCCGACGTGGCCGAGGCCAGCACGAAGACCGGCGTACGCCCGTAGCGCGCGCACTGCCGGCGCAGCCGCCGCAGCACGTGTGCCACGTGCGAGCCGAACACGCCCCGGTAGGTGTGACACTCGTCGACCACCACGTACGCGAGCCGGCGCAGGAAGCCCGACCAGTGCGCGTGCCCGGGCAGGATGCCGTGGTGCAGCATGTCGGGGTTGGTCAGCACGAACCGGGAGTGCCGGCGGATCCACTCCCGCTCGGTGCGCGGGGTGTCCCCGTCGTAGGTGGCGGGGCGTACCCCCTCCAGCTCCAGGCCGGCGACGGCGCGGAGCTGGTCGGCGGCGAGCGCCTTGGTGGGAGCGAGGTAGAGCACCGTGGCGCGCGGGTCGGCGAGCAGGGTGCCCAGCGCCGGCAACTGGTAGGCCAGCGACTTGCCGGACGCCGTCCCGGTGGCCACCACGACGTGCTTCCCCGCGTACGCCAGCTCGGCGGCCTCGGCCTGGTGCCGCCACGGGGCGACCACGCCGCGCCGCGCGAACGCCGCCCGCAGCTCGTCGGGCGCCCAGTCCGGCCACGGCGCCGGCTCGCCGGCCCGGGCCGGCACCCGCTCGACGTGGGTGACCGGGTCGGTGGCGTGCCGCAGGCGCAGCCGGCGCAGCAGTTCGCCCGGCGCCCGGCCGGGGCCGCCGCCCGCCGATGCGGTGGCCGCTGATGACTGCTTCAGGTCGCGGCGCGGCGCCAGGCGCGCCGAGCTGAAGCTGTCAGAGGTCACGTCCTGCACTCTCGCACTGGTGTTCGGAATTGAAAACCCGGGGGGCTGGGTACGGGGAAGCCTTCGCCGGTGACCTGGAAGGGGCCGCGCGGGGGGATGGTTAGATGCCCTGAAGAGCTTACCGAGGAGGGACCGATGGAGCTGTCGCTGGCGACCCGCACCGTGGGGGAGCACACGGTGCTCGAGGTCGGCGGTGAGGTGGATGTCTACACCGCGCCGCGCCTGCGGGAACGGCTCCTGGAGTTGATCGACGGCGGCGCCCGCCGGGTCGTGGTGGACCTGGGCCGGGTGGACTTCCTCGACTCGACCGGCCTCGGCGTGCTGGTCGGCGCGCTCAAGCGGCTCCGCTCGGCCGGCGGGTCGTTCGCGCTGGTCTGCGACAAGGAGCCGCTGCTCAAGATCTTCCGGATCACGGCCCTGGATCAGGTCTTCCCGTTGCATCCCACGGTCGACGCGGCGATCAACGCCGACCCGACCGGCGCCGGCGCGTGATGGCGACCGTCAAGCTCTCGTTCTCCCCGGCTCCGGTGCACGTCCGCACCGCCCGCCTGGTCGGCGTCGCGGTGGCGCGCCGCGCCGGGGTCCGCGAGGACCTGCTCGACGAGGTGCGCCTGGCCATCGGCGAGGCGTGCACCCGGGCGGTCGCGCTGCACCGGCAGTACGGGCTGCCCGACCCGGTCTACGTGGAGATGTCCGACAGCGGGTCGTACACGGTGCGGGTGGTGGACCGCGCCCCGATCGAGGCGAGCATCGGTCTCGCCGCGCTGCCCCCGGACGAGCTGGCCAAGGAGTCGCTCAGCGAGGACGCGCTGACCACCGGGGTGGGGTTCGCCCTGCTCGCCGGTTTCGTCGAGGACCTCCAGGTCCGCCCGGTCGACGAGGGCGTCGGCACCGAGGTCCGGATGGTCTGGCCGGTCGGCCGCGCCTGATCCTGTCCGTCCGCAGGCCGCGTTCCCCTCGGGGAGCGCGGCCTCGTCGTGCTGCCCGGCGCTTATATCAGATTTCTTCACATAGCACAGTTACGAAGATCATCGAGACACCGTGGCCCCTCGGTGTGACCCTCACCACGCCGGAGGGCTACAGTACCCGGGTTGTCAGCAAGTGACCCGACTCGCAGCCAGCGGGAATGGGTGTTCATCGCTGGTCCGCCGGGGTGGGTTGGCGCGCGCTTGCGAGTCCGCAATCCAGGCGTCGGTCCGTGCGTCTCCACTGGCCGGCGCGAGTGTTCGGTACAGGAGGACATAGATGTCCGGGACCTTGGCCGCCGACGGCGGCGCACTGTCCCTTACCGGAGCCAACGTGACGTACGTCGTCATCGCCGCGGTCATCGCGCTGGTGGCGCTCGTCTTCGCGGCCGCCCTCACCAGGGCGGTCCTGGCGGCCGGTACGGGAACCACCAACATGCAGGAGATCTCCGGGGCGGTGCAGGAGGGCGCGTCCGCGTACCTGCTGCGGCAGTTCCGCACCCTGGCGATCTTCGTGGTGATCGCCGTCGTGCTGCTGTTCCTGCTGCCGGTGCACGACACCGACGGCAGCGAGATCCTCGTGAAGATCGGCCGGTCGGCGTTCTTCGTGGTGGGCGCGCTGTTCAGCGCGTTCATCGGCGGGGCCGGCATGTGGCTGGCCACCCGCGCCAACCTGCGGGTCGCCGCGGCCGCCCGGGAGCGGGAAGGCGGGCGCGAGGGCGCCATGAAGATCGCCTTCCGTACGGGTGGCGTGGTCGGCTTCCTCACCGTCGGTCTCGGCCTGTTCGGTGCGGCGCTGGTCGTCATCCTGTTCAAGGGTGACGCGCCGACCGTGCTGGAGGGCTTCGGCTTCGGCGCCGCGCTGCTCGCCATGTTCATGCGGGTCGGCGGCGGCATCTTCACCAAGGCCGCCGACGTGGGCGCCGACCTGGTCGGCAAGGTCGAGCAGGGCATCCCGGAGGACGACCCGCGCAACGCCGCGACCATCGCCGACAACGTGGGCGACAACGTGGGTGACTGCGCCGGCATGGCCGCCGACCTCTTCGAGTCGTACGCGGTCACCCTGGTCGCCGCGCTGATCCTCGGGCGCGCCGCGTTCGGCGAGGACGGCCTGGTCTTCCCGCTGATCATCTCCACCATCGGCGTGCTGGTCGCCATCGTCGGCGTCTTCATCACCCGGCTGCGCACGAGCGACCGCAACGGCCTGACCGCGATCAACCGGGCCTTCTACCTCTCCGCCGTGATCTCCGCCGTGCTGGTGGCGATCGCCGCGTTCGCGTACCTGCCGGCCACCTTCGGTGAGCTGGAGGGCGGGCTGACCGACGTGGACCGCAACCCGCGGCTCGTGGCCATCGGCGCGGTGGTCATCGGCATCGTGCTGGCCGCCGCGATCCAGGCGCTCACCGGCTACTTCACCGAGACCAACCGGCGCCCGGTGCAGGACATCGGCAAGAGCTCGCAGACCGGCGCGGCCACCGTCATCCTCGCCGGCATCAGCGTCGGCCTGGAGTCGGCGGTCTACTCGGCGCTGCTGATCGGCGCCGGCGTCTTCGGCGCGTTCCTGCTCGGCGGCAGCTCCATCACGCTGTCGCTGTTCGCGGTGGCGCTGGCCGGCACCGGCCTGCTCACCACCGTCGGCGTCATCGTCGCCATGGACACCTTCGGCCCGATCTCCGACAACGCCCAGGGCGTCGCCGAGATGTCCGGCGACATCGACGAGCACGGCGCGCGGACGCTGACCGAGCTGGACGCCGTCGGCAACACCACCAAGGCGATCACCAAGGGCATCGCGATCGCCACCGCGGTGCTGGCCGCGACCGCGCTGTTCGGCTCCTACACCGACACGCTGCGCTCCTCGTACGAGGACGCGGGCGTGGGCGACGTCGGCGCCGAGATCCTCAACTCGCTGAACGTGGCCAACCCGCGCAACCTGGTCGGCCTCATCATCGGCGCCGCGGTGGTCTTCCTCTTCTCCGGCCTGGCCATCAACGCGGTCTCCCGCTCGGCCGGCGCCGTGGTGATGGAGGTCCGCCGGCAGTTCCGCGAGCTGCCCGGCATCATGGACCGCACCCAGCGCCCCGAGTACGGCAAGGTCGTCGACATCTGCACCCGGGACGCGCAGCGCGAGCTGATGACCCCCGGCCTGCTGGCCATCCTGGCCCCGATCGCCGTGGGCTTCGGTCTCGGCCCGGGCGCGCTGGCCTCGTACCTGGCCGGTGCGATCGGCGCGGGCACCCTGATGGCCGTCTTCCTGGCCAACTCCGGTGGCGCCTGGGACAACGCCAAGAAGCTGGTGGAGGACGGCGCGTACGGCGGCAAGGGCTCCGAGTCGCATGCCGCGACCGTCATCGGCGACACCGTCGGCGACCCGTTCAAGGACACCGCCGGCCCGGCGATCAACCCGCTGATCAAGGTGATGAACCTGGTCTCGCTGCTGATCGCCCCGGCCGTGGTGGCCTGGAGCGTGGGCGACGACAAGAACCCGGCACTGCGCATCACGGTCGCCGTGGTGGCCGCGCTGATCATCGTGGCCGCGGTGGTGTTCAGCAAGCGCAAGGGCATCGCGATGGACGACTCCGACAGCGGTGCCGGCACCCCGGACCAGCAGGTGGAGACGGTCAACGCCTGACCCGGACGACGCGACGGTTCCCGGTCGGCCTCGGCCGGCCGGGAACCGTGCCGTCCGGCGGTCCCGTCCACGAAACCTGACCGGTGGCACTTCGACCGCAAGGTCGTACGCTGCTTCGCATGCGTACGCGCCGGGCGGCAACCGCCGGAAAGCTCACGGTGGTCCTGGCCACGCTGGTCCTCGTCGTCGCCGGCTGCGGTGGCCCCAGCCCGCAGGCCTGGGCCGCCTCGGTCTGCCAGGCGCTCAGCCCGTGGCGCGCCGAGATCAACAAGCTGACCAGCAGCACTCAGCAGCAGATGACCGCGCGGACCACCCCGGCGCAGGCGAAGGAGAACCTGGTCCGGCTCTTCGCCGGTGCCGAGGAGGCCAGCGAGACCGCCCGGCGCAAGGTCGAGGAGGCGGGCGTGCCGGAGACCGACCACGGCGACGAGATCTCCCTCGGGTTCCGCGCCTCGCTCAGCAAGGTGCGGGACGCGTACGGGCGGGCCCGGGACACCATCGACCGGCTGGACACCGCCCAGGCCGGCCCGTTCTACGACGGCGTGCGGGCCGCCGTGGACACGCTCAACACGGAGTACGACGCGAGCGCGCTGGACACCAGCCGGCTCAACTCGCCCGAGCTGAAAAAGGCCTTCGACGAGGTCCCGGAGTGTCGCTGACCCCACCCTCCCCGAGCCCGGCCCGCCAGCCCTCGCTGTTCTCCACCGAGGCGGCCGATCCGTCGCTGGCGGACCTCGCCGGCCTGCTCGCCGGGCCCGGGGAGGTGGTCCGGATGGGCGGGACGGCCCGAATCTCCGTGGTGGTGGACGCCGCCTGGCGGGTGCACGTGCTGGTGGCCGAGCTGGGCGCCCGGGGGATACCGGCGAGCTGGGAGCCGACCGGGGACGGGCGGCACGTCGTGCGCACCGCGTACGCCACCACGCTGTCCCCCCTCGCCCTGGCCTGGCTGCGTGGCACGGTGAAGCGGCCCCCGGCGGCGTTCCACCTCAACGGGCGGCGGTTGCGGCTGTGGCTCGCCGCCGCCGGGGCGGCCGACCCGGCCGGGTTCCGGCTCCGGCTCGGCCCGGCCGACGCGGAGTGTTGGCCGCCGGTGCGCGCCGCGCTGGCCGCCGTGGGGCTGCCGGCCGCGTTCGTGGAGGCGGACGAGGGCGGGCCGGCGTACCGGATCACCGGTCGACGGCGGGTGAACCGGCTGGCGGAGCTGGTGGGGGACCGGCCGCGGGCCGTGCCGGCGGCCGAGTGGCCGGAGACGCGCGGCTGATCCTCTGGCGCAAGCCCGGCGCGTGTCCGATCCCGGACGCACCGTGCGGGGGTTTGCGCAGGAAAACGACCGGTGTCCCCTCCGCCACGGGTGCGTGATCGTCACAGTGACCCGCTCGGCGCCCTACCCACGGTGTACGGTGGCGCCGTCCGGCGGGGTGCCGGCCGATGGTCGACGCCACCTGATCATTTGCCGCCCACGAAACCCGGAACGCGGACGGCGCGTTACGTTGGACATCCGGACCGCCGATGGTCCGGCGGTGTGCAACACGCCCCGAAGCGGGCATTGCGTAGGAGTGAGGTCGGGGAGAGACGTGCCGAGCAAAGCTGGAACCACCCGTCTGGTCATCGTCGAGTCACCGGCGAAGGCCAAGACGATCTCGGGCTACCTCGGCCCGGGGTACGTCGTGGAGGCCAGCTTCGGCCACGTCCGGGACCTGCCCCGCAACGCCGCCGAGATCCCGGCCGCCTACGAGGACAAGCCCTGGGCCCGGCTCGGCGTGGACGTGGACAACGGCTTCGCCGCGCTCTACGTGGTCTCCGCCGACCGGAAGAAGCAGATCACCAAGCTGAAGTCGCTGGCCAAGGAAGTCGACGAGATCTTCCTCGCCACCGACGAGGACCGCGAGGGCGAGGCGATCGCCTGGCACCTCGTGGAGACGTTGAAGCCCAAGGTGCCGGTCAAGCGGATGGTCTTCCACGAGATCACCAAGCCGGCCATCCAGGCCGCCGTGGCCAACCCCCGGGAGATCGACCGGGACCTGGTCGACGCCCAGGAGGCCCGGCGCATCCTCGACCGGCTCTACGGCTACGAGGTCTCCCCGGTGCTCTGGCGCAAGGTCCGCAGCGGCCTCTCCGCCGGCCGGGTGCAGTCCGTGGCGACCCGCATCGTGGTCGAGCGGGAGCGGCAGCGGATGGCGTTCCGCACCGCCGAGTACTGGGACATCCTGGCCACCCTGGCGGTCGCGAACCCCGGCGAGGGGCCGCGCACCTTCAACGCCACCCTCATCGCGCTGGGCGGCGACCGGATCGCCACCGGCAAGGATTTCGAGCCCACCACGGGCCGGGTCCGGGCCGGCGCCGGCGTGATGCACCTGGACGAGAGCGGCGCCCGGGGGCTGGCCGCGCGGCTGGACGGGCGGCCGTTCACGGTCACCCGGGTCGAGGAGAAGCCCTACCGCCGCCGCCCGTACGCGCCGTTCATCACCTCCACCCTCCAGCAGGAGGCGGCCCGCAAGCTCCGGCTCTCGTCGCAGCAGACGATGCGCACCGCGCAGCGGCTCTACGAGAACGGCTACATCACCTACATGCGTACCGACTCGGTGAACCTGTCGGAGACCGCCATCGCGGCGGCCCGCCGGCAGATCGCCGAGCTCTACGGCGAGCGCAGCGTGCCGCCGGAGCCGCGCCGCTACACCGGCAAGGTGAAGAACGCGCAGGAGGCGCACGAGGCGATCCGCCCGGCGGGCGACAACTTCCGCACCCCGGGCGAGGTGGCCAAGGAGCTGTCCGCCGAGGAGTTCAAGCTCTACGAGCTGATCTGGCGGCGCACCATCGCCTCGCAGATGACCGACGCGGTCGGCTCCAGCGTCTCGGTGCGCATCCGGGCGCTCTCCTCCGCCGGCGAGGAGGCCGACTTCGGCGCCACCGGCAAGACCATCACCGACCCCGGCTTCCTGCGCGCCTACGTCGAGTCCAGCGACGACGAGAACGCCGAGGCCGAGGACGCCGAGCGGCGGCTGCCCACCCTGACCAAGGACCAGCCGCTCACCGCCGACGAACTGTCCCCCCAGGGTCACCACACCCAGCCGCCCGCCCGCTACACCGAGGCGTCGCTGGTCAAGGCCCTGGAGGAGCTGGGCATCGGCCGCCCGTCGACCTACGCGTCGATCATGCAGACGATCCAGGACCGCGGGTACGTCTTCAAGCGCGGCCAGGCCATGATCCCGTCGTTCCTGGCGTTCGCGGTGATCGGGCTGCTGGAGCGGCACTACCCGCGCCTCATCGACTACGACTTCACGGCCAGCATGGAGAACGAGCTGGACGAGATCGCCGGCGGCGACCACGCGGCCGTCGACTTCCTCACCTCCTTCTACTTCGGCAGCGCCAACGGCACCGGCGACCAGGCCATCGCCCACGCGGGCGGGCTGAAGAAGCTGGTCACCGAGAACCTCAGCGACATCGACGCGCGCAGCGTCAACTCGATCCCGCTGTTCACCGAGGACGACGGGCGCGAGGTCGTCGTCCGGGTCGGCCGCTACGGGCCGTACCTCCAGCGGGCGCTGCCGGGCGAGCAGCCCACGCCCGCCGCGGAGGGCGAGGAGGGCGGCAGCCAGGGCGACCGGGCGCCGATCCCCGAGGGGCTGGCCCCCGACGAGCTGACCCCGGAGAAGGTGCACGAGCTGTTCCTCGGCGGCGGGGGCGAGCGCAAGCTCGGCGACGACCCGGCCACCGGCGAGCCGATCCTGCTCAAGTCCGGCCGCTTCGGCCCCTACGTGGCCAGCGGCGAGCGGAAGTCCTCGCTGCTGCGCTCGCAGTCGCCGGACAGCCTCACCCTCGAGCAGGCGTTGCAGCTGCTCAGCCTGCCCCGGGTGATCGGCACCGACCCCGAGGGCGCCGAGGTGGTGGCCAACAACGGCCGCTACGGCCCGTACGTCAAGCGCGGTGACGAGTTCCGCTCGCTGGACTCGGAAGACAAGATGTTCACCGTCACGCTGGACGAGGCGCTCGCCCTGCTGGCCGCCCCGAAGACCCGGCAGCGTCGGGCCGCCGCCCCGCCGCTGCGGGAGATGGGCAACGACCCGGCGACCGAGAAGCCGCTGGTCATCAAGGACGGCCGGTTCGGCCCGTACGTCACGGACGGGGAGACCAACGCCTCGCTGCGGCGCGGCCAGACCCCGGAGGCGCTGACCCTCGAGGAGGCCTCCGAGATGCTCGCCGAGAAGCGGGCGAAGGGTCCGGCGCCGAAGAAGAAGGCGGCGAAGAAGGCCGCCCCGGCCAAGAAGGCGGCGGCGAAGAAGACCGCCGCGGCGAAGTCCACGACCGCCAAGAAGACCACAACGGCGAAGGCCACCACAGCCAAGAAAACCCCAGCCAAAAAGGCAACACCAAAAAAGGCGACCACCTCGCCGGAGTAACCGCGCCTTCGAGATCTTGGAAGGAACTGGCCCTCATGGGGGCCATTTCCTTCCAAGATCTTTTCTTTGTCCACAGGGGCGGCGGGGAGAGGTGGGCGCTGGGCAGGGTTGGTACGTGGGGAGTTCCTGGGCGGGGTTGCGGCGGGCGGTGCCGGGCGACGACGCGGACGAACTGACCTGGTTGCTCTTCCGGCAGGAGGATGTGATCTCCCTGGCGCAGGCGCGGAAGCACCTGACCAGCAAGGCGATCCGGCACCGGGTGGCGACCGGTCGGTGGCGCCAGGCGCACCGCGCGGTCCTCGTCGCGCACAACGGCCCGATCGCTGCGGCCCAGCTCCGGTGGATCGCCGTGCTGGCCGCCGGTCCCACCGCACTGCTCGGCGGGCTCACCGCCGCCCAGGCGGGCGGGCTGCGCGGGTTCCCCGATCGGGTCGTGCACCTGCTGCTACCGGCTGCCCGTCGTCGTGCCCCGCTGCCAACGGGTGTTCGGGCGCACCGGACCAGTCACCTGCCGGACCGGGACGTGCTCCCGCTGGGACAGCCACCGCGGACGGCGGCTGCCCGGTCGATCGTCGACGCGGCCCAGTGGGCGCTCAACGACGGGCAGGCTCGGGCCGTCGTCGCGGCGGCATTCCAGCAGCGGTTGGTGGGCGGTGACGACCTGCACGAGGTCATCGACCGAATGCCGCGCCTCCGCCGGCGCCAACTGATCCTGACCACCGCGACGGACGCCGCCGGTGGCGCACATTCGCTGGGCGAGCTGGACCTGTTGGGTCTGGTCCGCCGCGCCGGACTGCCGGAACCGACACGCCAGCAGGTCCGGCGGGATGCGGCTGGCCGACGCCGCTACCTGGACGCGTACTTCGAGGAGTGGCGGGTGCATGTCGAGGTGGACGGTGGCCAGCATCTCGACCCGGCCCACGCCTGGGCGGACATGCGCCGGCAGAACGACCTCTGGGTGGAGGGTGACCGTGTCCTCCGGTTCCCCTCGTGGGCCCTGCGCGCGGACCCCGAGGCGGTCGTCACCCAACTCCGCGCCGCCCTCCATGCCGGCGGCTGGCGCGGCTGACGGCTCCCCGAGATCTTGGAAGGAACCGGCCCCCATGAGGGCCCCTTCCTTCCAAGATCCCCTAGGTCAGGCGCCCAGCACCTGCTGGAGGTATGGGTTGAGAAAGCGGTTGTCGGGGTCGAGGTGCTTGCGGACCGTCAGGAAGTCGCTGAACTTCGGGTATGCCGTGGCCAGGGACTCCGCGGTCCGCCAGTGCAGCTTGCCCCAGTGGGGGCGGCCGCCCAGGTCGGTCGCGACCTTCTCGAAGGCCCGGAAGTACGGCTCGTACGGCATCCCCACGTACTGGTGGATGGCCACGTACGCGGAGTCCCGCCCGTACCCGTGGGAGAGCCAGATGTCGTCGGCCGCGGTGAACCGCACCTCGACGGGGAACAGCACCTTGAACGGCAGCCCGTCCACGATCCGCTGCAGTTCCGCCAGCGCGGTGGGCAGGGCGGCGCGCGGGAGGCCGTACTCCATCTCCAGGAAGCGGACCCGGCGCGGGGTGCAGAAGACCCGGTCGGAGCGGCCGGTGTACGTGCGTTCGGTGAGCGCGCGGGCGGAGATCGCGCTGATCCCGGGGGCGAGCGAGGGCACGGCACGGCCCAGCCGGCAGGCGCCGGAGAAGACGGTGTTGGAGAGGAACTCGTCGTCCAACCAGCCGCGCCAGCGGGGCAGCGGCTGGTCGTCGGCGGGTACCCGGTCGTTGGTCTTGACCTGCACCCGGTCCGTGTAGGGGAACCAGTAGAACTCGGCGTGGTCGTGCTGCTCGACGAGGCCGGGCAGGTCGTCGAGCACGGCGGCGAGCGCCGCCGGGCGCTCGTGCGCGCGGAGCACGAACGCGTCGACGCAGCGGAGCGTGAGCTCGACCAGCACTCCGACGGCGCCGAGCCCGACCCGGGCGGCGGCGAACACGTCGCGGTGCTCGTCGGCGGAGCAGCGCAGCACCTCGCCGGTGCCGGTGACCAGGGTCAGTGCCGTGACGAAGGTGGACAGGCAGCCGAGTTTCGCGCCGGTGCCGTGGGTGCCGGTGGAGAGCGCCCCGGCGACCGTCTGCGCGTCGATGTCGCCGAGGTTGGGCAGTGCCAGGCCGTGGGCGGCGAGCAGGTCGTTGAGCGTGTGCAGGGTCATTCCGGCCGGTACGGTGACCAGGCGGCGAGCGGTGTCGACGGTGACCCCGGTGGCCAGGTCGGCGAGGTCGAGCCGGTGCCCGTCGGCGACGGCGGTGCCGGTGAAGGAGTGTCCGCTGCCCACCGCCCGGATCGTCCGGCCGGTGTCGGCGGCGTGGCGCACCGCCTCGGCGACCTCCTCGACGGTGCGTGGGCGCACCGTCAGGGCGGCGGTGCTGCGCTGGTTGCCGGCCCAGTTGGACCAGGCGGCTGCCGTGCCGGCCATCGAACGCTCCTCGATGTGAATATGAACTGACTTCATATCAGGAACGTTGTACCTGGTAAATACCGCAATCGAGCCCGGCTCGTTGTACCGGTAGTCACAGACTCGTGACGTGCAGATATGTTCATCCGTCGAAGGGGGGTGGCGCCGAGTGTCCACACCAGCCGCCACGACCGGGCCGCTGCGTCGGGTACCGGTGCAGGGTCGAAGTGTCGCGCGAGTCCAGCGGATGCTGGACGCCTGCGCCGAGCTCGTCGACGAGGTGGGGTACGAGGGTTTGACCACGACCCTTCTCGCCGAGCGTGCCGAGGTGGCGATCGGGTCGGTCTACCAGTTCTTTCCGGACAAGCGGGCCATCGTGCAGGCGCTGACGCTGCGCACGATGGAGTCCTATCTCCAGCGGCTCGACGAGCGGTTCTCCTCCGCCGACCTGACCCACTGGTGGGACGGCGTCGACGCGGCCATCGACGAGTACATCTCGATGCACCGCACGGTCCCGGGCTTTCGTACCCTGCACTTCGGCGACGTGGTCGACCTGCACCTGCTCGACGAGCAGCGGGACAACAACGGGGTGATCGCGGATCAGCTCGCCCGGGTGCTCACGGAACGGTTCGGTCTGGCCGGTGTGCCCGACCTCCGCTTCCACCTAGAGGTCGCGGTGGAGGCCGCGGACTCGCTGATCAAGCTGGCGTTCCGGCGGACGACCGAGGGCGACGAGCGGGTGCTGATCGAGGCGAAGGCGCTCATCCGGGAGTACCTGCACCGGCAGGTCGACGCCCGGACGGAGGCCGTGCAGCAGGGTTGAGCAGGACGTCACCGCTCTGGTGCCGGCGGTGACGGTTGAAGGTGCCCGCCCGGGTGCGACCGGGCAGGAGACGAGCGGCGGGTTCCCGAGGTGCGCCGGGACCCGCCGTGACCGTCTACAGGAACGCGTGGCCCTCGCCCCGGTAGGTCGGCACGGTGCCCACCACGCTGTCGCCGTCGACCAGATGCACCTCGTTGACGTGCTCGCACAGCTCGCCGGCCTTCGCGTGGCGGAACCACACCCGGTCGCCGATCCGCAGGGCGGTGGCGGCGTCGCCGGCCAGCGGGGTCTGCACTTCGCCCGCCCCCTCCGCGCCCAGCAGCTTCAGCCCGGCCGGCAGCCACGGCCGCGGGACCCGGCTGTCCGCGGGCGGGCCCGACGCGATCCAGCCGCCGCCGAGCACGGTGGCCAGCCCGGGCCCCGGGCGGCGGACCACCGCGCAGGCGAAGAACGCCGCCGGGGTGGGGCGCCAGGCGCGGTACGCGTCGAAGAGCGTCGGCCCGTACAGGCCGGAACCGGCGGTGACCTCGGTGACCGCGGGGTCGGCGCTGGTGGCCGCCACGCTGCCGGTGCCGCCGCCGTTGACGAACTCCAGGTCGGCGTGTTCGCGTACCGCGGCGACCGCGGCCGCCCGCCGGGCCAGCAGTTCCCGGTACGACCCGCGCTGGGTGACCCGGATGGCCGTGCCGAGCACCGCCTTCCCGGGCGGGGCGTCCCCGAGGCCGGCGATCTGCGCCTCGTACGACATGAGCCCGACCAGCCGGAAGCCCGGCCGGCCGGCGACGGCGGCGGCGAGCGTGCCGGCCGCCCCGGCGCTGTGCACGGGCGAGCGCCGCACGCCGACGTGCACCCGGCCGCCGAGCGGCCGCCAGGAGGCGTCCAGTTCGAGGCAGATCCGCAGCGCCGGCCGGCTACCGGGCGGGCTGACCTGGTCGATCAGGTCGAGCTGCCCGGCGTCGTCGACCATCAGGGTCACCGCCTCGGCGAGCGCCGGGTCGGCGGCCAGTTCGGCAAGCGCCCCGCGGTCGGCGGTCGGGTAGGCGACCAGGACGTCGTCGCTGACGCCGCTGCGGGCGAGCCAGAGCGCCTCGGGGAGGGTGAACGCCATCACGCCGCGCCAGCCGGGCCGGGCCAGCGCCCGGGTCAGCAGCTCCCGGACCCGGACCGACTTGCTGGCGATCCGGACCGGCTTGCCGGCGGCCCGGTCGACCAGCGCGCCGGCGTTCGCGTCGAAGGCGGAGAGGTCGACCACCGCGTACGGCGGGTCGAGGTGGGCGGTCGCCCGATCGAGGCGATCGCGAAGTTTGTCACGGTCGATGGCCACGTGTGCACGCTAACTGTCTGGACGCCAATGCGAAATACCCTCGCGTCTGTCCGGGCTGCGGCCGGTGGTCCCGGCGGCCTAGGCTCGGCGAGCAGGCGAATGTCGCAGAGGGGGTCGCATCTCGCCGCGACTAGAGTGTTGCACCGGGGATGCCCAGCTCTGGGCCGGCACGTGGAGGTACGGCCATCGAAAGCCAGAACAACGGCGAGTCGCCCGGCGTGTCGTCGCCCGCCGACCGCTCCGGTGCGGCCGCCATCCGGTCGGTGCTGCGCATCCGGCCGTTCCGCCGGCTGTGGGTCGTGCTCGGCGTCGCCTCCTTCGGCGACTGGCTCGGCCTGCTCGCCACCGCCCTCTTCGCCGCCGCCCAGGTCTCCGGCAGCACCGCCCAGGGTGCCGCCTTCGGCGGCGTGACCGCGATCCGGCTGCTCCCGGCGCTGGTGCTCGGTCCGGTGGCGGGCGTCTTCGCCGACCGGTTCGACCGGCGGTGGACGATGGTCATCTGCGACCTGCTGCGCTTCGTGCTCTTCGCCTCGATCCCGCTCTACGCGCTCACCGGCGCCGCGGGAGGGCTGGTGGTCGGCTGGGCGCTGATCGCCACGTTCCTGATCGAGTCGGTCACCCTGCTGTGGATCCCGGCCAAGGAGGCCGCGGTCCCCAACCTGATCCCGCGCACCCGGCTGGAGACGGCCAACCAGCTCACCCTGATCACCACGTACGGCCTGACCCCGGTGGCCGCGGCCATCGCCCTGGCCGTGCTCGACCGCGGGGTACGCGGGGCGGTCGGCGGCGACCTGCCCGACTGGGCCGAGCCGGCCCAGCTCGCCCTCTGGTTCAACGCCTTCTCCCGGCTGGCCACCGCACTGGTGGTGGCCTTCGGGATCAAGGAGATCAGCGAGGCCCAGCGCGGCGAGACGGAGCGCGTCGAGCAGAGCATGTTCCGCCAGTTCGCCGACGGCTGGAAATACATCGGCCAGACCCGGCTGGTACGCGGCCTGGTGCTGGGCATCTTCGGCGCCTTCGCGGGCGGCGGCATCGTGGTCGGCACGGCCAAGTTCTTCGCCAACTCGCTCGGCGCCGGTGACGCCGCGTTCTCGCTGCTCTTCGGCGCGATCTTCGTCGGCCTGGCGCTGGGCATCGGGCTCGGGCCGATGATCGTCCGGGACATGTCCCGGCGCCGCTGGTTCGGCATGAGCATCGTGCTGGCCAGCGCCTCGGTGCTGGTGCTCGCCTTCGCCATCCACCTGTCCATGGCGATGCTCGGCGCGATCCTGGTCGGCGCGGGCGCCGGCATGGCCTTCCTGGCCGGCACCACGCTGCTCGGCGGCGAGGTCGCCGACGAGGTGCGCGGTCGGGTCTTCGCGGTGGTGCAGATCGGCACCCGGCTGGTACTGATCCTGGCCATCGCGCTGAGCAGCCTCCTGGTCGGCGTCGGCGGCTCCCGCCAGCTGACCATCGCCGACCTGGGCATCTCGGTCTCCTCGACCCGCCTGCTGCTGCTCGCCGCGGGTGCCGCCGGCATCTTCGCCGGGATCAGCGCCTTCGGCCAGATGGACGACAAGAAGGGCGTGCCGGTCCTGGCCGACCTCTGGGGCTCGATCCGGGGCCGCCCGCTGATGCCGTCCGAGCCCTTCGTCTCCAGCGGCCTCTTCGTGGTCTTCGAGGGCGGCGAGGGCGCCGGCAAGTCCACCCAGCTCGCCGCGCTCGCCGACCGGCTGCGCGAGCAGGGCCGGGACGTCGTGGTCACCCGCGAGCCCGGGGCCACCGGCATCGGGGAGCGGATCCGCTCGCTGGTCCTGGAGACCTCCGGCGACGAGGCCCCGTCGCCGCGCGCCGAGGCGCTGCTCTACGCCGCCGACCGGGCGCACCACGTGGCCACCGTGGTCCGGCCGGCGCTGACCCGCGGCGCGGTCGTGATCAGCGACCGGTACGTCGACTCGTCGCTGGCGTACCAGGGGGCCGGGCGGACGCTGCCGGTCCAGGAGGTCTCCTGGCTCTCGTCGTGGGCCACCGGAGGGCTCAAGCCCGACCTCGTGGTGCTCCTCGACGTCGACCCGCACACCGGCCGCTCCCGCGTCGACTCCCGCAGCCGGGGCACCGACCGGCTGGAGGCCGAGTCGCTCCCGTTCCACGAGCGGGTCCGGTACGCCTTCCTCGACCTGGCCGCCGCCGACCCCAAGCGCTACCTGGTGCTCGACGCGTCCCGCCCGGTCGAGGAGATCGCCGCGGCGGTCGCCCGGCGGGTGGACGAGTTCCTCGTCGACCCGGCCGGCATCGTGCATCCGCGCCCGGCCCAGGGCCCCGACACCACGGTCCAGCCCGAGTTATCCGACGCGGAGCTGGTGACGATGGAGCGTCCCCGACGATGACGGACGTCTTCGCCGACCTGGTCGGGCAGGACGAGGCGGTGGCCACGCTCCGGCGGGCCGCCGCCTCGGCCGCCGCCCTGCTGCGCGCCGACGCCCCGGCGGTGGCGCGGGCGGGCGGCGGAGCAGGCCCGACCGGCGGCGACGACCTCGACGCGCTCGCCGAGGAGTTCGACGGGCCCGGCGGCGCCACCCCCGTCGACGCGGACGGCGCCGCCCCCGGCGCCGGGATGACCCACGCCTGGATCTTCACGGGGCCGCCCGGCTCCGGCCGGTCGGTGGCCGCGCGCGCCTTCGCCGCCGCCCTGCAGTGCGTGCACGGCACCGGCTGCGGCCACTGCCCCGGCTGCCACACCACCCTCACCGGCACCCACGCCGACGTGCGGCTGGTGGTGCCCGAGGGGCTCTCCATCGGCGTGAACGAGATGCGCGCGCTGGTGCTGCGGGCGGCCAGCACGCCGTCCGGCGGCCGCTGGCAGGTCGTCATCATCGAGGACGCCGACCGCCTCACCGAGGCCGCCGGCAACGCGCTGCTCAAGGCCATCGAGGAGCCGCCACCGCGTACCGTCTTCCTGCTCTGCGCCCCCTCCACCCACCCGGACGACATCTCGGTGACCATCCGGTCGCGGTGCCGGGTCGTGCCGCTGCGGCAGCCGCCGGCCGGCGCGGTGGCCGAGGTGCTCGTACGCCGGGATGGCATCGCCCCCGACGTGGCCGAGTGGGCTGCCGCGGCGGCGCAGGGACACGTGGGCCGGGCTCGGCGGCTGGCCCGCGACCCGGAGGCCCGGCAGCGCCGTGACGCCGTGCTCGCCGTGCCGCGCCGGCTGACCGGGGTCGGCGCCGCGTTCGACGCCGCCTCCGCGCTGATCGAGGCCGCCGAGGCGGAGGCCGCCGCGGCGGTCGCCGAGATGGACGAGTCGGAGCGGGCCGCGCTCCAGACCGCGCTCGGCGCGGGCGGCACCGGCCGGGGTGCGGCCGGAGCCATGCGGGGCGCCGCCGGGCAGCTCAAGGACCTGGAGCGGCGACAGAAGTCGCGGGCCACCCGGGCCCAGCGGGACGCGCTCGACCGGGCACTGGTCGACCTGGCCGGCTTCTACCGGGACGCGCTCACCATGGCGCTGCGGGCGCCGGTCGCTCCCGTGCACACCGACACGGCGGCGCTGGCCGCGGCCGGCGCGCAGAAGTGGGACGCCGAGGGGGCGCTGCGCCGGCTGGAGGCCGTGCTGGAGTGCCGGGCGGCGATCGAGGCGAACGTCAAGCCGCGGATCGCGGTGGAGGCCATGATGCTCGCCCTGTGGAAGGGCTGAGACGCCGGCCGAGGTTTGTCCACAGGGCATCGACAGGCTTTGTTGACTGCGGTACGGTCCGGTGTGGCCACGCGGTGACGGTGGCGGCACGCTCAGTGACGGGGTCAGCCGGGAGGAGTCCGCCGATGTCACGGGGGGAGATCGACGAGGCCTGGATCGAGGAGGCGGTGCGGCGCTACCGGCGCATCGAGACCCTCCAGGCCGAGTTCGACCAGGCGGTGGCGACGGTCGAGGTCACCGTCCGCTCGCCGGACGGCCTCGTCGAGGTGGTGGTGACCGCCGGCGGTCGGATCACCGACGTGCGTTTCCTCGGCCCGCTGCACCAGCGCAACCCCCGCGACGTCGCCGGCTCGGTGCAGGCCGCCGTGACCGCAGCCGCCGACGCGGCGCAGTGGGCCCGGGAGAAGCTGCACAACGAGACCTTCGCGGCCTACCGGCCGCTGGCGGGAGCCTGACATGGAGACGCTGCGCGCGCTGGCCGCCCGCCTGGACGAGGCCGGCGCGACCCTCGCCACGCTGGCCCACACGGTCACCGCCACCGACCCGCCGCACCCCGCGTTCGGCGCCCACGCCACCGGCCGGCCCGGCGAGGTCGGCCGCGCCCTGCACCGCCAGTGGACCGAGGCCACCGGCGACCGGGCCCGCGAGGCGCAGGCCGCCGCCAACCGGCTGGCCGCCGCCGCGGCCGCCCTGCGCAGCGCCGCCGACCGCTACCCGGCGACCGACGAGGCCGTCGCGCGGCGGCTGGCCCGGGAGGCGTGATGGACGCCCTCGACCGCCTCGCCGAGCCGGGTCTCGACCTGCTCGTCCGGGTCGACGCGCTGCTCGCCGCCGGCGCGCCCGAGGGGCACCGGCTCTGGCCGCTGCTGCGCCGGATGCGGGTGCTTCCCGGCGCGGCGGTGCGCGAGTTCCTCGACCTGCACCCGGCGCCGCTGACCGGCGCCGGCCACGCCGTGCGCCGGCTCGTCCGGGGGTACGACGACACCGGCGCCGTCCTCGCCGACCCGGTCGCCTGGTCCGGGCCGGCCGCCGCGGCCTACGACGAGGCCCGCACCGCCCTGCTCCGGCACCTCGACGAGGGGCCGGAGAGCCTGGTCGGGCGGCTGGAGTCGACCGCCGGCTACGCCGACGCCCTGGCCGACTGGGTGGAGGGGAGCCGGGCCGCGCTGGCCCGGGCGCTGGCCGAGGCGCTGCGCTCCGCCGAGGCGGTCACGGTGCACGCCGCCACCCGCCCGGGGGCCGAGCCCGGCCGGTCCGGGGCCCTCGCGGCCGCCGAGATCGCCACCCGGGTGCTGGGTGTGCTCGGCGTGGCCTACGACGGCGCGGAGACGCTGCTGCGGCAGTGGGCGCCGAGCCTCGCCGAGACGACCTGGCGGGACCGGCCCACGAGCGTGCCCCGCTACGGCGGCACCACCCGGATCGGGCACTGACCGGAGCCGCACAAGCCCACGGCGTCGCACGCCGAACCGGCCGTGACCGGGCTCCGGCGGCGACGCCGTGGCTTCCCCTGCACCCCCCGCAGGTATGGCTTCACTCAACGCGGTCGGCCGCCGTTTGTCCCGTAGCTGACTCATGTTTCAGCCGTCCGGGCGAGGACCAACGACACGAGGGGTCGGGATCGGTTCGGTCGAGTCGACAATCATGGATCGCTGCGGCGGGTGACCGGACGGCGACGGGCGGCCGACCCGGGTCCGTCCGGAGGTCGTAGGGTGGTGGACATGGGCATGCTCTGCGCGGTCAGTTTCAACCGGTACGGGCGCCTCTTCTACCTCGACCCGGGTGAGCTGCGCCCCCAGGTGGGTGACAAGGTGCTGGTGCCCACCGACGACGGGCCCGAGGTGGCCGAGTGCGTCTGGGCCGCGCAGTGGGTCAGCGAGGACACCGAGGGCTTCCCCCGCCTCGCCGGCCTGGCCGGCGACGACGACCTGCGCCGCGACGAGCTGCTGCGCCGGCGCAAGGCCGACGCCAAGGTGGCCGCCAAGCGGCTGATCCGGGAGCACGGGCTGCCCATGAAGGTGGTGGCGATCGACCACGTCTTCGCCACCCCGGAGACCGGCAGCGACCGCACGACCGTCTACTTCACCGCGCCGCACCGGGTCGACTTCCGCTCCCTCGTCCGCGACCTGGGCGCGACCCTGCACTGCCGGGTCGAGCTGCGGCAGCTCTCCGCCCGGGACTCGGCGCGCGTGCAGGGCGGGATCGGCTCCTGCGGGCGGGACCTGTGCTGCGCCACCTTCCTCACCGATTTCGAGCCGGTGACCATCCGGATGGCCAAGGATCAGGACCTGCCGCTGAACCCGCTGCGGATCTCCGGCGCGTGCGGCCGGCTCATGTGCTGCCTGAAGTACGAACATCCTCTGTACGCCAGGTTCCAGGAGTCCGCCCCGTCGATCGGCGCCCGCGTCACCACGCCCGAGGGGGAGGGCCGCGTGGTCGGCCACAGCGTTCCCCGGGACGCGGTGACCGTCCGCCTGGACGCCGACGGCTCGCGCTCCATGTGCTCCCGCGCCGACGTGTGCGGCTCCCGCCAGGCCTACGAGAGCCGCGACCAGTCAGGCCCGGAGGCCACAGCCCGATAACTGCCAGGCCGGGCAGGCTCCCGCCGCGCTCCCGCCGGGCTCCCTCGGCCTCCGCCGGCGATCATGAGGTTAGCGGCGAATTCGATCTCCTTTCGTGCCGCTAACCTCATGATCAACGCTCGGGTCAGCGGAGGACGATGGGGGGCTCGGCCAGGCGGGGGGTCAGGGGGTTCTTCGGGAGGATCCAGCTTGAGGTGGGGGACTGGTCGGGGTTCAGCTGCCAGGAGTGGGAGACCTTGTCGACGGCGATCGGGTAGATCGTCAGTGTGCCGTCCGGGTCGATGCGGAGGCGGAGGAACGACTTCGAGTCCTCGATGCCCTGGCCGGCGAAGAGCTCGTTGACGTTCACCCCGAACGATCCCGCGACCAGCAGGTAGAGCGCCACCAGCTGGCTGGCGACCAGCCCGCTCACCGGCCCGTACAGGACGGCGGCGGCGACCGCCGGCAGCGGCCACGGCCAGTCGTAGAACGGCAGCTGCAGCCAGAGCCAGGTGCCGCCGGCGGCCAGCGCCACATGGGCCACCCCGTGCGTCACGCCGAGAATCCAGTGCCGGGCGTGCCGCTTCCCGCCGGCGCTGGGCGGCTTGGCGAAGAAGGCCGCGCCCAGCAGCGTCACCGCCAGCATGATCACCAGCGGCACGCTGAACAGCCGCTGCTCCGTGGTGCCGACGTGGTTGCCCGCCACCCCGGCCATGGCCAGCATCAGCAGCGTGTGCAGGGTGCCCAGCAGGGTGGCGAAACCCGGGTTGCGGAACGGCAGCCGGCCGAAGATCCCCCAGCCGTACCGCCGGGAGCGGGCCTTGTCGGGGTAGCGGGCGGCCAGCTCGTACTCGCGGGTGCGGCTGGACCGGCGGGCCAGCGTGTCCCGCGGCGGCACCTCCAACCGCTCGGGCAGCTGGTGCGTGGGGTAGAGGTAGGCGCCGCCACCCCCGCAGGTGATGAGCTGCCGCTCCGGGCCCGTGTAGCGGGCGTAGTGGTGCAGGTCGCCGGAGACCAGCAGCCGCACCTGCGCGCCGGTGGGCGCCACGATCGTACGGATGAAGTAGTCGATCGAGTCGTAGGCCGTGGGATGGTCGTGGGCCTTGACCCAGGTCGGCGCCGGCACCGCCAGGATCACCTTCGACCGTGGCGTGAGCTTCCGGGCCACCTCGTCGAAGTAGGTGAGCTGCGGGTCGTCCAGGTACGACCCGGACTGGTCGTCGAGACCGAGCAGCCACCAGTCGGCGGGCAACTCCACCGCGAAGTACGAGCGCGACTGGCCGGTGCCCCAGCCCGCGAAGTGCCGGTCCCGGGAGCGGACGAACAAACGCAGGAACGCGGTCAGGCCGTCGTACCAGTCATGGTTGCCCGGCACCGCGAAGAGCGTCGGCCGCTGCGGCGGCGCGATCGGCAGCGCGGCCTGGTACGGCCCCTTGCACCGGTCCTCGTACGCCTCGTACGCCGCCGACGGATAGACCTGGTCGCCTCCCATCACCAGAGTCTGCGCCCGGGGCAGCCGGTGCCCGTCCACCTCCAGCTCCGGCCGAGCCAGCAGGTACGCCACCGAGTACGTGGCGTCGAAGCCGTCGCCCAGGTCGGCCACGTAGTCCAGCCAGAGCCCGCCGTCCGGCCCCACCTGCCGGAACGTGTCGTCGCCGAACGCGTTCTGCAACTCGCGCTTGTCCAGGTACGCCCCGAACAGCATCGCCAGCAGGGTCCGCAGCCCGGTGCTGATGAGCAGCATCGGCGCGAGCCACGGCACCGGCTTACGCGGGGTGAAACCCAGCTCCAGCGGGTCCAGGCTCCGCGGGCGTCGGCTGGCCCGCTCGCCCGGGTGCGCCTCGGGGATCGGCTGCTGCGGCGGCACGTGATCGTCACTCACCCGCCGCAGGGTAGTCCCGACCGGGCGCGAAGTCTCTCCCGCGCACGTGCCGAAACTCCCGGATGTCCGGTTCAGTAGGCGGGGGGATCCCGTTCGGCGTCCGGCGGGGTGTGCCGTACACTTGACGATCGTTGCCGCCTTAGCTCAGTCGGCTAGAGCGACGCACTCGTAATGCGTAGGTCGACGGTTCGATTCCGTCAGGCGGCTCGGCACAGAAGCCCAGGTCATAGACCTGGGCTTCGCCGTTTTCCGAGGTCGATCACATCGCCGCTGGCGGTCCCGGTCCTTGGATAGTCCTTGTCCCGGGCAGCGAACGCCTCGTCCAGCCGGTTGGCGACCGCGTCCAGGTCGTCACCGAACAGGCCCGCGTACACGTCCAGCGTCATCGACGCCGAGGCGTGCCCGAGCATCCGCTGCACGGCCTTGACGTTGGCACCCGCCGCCACAGCCAGACTCGCCGCCGTATGCCGCAAGTCGTGCGGAGTCAACCCGGCCAGCCCGACCGATGCCGCCGCCGGCGCGAACACCCGGGAGCGGAAGTTGGTGTTGCGCAGCGGCCCGCCGTTTGGGGCAGTGAACACCAAGGCGTCCCGCGACTTCCCGGCGACTTGCGCGGCCAGCTCGTCGACGAGGAACCGCGGAATCGGCACCGATCGCCGCTGGTGATTCTTCGGGGTGCCCTCGACCAGCTCCCCGCCGACCTCCGCGAACGCCACCGCCACGGTGACCCGACGCCGCAGCAGATCCAGACGGGACACGCGCAACGCCGACGCCTCGCCCCACCGCAGCCCGGTATACGCGAGGAAGCGGACCAGCAGCCCGTAGCGTCCGCACGCCTCCGCGAGCCTCGCCACCTGGTCGTGGTCGAGGAACACCGGCTCCTCCCGCACCACCCGAGGCAGCCGTACGCCCTCCGCCGGATTCCGGGACAGGCGGCCATCCCGCACGGCGTGCGACAAGGCCAGCGACAGTACCCGGTGCGCGTACCGGACCGTTGCCGGGGCGAGGCCGGACGCGGTGAGCCGTTGGACCCAGGCTGCCACCTCCGCGTATGAGACTGCTGAAAGAGGGATCTCCTCCCACGTCGGAAGGATCTACCGCCGTAGCGCCAGCTCATACCGGGCGCGAGTCGACGGCTTGAGTTGCACCTGAGCCGCCATCCACTGCGACGCCCAGGTTCCCACCGTCACCCGCGCCCGAGCCGGGTCGATCCAGTCGCCCCGCGTGATGGCTGCCTTGGCTGATGCCTCCCAGCGCTCCGCATCCGACTTCCGATCGAAGTGCCGAGCGATCTGCTTACCCGACGCGTCATAGACGCGCGCCCGCCACTTCCGATTCGGCCGCTTCTCGACGCTCACCGGCTACCCCGCCTGCTTGGCAAGCCAGGCCCGCACGTCGGCCGGGTCGTAGCGCAGGTGCCGACCGACCCGAGACGCCCGCGGCCCGATCCGGCGGTAGCGCCACTGGTAGAGGGTGCTGACCGGGACGCCGAGGAAGGTCGACACGTCCTCAGCCGTCCAGAGCGGTTCGATCGTCCGGGTCTTCATGCTGTTCCCTCCTGAGTTGTGGCAGTTGCCGAAACATTGGACGGGTCGGCGGCCCGTCTCGCGGCGTCGAGCTGTGCCCGCCATTGGATGCGCTCCGAGATGGCCCGCAGGACCCGATGGCCCAGGGGTGGCACGTCGGGGTCGGTGGGTTTGGCGAGTTCCCAGGCGTGCCGCACCGCGTCGGAGTCGGTCGGGGCGGTGTCGGCGTCGGTGGTGACGCCGAGCAGCGCCTTGACCCATTCGCGCCGGTCGGCCCGGTGATCGGCCAGGGTCTTGCCGGACCACTGCCGAGAGATCAGGACGCGTCGGCCGCCGATACCGAGGGTTTCCCGCTTGTGGACCTTGTTCTTGCAGTTGCCCGGCTTCAGCCCGGGGCGGGCCTTCTTGGGTTGGATGCCGTAGAGCAGCCAGTTGGCGCACCGCTCCGAGCACGGGGTGTGCCGCAGCTCTTGCCACAGCCGTTCTAGGTGCGCCCGCTGCCTGGCCGTGGTGACGTCGTGGCAGTCGGCGGCCTGTTTGGTGAGGTACTTGGTGATGTACCCGACGCACCGATCGGCGTCCTTGGTGCCGGCGAGCACACCCTTCGCGTCGACCTGGCTGCCGAAGCGGACCACGTGCACCGGCTCGGCGTCGGGGTCGGCGTCGACCAGGTCCAGGGCGTCATCCCACGACGGCAGCAACTCGCCGGTCTCGGGGTCGGTGTAGCCGGCGGCGTGGGCGTTCCACTGCGGCGCCCTTCCCGGTTCGTAGACCAGCTCGTGCGCCGGGGGCCACCAGACTTGGTGGTAGGTGGCGGCGGCTACTTGCCGGACGAGGGCGCGGGGGATGGTGCCGCGCATGGCGAAGTGCGCGTGCGGGGCAAGGCGGCGTTGCGGCTCGACTGCGCCCGCGTATTGGACGTTCCAGCCCACGGCGCGGCGCAGGTTCTGCCAGAACCTGTCAAGGCGGCCCGCAAAGCGGCCGCGCCGGCCCGGCCCCGGCCTGCTGGCGACCTCCGGCCGGCATCGGCCGGGCCGGCCGGCCACGCTTGAGGACGACCAGGACCACGAAGACCTCGGGGCTCTGCCCCGAACCCCGGCCCTCCTCAGAGATGCCGCCGCGGATCACCTCATCGGGCACCACAAGGGCTACCAGCCTCCCCGGACGGGGCCAAGGTCGTTCCTTAGGGTTTCTGCGTCTGGATGGTGTTCCGGGCCGCCGGGTTGGCTGGGTGTGGCTCAAGGTTGTTTGCCGTCAGGTGGCCATGGACGAGCGGCCGCCCAGCCAGCCCAGGGCGCCTTGACCGCTGATTGAGATCTGCGAATCGTCGCTTGCTAAGGAACTGCCGGCGGGGTCGTCCGAGGTGACCTGGATCTGGGTGCTTCGGGAGGACGGCTTGGCGCAGGTATGGGTAGGCGTGGACGCGGGCAAGCAGGCTCACCACGCTGCGGCGGTGGACGTGGGCGGGCGGGTGCTGTGGTCGACGCGAGTGGCCAACGATCAGCAGGCGATTGCGGACCTGATCAGGCGGGTCGGCGCCGGTGACGAGGTGGTGTGGGCAGTCGACCTGGTCGGCTGCGAGACCGCCCTGCTGCGGGCAATGTTGGCGCTGGCAGGGCAGCAGACGCTGTATATCCCAGGTCGCACGGTCAAGACGATGGCCGACGGGTTCGCTGGAGAGGCCAAGACCGACGCGCGTGACGCGGTGGTGATCGCGAATACCGCTCGGATGCGGCATGACTTCCTGCCGGTCGAGACACCGACGGAGCTGATCGCCAAACTCGCGCTGCTGGTCGCGCACCGCGCCGACCTGGTCGAAGACTGGGTCCGCACCGTGAATCGGCTGCGCCGCTTGATGCTCGGGATCTCCCCGGTATTGGAACGCGCGTTAACCTTCACCAACGTCGCGACGTTGATTCTGATCAGCGCCTTTCAGACGCCCGAGCAGATCCGCGCCGCCGGTCGAGAGCAGCTCGTGGCGCATCTGCGCCGGCATCGGGCAGTGAACGCCGTCAAGGTCGCCGATCAGGCGTTGGCCGCCGCGGCTGAGCAGGATCTCACCCTGCCGGGACAGGACACCGCTGCTAACCTCGCCGCCGAGCTGGCCACCCACCTGCTGCAACTGCACCGACGGATGCGGAACATCGACAAGGCAATCGAGGCCGCCTTCAGCGACCACCCACAGGCCGGCATCATTCGCAGCCTGCCCGGCATGGGGGCACTGGCGGCGGCGGAGTTCATCGTCGCGGTCGGGGACCTGTCGACCTTCGCCAGCCCCGATCACCTGGCCGCCTACGCAGGCCTCGCGCCGGTGGCACGGGACTCTGGCAAGCGCGTCGCCAACCTGCGCCGGCCGCAGCGTTACAACCGACGGCTGCGCCACGTGTTCTACATGTCCTCGCTCAGCACCCTGCGAATGAACGGCCCAAGCCGGGACTACTACCAGCGCAAACGGGCTGAGGGACGCAAACACCAGCAGGCGCTGATAGCCCTCGCCCGCCGCCGCGTCGACGTCCTCTGGGCACTGCTCCGCGACAACCGCTGCTTCCAGCTCCAACCACCATCAACGACGCCCGCCTGACACCACCAACCGCCCCGCGCCTTGACAACCGCCATTGAGACTCGTCCGGTAGGGCGCTCCACCTTGTCCCCGTCCGGGGAGGCTGGACGGTCTGGCGACTGCCCGACGAGGAGATCCGCTCAAACCGCTAGGTAGCGCCTCCACCGCTCATCAAGGCTGTGGATCGGTGGTGACGAGGCTGGCAGCAGTGCTCAGAACGACGCCGACGGTCAAGAAGAAGACGGTAGCCAGCGCGCTGCGAGCAGCCGAGCGACTGATGGCATACGTGATCAGGGTGCGGACGAACTGAACATCACCCCAAGTCATGTCGGGCTCAACGCCCCGTTGGGGACGGTAGTCGGCCGCCTTCTCCGCGTCATCCCTATGACGTTCCGAGGACTTCCGGATGATCTGGCTTGGCTGTACAACCATTCGTACAGCCAAGCCAGCTGCCCAGGGTTGCCGGCGGGCGGCAGCAGCAGACAAGCCACGCAGGCCAGAGGCACTACTAGTCGCGCTTGGGCCAGATGGGGCCCTGATCGGTCCAAATGACACCCTTGTTACGGCAGAGGCAGAAGGGGTGGCCAATGGGGTCGGCGTAGACGCGGAAGCCGTAGCCGTCGGGGCCGATGCAGTCCTGCTGCAGGGTCGCGTCGAGGGCCAGGACGCGGCGCTGTTCGGCCTCGATGTCGTCGACTTCGAAGTCGAGGTGGAACTGCTTGGGGTGCTCGCTGTCGGGCCACTGCGGGGCGCGGTAGTCCTCCACCTGGATGAAGGCCAGTTCGATCTCGCCGAACTGGATACCGGCCCAGTTCTCGTTACTGCCCTCCTTGACCGGGAGCCCCATCACCCCAGAGTAGAAGGCTGCCAGCTTCATCGTGTCCGGGCAATCGATGATGAAGTCGGTTAGTCGTAGCATCCCGCGATCTTGCCACAAGATCAAATGAGCCGGACTTTGAGACAGGCTGCTGCGGCCCTGGCGCGACGGCGACGCCGAGGTCGCCGAGGAGGATCCGCGGGGCGGGCTAGTCGACGTGGGAGCAAAGGATGGGAGCCACCGGGGCGGACGGGATCGGACGGGACGGGACCGATCGCGTTGCCGAGCGCTTGAGGACCAGGACCAGGCGGACGGCACCGGACGGCTGGGCATGGTCTTGGGAATCTACGGATCAGATGGCGGCACCGCACTGCATCAGTCCTCATTTAGTCCTCAAGAGGCCGGACCGCGACCACCGACACCGAGAGATGCCGAGAGGGATTTCCGCAGGCCAGGTGGGATTAGGGCAGGTAGACCGCCGTGGGCAACTTGATCTCGTAATGCGTAGGTCGACGGTTCGATTCCGTCAGACGGCTCCATAGAAGGGCCCAGGTCACCGGCTTGATCGCCGACCATGACCTGGGCCTTTTGCTTGCCGTTTTGAGGCCGAGCAGCCAAGCGAGCAGCCAACCTAGCGTGAACGTCGACACGCCGCCCGGCCGACAAGCCGAACAGCGTGTCAACCAACACCGTGAACGTTTGTGGTCAGGGCACTAGATCACACGGCGCCGTACCCGCCACACCACCACACTGATCAGGACCGCCGCGACGGCGATGAACAGGGCCGCCTCGATGAGCTGGAACGTCCAGAACCGGTCGGCCGGGTGGTAGACCCCGAACTGCTGGATGCCCCTCGCGTGCAGGAACTGGTTGAGGTTGGTGCCGGCCCGGTTGGCGGCGCCCTCCAGCTCGTAGTACTCGGTCCAGCTCAGCCTGCGCCCGGTGGCGTCTGCGTAGCCGTGGTCGATCATCCAGTCAGCGAAGCTGGGCACGGACCCGTGCCCCGCCTGGTCCTTCGAGCCGCCGACGGGGACCGGCTCCATGGTGGTGAGCGGCGTGGCGTACGCGGGACGGGCCAACAGTGCCACCGACATCCGGGCGGCGAGGAACGCCCCGAACGCGACGCCGAACGCGGGCAGGCTGCGCCGCAGGATCGCCCCCGCGGCGGTGGCGACGCCGAATGCGAACAGCGCGTACGCCACCGGAACAAGTCCCTCCAGGTCGAAGGCGTCGTACTGGAACCGTCCTTCCCACGCGTCGAATGGCTGACGGAACCAGGTGAGCACCGCGGTGAACATCCCGGTGAGCGTGACGGTGACGCCGGCGAGTGCCGCGAGCTTGGCCGCCAGCCAGCGCATCCGCGGCACGGCCTGCGTCCAGGCGAGCTGCCAGGTGCCGTCCTCCAGTTCGCGCGCGAGCAGCGGCGCACCGAGGAACGCACCGATGACGACGGGGACCAGATAGAAGCCCGCCAGGAGGTTCTCGACGTACCCGTACTCTTCGTCGAGCCGGCGGAAGGAGGCCGCGCAGGCCTCGTTGATACCGGCCTCTCCCGCACACCGGGCGGGACCGCCGGGGAACAGGTCGTGGGCCTGCGTCCCGAGCACGAGCAGGGCAATGCCGAACATGCCGACAAGCAAACCCAGGACGCAGACCTCGGTCCGGTGCTGGCGCCAGATCAACCACGTCATGCCGCCACCCCCGACGTGACCGCGGCGCTCGGCTCGGACGGCCGGCGCAGGTACGCCAGCACCAGGTCCTCCAGCGCGACCGGCTGGGCCTGCCACCCAGGCGCGGCCGGGATCGCGCCGTCGCGTACCAGCAGGGTCGTGTGCCGGTCGCTGTGGACGGCCTCCACGACGGCGCCGGCCCGGTCGAGGTCGGTGGCCGTGCGCGGGCCGACGAGCAGCCGGTGCTCGGCGAGGAGGGTGTCGATGTCACCGGTGAGCGTGACCCGGCCGTGGTTGAGCACGACCAGGTGGTCGCAGACGCGCTCCAGCTCGTGCACGACGTGGGAGGAGAACAGGACGGTCACCCCGCCTTCGGCCACCGCGCCCATGAGGACCTGCAGGAACTCGTGCCGGGCCAGCGGGTCGAGGCTGGCCACCGGCTCGTCGAGGACAAGCAGGTCCGGCCGCTTCGCCAGGGCCAGAGCCAGCGCGACCTGGGCCTGCTGACCGCCGGAGAGCGTACCGGCCCTGCGGTCGAGCGGGATGCCCAGCTTCGCCAGGCGGCGCTCGGCCAGCCCCTGGTCGAACCGCAGGTTGCAGGCCCGGCCGAAGCGGAGCATCTCGGCGACGGTGAAGCGCTTGTACAGCGGGTGGTCCTGGGCCAGGAACCCGACCCGGGACAGAGTTTGCGGGGTGCTGGCGGTGACGTCGTGGCCGAGGACCTCCACCGTGCCGGTGCTCGGTGCCAGCAACCCGACGACCAGGCGCAGCAGCGTGGTCTTTCCCGCGCCGTTCGGCCCGACGAGGGCGATCACGCCGCCCGCCGGCAGGGCCAGGGTGCAGTCGCGCAGCGCCCAGCCCCTCCGGTACCGCTTGCCCACACCGTCGGTGCGCAGCGCGAACTCGTTCCCTGTCACGCCACGTCCTCATTCCTCGTCTGCTGGTGGACGGAAGTAAAGAGCGCGTTGACCGCCTGCTCGTCGAGGCCGGCCGCGTAGGCGCGGCGCAACCAGGTCGCCAGGCCGCGGCGCAGCGACGTGTACGTCGATGCCGACATCGCGGCCGACTGCTGTTCATTGACGAACGTGCCCTGGCCGGGCCGGCCGGTGACCAGGTTCTCCTGCTCCATCTGCCGGTACGCCTTGGCGACGGTGTTCGGATTGATCGCCAGGTCCTCGACCACCTCCCGGATGAGCGGGAGGCGGTCACCGGGTTGGAGAAAGCCCAGCAGCACCGCCTGGCGGACCTGCTGGACGAGTTGCAGGTACGGCGGCACGCCGGAGTGGGTGTCGAGCCGGAAGACGAACACGGTAGCCCTTCCTGCTTTACTAGTACCGTAGTAAAGCAGGAAGTTGGCGGTCAAGAGAGCCGACGCGCCCGCACGACCGCGGTACCGGATCCGGGCGCACGCCTGCCCCGACCGTCGGCGGGAACCCGCGCGTCGGGGCGCGGTGGCGACAGCGACAACGGACCGGCGATGGACGCGATGAGGCGGCTGGCCGCGTGCACTGCGGCTGGGGCACGTATCGGTATGGCCGTCCTCGGTGGCGGAGAGCGGTGCTCTATCCCCCGCGCTACGGGGCCGTCGGGGAAGGGCGCCAGTGGCGCCAACGCCCGCCGCGCGGAGCAGGCGCGCTCGCATCGTGTTACTCACCCGCTTCGGGCGCTGCTGGCCGGGCCCTGACGAATCACCGTCGAGCCGTTGACCCCGCTCACCCCCTCCCAACGTCGGGAACTCGACGACCAAGCGGAGCGCATCGGCGAGATCCTGGAAGGAGAACCGCGGTTGACCATCGGCACGGTCACCGTCGGGAGCCACGCATAGGCCATTCAGCACAACATTCCGCCTCGCGACCGCCACGCCTGACTGCGCAGCCAACCTACTCAGCCCGAGTGCGCAGATTGTCGCCAAGCTGGTTGGGCAGACCGGCTTCGCGGTCCTGAACCCCTTGACGCGAGTCGGCGCTCAGGAGCGCGTTGCGGGTCAGCTGCATCCTGATCAGGACTTCACCCTCCACGCCCATCACGCACGAGGTCGTTAGGCGCTGAGGCGGCTCCGCGAGCGAGACGAGTACGCCAACGCCGACCGCGTGTACGGACGGCTGTACAGCCATTCGTACAACCAAGCCCGCCCGCCGAGGCCGACGCTGCCCGACAACGACGGACGGGCTGACCAGGAGCGAAGCCGCCCGATCAGGCACCGCGATGTTTTTCTAATCCCCAGGCCGCCCTTCGGCGGGAACATAGCCGGTTGGAGAGTGGACGAACAGGCGGAACCCCATCTGGACCCGCTGGTGGCGAGGCAGGCCGAGAACTTCGAAGTCGACCGCGAGGTCATCGAAGAAGAGCCCGGCTCCGGGAGCCTGCTCCACGTCCGGAATCGTGATCGTTATGAGGACCGGCAGATCCCTGCCCGCTCCCACCCTGATCGACCGCAAGGGCGCCGCCGTGGCCGGGTCGAACGCGACGGCAGTGGCCTCATCGACGGCATGGTTTGCTGCCAAGCGCGCGACCTTGAACACGTGCTGATCGACAGGACCGTCATCGACCGCGATGTCGGTGATCGTGACCGGCCAAGGACCGGGATTGCGGATGGACGCGCCGAACGTGATCTGCCCTCCGGGATTGAACGTGAACCGCACCTCCGTCCTCGGCCCTTCCGTGCGGGACTCCGCATCAGCTCCGTGCCACCACGAGCTGCCGTGATCGAGGCGATGGCCGAGGGTGGCCGCCAGATACCCGGCACACAGTGCGACAGCTAGCGTGGCGGCCAGGAGCCGCCGACGGCGCATCACAGAGGCCTCCGCGTGGAGACGTGCACCGGCGTCAAGGTCATGGCAGCGCACGCTACAACGCGCACGTGCATCGCGCTGCCCGTGCCATCCACGTGCCAGCAGCCGGTGCACCGGGCGGTCATCGGGGGGCACGAACGGTCATGCGTTCATGCGCGGACCTGGTCCACCACATGCTTCCCGGCTGTGACCTTCGTCCTTCGAAATTGGCGGTATGAGTCAGCCTGGCGCGTGAGGTGCTTGAGGTCTGGTCGGCGTGGCGCGGTGGCCGAACACCAAGCCCGGCGGAGGCGTGCGGCGGCCATCATCCACTACGCGGAATGGGACTACCTGCCGGTGAAGGGGTAGCCGTCAGCGGGCCCTTGACCGAGCAGTCCGTATCTAGCCGCAAGAGGTCGACGGGTGGCGTCGCATGCTTGCTCTTCCTGGTGACCCCGTCACCCTTGGGCCCCGCTGCTACTCCTGCAGGTACCCGGTAGCGGGGTCGATGTCACGGAGGAAGTTGCGGACAGCCTCCTCCATCTCAGGCAGGGTCATTGCCGAGCCGGAACTGGTGAAGCCGTAGTCGTGCGGCCCGCTGAGCCAGTCGAAGTCGTAAGCGACGGGCCTCTCGGCACGCTCACGGACGCGAAAGTCCTGGCCGTCGACCGTGATCATGATCGGGTCATCCTCGGTATATCGAGGTCCCATGTGCTCGGGTGCGAGCCCTGGCTCCGGTTCGGTCGACATGCACGGTCCTTTCCACGGCTACCCATGGGGGCGCGCCACCGTCGGTGGTCACGATGCCGGGCGACACCTCACTTACGCGCACATTGTCCTGCGCGTCCTTGCCCATCGACACGAATCCGAGGCTCAGCTCCTGACCCGTGCGCCGTACCGCCGGTCGTACAACCAAGACCACCGGTCGACGCTGACGCCACCTGAGACCCAAGGCTGTCACCCGCTCAGGGCGAGCAGAAAACGTTCGCCTCTCGTGCGGTGCCGGGCATGACATCGGCTGGGCCCAGCCGTTTGAGATCCCCGCGGAAGCGTCTGATTTCCAGCCAGCTGTCGGGCGTCGCGCTGTGCAGGTCACTCAGCATGCCTGGTAGATCTCCCAGGGTGTAGACCTTGAAGGTCCGCTCCCTGCGCCGCGATGAGATATCGAAGCGTGCATCAAAGGCTGGCTGCGGTGATCGGTCCCAGTCAACCCGATTCAATGAACCGTGGCCGTGGATGCGGGCATCAACCACGACTTCTGGATCAGCGTCGCCGATCTCGCAGTCGTAGATCGGCGCTGCGCTGGCAACACTGGCGGCAATGGCGGGGTACGCAGACATGGGCCGACCGAGCGCGGCGGAGCAGAAGAGTGCGTGGCTGAACTGACCAACGGGCTGCGGCAAGGGAATCTTGTGGTGCGACTTGCCGTCGAAGGGCAGATCCCGGTTCTCGGTCACGAGGTCGAGGAAGGCTGCCACCCTCGCCGGGTCATGGCTGGTCTGCTTGATGTTGAAGCTGATGGCGCTGCGTCCTGCCTCGCGCAGCACCAGGTAGCGGTAGAAACCACCTGTGCCATTCGGAGGGAGGATGGCTTGGCAGACCACGTCGATGAAGCCACCCACCGGCAGGTAGTCCTCGGGGGTGAACCACGGCTTGGTCTGCATCTTGAGGATGGTGGGCACCACCAGGGTCTCAGGTTCATCCTCTGCTTCGGCGGGTGCCGCAACCTCCGTGAAGCCCTTGCGAAGCCATTCTTTGATCTTTTTGTCTAGGTGGCGTCGGGCGTGGTCCTCATCCAGCAGGACGACGGTGGTGGACTCACGACGGCGACTGGTCGAACCCCAGCGGACAAAGCATCGAATGCCCTCACGGCGAATCTCGAAGTACTCCGTCGCGCCGTCCTGGGTGCGCTCGAATCGTCGCCACACCGTCATGCTCTACTCCTGACTTGGAGCTACCAGCGTTGCAAGTCGGTGCTGGATCTCCGTACAAGGGCCGGTTGGCGGCCTCCCTCGGCTGGCCGATCAGTGTCACAGCAGCGGTTGGCAGTAACGCCGCCGCACTGGCGAGGACGGGTTCGGACGGCGGCAGGCGTAGTCCCTGAGGCAAGGGCCGGAGACTGATCACGCCGGACGACCCGGCCGAGGCTACGGATCAAGGGGTCAGGGTCTTTCCATGTGGTGTGGCGATTGCTACGTGAGCACCAGCTGTCCGAGTTCCTGGGTGCATCGGGTGAGCGCGACGTAGAGGCCGTTCCAGCCGCGCGGTTCAGCGGCGATGCCCTGGGGGTCGATGAGTAGCGTCGCATCCCATTCCAGTCCCTTGGACTGGGTCGCGGTGAGCACCGGCACATCGCTCAGCACGGCGAGGAGTTCGGCGATGCGGTCGACGGGGGCGATGACGCCAACCGTGCCGCCAGGCCACCGTTGCTGCAGCTGCCGCACGGCTTGGGCGGCGGCGCCGGCAAGCTCGGCAGGCGTGATCGTGAGCACCCAGGGGGCGATGCCGGAGGAGCGTACCGCCCGTGGCGGCGCATTGTGGCTGCCAGCCTTCTTCAAGACGGGTTCGGTGAGGTCCATAACCTCACGCGGGGTCCGGTAGCAGATGGTCAGTTCCGCAGCGGTCCAGCGGTCTCTGAAAACAGCCTGCACCGCTTGTGCCCAGCTGGTGTGCCGGTGTGCTGCCTCCGCCTGGTCGATGTCGCCGACCGCGGTGATGGAGCGACTGGGACAGCGCCGTAGGACCATCTGCCACTGCATCTCGGACAGCTCTTGCGCCTCGTCGATGACGACGTGGCCGTACACCCAGTCGCGCTGCCGGCGAGCGTGGTCGGCGACGAACTCGCCCTGTGGTTGCGGGGCTTCGACCTCGCCCAGCAGGTCGGCGAGGGCGTCGAGAAGGGGGATGTCGCTCGATGCCCACAGTGCGGGCTCGGCCTGGACGGCGGTGATCTCCTCCACGGACAACTGCGGGGCAAACCGGGCTAGCAGGGTGCGGTCGGCCATGAGGCCACACAGCAGGGTTTCGGCGTTGAGAGTGGGCCACCATGCCTCGATGAACCGGGCGATGGTGGCGCTCGCGCCGATACGATGACGAAGACTTTCTACCTCGTCCTCGGAGAGCAATCCGTCGACGTCACTGCCGGTGGACCTCCTGCCGAGCTGGTGGTCATGCTGCATTCCCCTGTCGACGCGGGCGAGGATGTCCTCGAAGCCCTCCTCCATCTCGTTCATCAGCGCCTCGCGCTGTTCGACGACGGCTTCGGCCAGGATGTGGTGCAGCTGCTCGGCGAACGCCGCACGGGCGCGGTGGTACGGGCGTCCCTGCACCGCCGAGGCGAGTGCCTGTGCCACTGTTGCGGCCGGGATGACGTAGAACTCGCCCTCCCAGCGCAGCTTCAGCTCACGGGGCCGGGGGAGCAGCGACGCGACGTAGTTTTCGAGCGCGGGTTGCCAGAGGGCGCGACCCTTGATCTCGGCGAGAAGCCGGCTCTCGTCGCGGCCCACGCGGATCTCGGGCAGCAGAGTGTCGCAGGTCGCCGAGACGACGGCGGTCTCACCGAGCGCGGGCAGCACCTGGGCGATGTACCGGAGGAACCGCGGCGAGGGGCCGAGGACCAGGACCGCTTGGTCGGCCATCTTCGGGTGGGCGAACAGCAGGTAGGCGACGCGGTGCAGGGCAACGACGGTCTTGCCGGTGCCGGGACCGCCCTGAACGATCAACGGGCCGGTCGCCTCGGCCCGGATGATGTCATCCTGTTCGCGTTGCAGCGTGGAGATCGCCGTCGACATGCGGCCGGTTCGCCGTTGGTCCAGGGCGGCCAGTAGAGCGCCTTCACCGACGAGTTCGGCCGTTATGGTCCCGTCCAGTGGCTCGTCGTCCACGCCGACGACGGTCGATCCCGTCGTGCGTATGTGACGCCGCCGTGCCTGACCTTGCGGGTCGACAGCCGTCGCGGTGTAGAACGGCCGAGCTGCGGGAGCGCGCCAGTCCACCAGGAGCGGCTCACTGTCCTCGCGGTCGTTACGGAGACCGACACGGCCGATGTGTCGCACGGTGCCGTCAAGGCCGTCGAGGCGGCCGAAGACCAGCCCTTCCCGTGCTCGCCGTAGCTCCTCGTACTGCTGGCGGAGCATGCGCCGCCGCGCCCGTTCCAACGCGTTCAGGGCGTCCGACGAAAGCTCGGCCTGTAGATGGTCGGCAAGCCTGTCGCGCCGGGCCGTGGCCAAGTCGAGAAACTCTTGTTCCTCGGCAACCGCGGATCGGCGCGCGACGCCCTCCGCGGTAGAGGTTGGCGCTTCGCCGTTCGGTGTTGTTTCGCTGACGCCAGCAGTGCCGTTGTTCAGAGCAGAATCCTGGCGCATTCGCAAATCCTTGTACTGGTGCTTTCCCTCGGCCCGAACGAGCCGCAGGTATGCCGGCGGCAAGCTTAGAGTTGGTTTCTCCTCGCCGGCCAGGAATCCAGTCGGCGGAGATGGGAATCTCAATGCCTTGCAGTTCGGTGCCGCGTGTGGCCTCAACCCATCTTGATTCGCCTATTGAGAGTGTCGCGTCGGGCGGCGGGCCTGCTCGTCCGGCCGCGGTCCGAACAGGGCGCGAGGTGGTTGGCTACCCGGCAGCGGTGGCACTGGGTCCTGCCGTCTTCCGCGCGAGCGACCACCACCTTGTCTGCTCCGCGGCCGCCGCATCGTTCCGGGCGCCGGCGACCGGCGCAGCCGGGGCAGAGGTGCCCGCCGTCGGCCGACGGCGTAAAGACCTCGGGGCTCCCCCCGAACCCCCAGCCCTCCTCAGAGATCCTCGGCGAAAGCCTTCGACTTCCCACCGTGAAGAACCCACGCACGACCTGGGATGTTAGAGCCTTCAGCCGGGCGCATGCTGGTGGACGTGACTCAAGAGGTGACCTGCCCCAACCCGGTGCTGCGGTCTGACGCCGCGGTGCTCGTCGGATTGCTGGCCGAGCTTGAAGGATGCGTCTGGGCCGACATCCTGCCGCGAGAGTTCGTCGACAAGGTGCGGGCCCGGTTCGTGCGTGCGGGCCACCTGACGCAGGGCGCAGGAGACTACGAACTGAGACAGGCCCTGAACGACATGAACCACCGGTTGCGCTACGCGCTGGGCGAGTACGACGCGCCACCGCAACCGATCGAGCTGCCACGATGATCATCGCGCCCCCGCTAGGTGGTCGGGAGCGGTTCAGAGCCGGCCGTACTGCTCCCGGACCAGGGACTCGACGGTGGTGACGGCGTCCGGTGGCCCGCCGCCCACGCTGACCAGCACGATGATCTCGTTCCGGCGCGCGACCCCGCGTACCTCGGTCCTGTCTTCGTCGGTGAAGGTCAGCGCCCCCGGTACGTCGGGGATCTCCACCAGGTTGCCGAGGCCGCCGGCCGGCGGCTGAAGATCGACGTAGGACTGCTGGAACTGGTCCGCTGCCGACACCGAGTCGAACTGGAGCAGGGTGACCGTCACCGAGGCGGAGTCCGGTCGGGTCCAGGCCGCGCCGGCGGCGTGTTGCACGGTGTTGCGCACCGCCGCGACGAGCATCAGGGACCGGAAGTCCTCGCCGAGCGGCAGGATTCGGGTGATGTTGACCTGATCGTCGACCGCGGCCGGCGTGGTGGGCGTCGAGTCGGCGGGAATCGCCACCACCAGCGCGCCGAGGTCGCGGTCCTGTCCGGCGCGCGCGTGGACGGCGTACCAGACCACCGTTCCGACGATGGCCGCCGCGGCGACGGCAGCCGCCACGCCGATCACCGGCCCGGGACGCCGCCACCAGGAAGCCTGCGCAGGGCGGGTGGCGGTCCGATGTGGGCCAGGTGCGAAGGCCGGGGCCGGCGGAGTGGCTGGGGCGGTCTCGCTGAGCGGTGCCGGTTCGGCCGGGGTCGGGCGGGCTTCCACCGGAGCCTTCGGCGCCGCCGCCAGGGTCGGGACGGCGGCGGCCAGCAACAGCGTCCCGGCCACCGCGAGCCAGATGCCGGCGAGGAACTCGCTCTGGGGATGGTCGGCCCGGGGGAAGCCGCTGGCGTCCACGGCGTCGCCGCCGGACAGGAAGGCGAAAAGCGTCAGCGCCACGCCCAGCACCCCGGCGCCCAACCGCGCGCCGGGTCGCCACCGGGGCCTCACCCAGGCTGCGACCAGCATCACCAGCAGCAGCACCCACCCGACGTACAGGGACGCCCGGGAGCCGGGGAAGTCGGTCAACGCGTACGTCCGCACCTCGCCGGAGGGCGGCCGGCCCAGCAGCAGGTCGTCGGTGCTCTGCCCGGGTCGTACCGCCACCCACGGCATGGAGTGGGCGGCCGCCAGGACGATCAGGCCGACGATCGCCGTCGCCGCGGCCCGGGCATGACGTCGGCCGAGCGCGGCCGGAGCCGACTGGCCCGACGGCGTCCGCCCCGGCCCGGAAATGATCTTCACGGCGCACATCATGGCAGCGCCGGGGCAGGCCGTCGACCCCGATTCCCACCCGTGTCTGCGCTGCACGACCTGCGCATTTGATCCCGCGAAGCGGGTGGATCACCAGCCGGAAGCTCGCATACGATCCGCTCCGGCACCCGATGTGAAGGCGGCTGATGGAAACCAGGTCCGGACGGCCCGAGCTGACGGTCAGCGGCGAGACACCGGCGGCCGGCCGGGCACCCCGTAACCGGTGGATCACCCTCGTGGTCGCGGCGGCCGCCATCGGCGTGGCGCTCGTCGGCAGCTTCTTCGTGAGGCAGCAACGCGCGACCGATGAGGTGGCGCCCCGGCCGTCGGCGCTGGCGGACGCGCCATCGGCCCTGCCGTGGCTGTCGGCGATGGTCGCCCGGGACGGCACGTCCGTGACCGTGTACGCCGGGACGAGCGCCCAGTGCAAGGAACTCGTGCAGCCCCGGGCGGCGGTCGCCGGGCAGGACGGCGCCCAGGTGGTCGTGGCCGTGCGGGCCCGTGTCCTGGGTGCGGCCGACTGCGCCACGAGCGGCGTGGCCGTTCCCGTCTTGCTGTCGCTGCCGGAGCCCCTCGGCGACCGGGTGCTCCGCGACGGCGCCTCCGGGGAGGTGCGGCCGACCTACTTCGCACGTGACCTGCCGGACCTGGGCCAGCGGTGGAGCCCGCACCCAGGGCAGTGGGCCGCCACCGACGAGGGCTGGTACCAGGGCTACAACGGCCCGGAAGGCTTGCATCTCGTCGTGACGGCGGGCCGCACGGCCGAGGTGCGGCGACCCGCCGGCGGCACGCCGGTCACGATCGGCGCGCGCGACGGCGTCGTCACCGGCGCGGCGGAGCGCTCGTGGACCGTGTGGTGGGCGGCGGGGGAGGTCACCTATTCGCTGCGGCTGACGCCGGCCGAGGGGGCCACCGTCAGCCTGCGGGAGTTCCAGCGGGAGATCAGCCGGTTCACCTGGCGTTGAGCGCGGTCAGCCCGGCTGTCCATGATCCAGCTCGGCAGAGGTTCGGCGACCCGGCGGACCACCCACCCGCGGTCCGCCGGGGTGGCAACGGTGATCTCCGGCTGGCGTGGTCCGAGGTCGGTCGCGGCCGGCAACGATACGCGCCACACGAAGCGAGCCCGGCGGACACGGCACGGGGCCGGTCCACCGGGCTCGCTCCGGCAGGGAGGTGGAAGGTCTAGAGGGCGCGCCGCGGGTCCGCCGGGTCGGGCGGGAAGGCGGCGCTCCGCTGGGCGGGGACGTCGGTCACCACGTACTCCGTCTCGGGTTCCGGGGTGGGCTCCTCGTCGGTCTCCGCGCGGTGCTTGGCCGCCGCGGCAGCCGCTGCCGCTGCCGCGCCCGCGGCGACCGCGCCGGCCGCGACCGCTGTGGCCGAGACGCCGGCCTTGCCGTCGTCGCCGCGCGAGGACACGGCGTGCTCGACGCCGGGGGTGCCGAGGGTGCGGCCCTCGTCGATGGTGCCGCGCCAGGCGCCCGTCTCGGCGCCCCGGCCCTCGATGTACGACTTGAACTTCTCCAGGTCGGCCTCGGCCCGCTTCTCCACCAGGTGCAGCTTGTCGCCGGCCTTCTCGACCAGCCCCTCCGGCTCGTACTCCAGGGAGAGCCGGACCTGGGTGCGGTCGGTGCCGAGCGGCTGGAAGTGGACGGCGCCGGCGTTGGTGGCGCCGCTGGTGGCGGCCCAGGCGACCGTGCGGTCCGGGACCTGCTCCAGGATTTTGGCTTCCCACTCGCGCTTCACGCCGGCGATCTCGGCGACCCAGTGCATCCGCCGGTCGTCGAGCTGGCGCACTTCCTGCACGCCACCCATGAACCGGGGGAACTCCTCGAACTGGGTCCACTGGTTGTACGCGGTGCTGACCGGCACGTCGACTTCGATGGACTTCTCGACCTTCGTCGCCATGAGCACTCCTTGTCGTTCAGTGGTCTGCACCGAAATCCGTACCCCGGGTGGCGCGGCCCAATCGAGCCGAAAGGCCCGGGTCGACGCGCCGACCCGGGCCTTTCGGAGTTTTGTGGGGTCAGCCGTCCTCGCGGTCCGGGCTCTCCAGCCGGAAGAAGTTGCTCTGCCTCCCGTCGGAGCGTTCCTCCTGGTAGATGAAGTTGAGCCGCCGCTCGTCGAAGGCGCGGAACCACTCCTCCCAGCTGAGTTCGCGCAGCCGCTCCTCGCGCCCGTTGCTCGGGAAGTCGAAGCGCAGCACCCCGGCGTGCCCGTCGTGCTCGGTGCCGTCCACCGTGCAGGGCACGCCCTTGCGGGCCTCCGCCCACTGCCGGATCACCTCGTGGTCGGTGGTGACCAGGCTGCGGCCGGGCCGCTCCGGCTCGTCGTCGACGGAGGTGACCTCCTGGGAGTACTTGATCGACTTGGAGGTCTGCGAGCCCGTGCGGACGCCCCCACCGGAGGAGCCGGAGCGCGAGCCCGACCCGGACCCGGAGTCATCACGCAGGCTCTTCACCAGGGCCTTGACCAGGTCCGGCTTGTGCATGTCGGAGGTGCCGGTGACGCCCCGGGCGCGGAGCCGGCTGCGCAGCTCGTCGACCTTCAGCCGGGCGATCTCGCTCTCGTCGATGTCGGGGGTGTTCGGAGTCTGGTTGCCCGGCGGGTTGGCCGACGAGGAGGTGCTCTTCTTCGCCGACGACGAGCCCCGGGACGAGCCGCCGGCCCCGGCGGACGTGCTCTTCTTGGCGCCGTCCCGCATGCTCTTCACCAGGGCCTCGACCAGGTCGTCCTTGCGCATGTCGGCGGTGCCGGTCACGCCGCGCCGACGCAGCCGGTCGCGGAGCTGGTCGACCTTCAGCCGGGCGATCTCGCTCTCGTTGATGTCGGGGGTGTTCGGGGTCTGGTTGCCCGGCGGGTTCGTCGCGGTCGAGCCGCTGCCGCGGCCCGAGCTGCTCGTCGTCGGCATCGCACATCATCCTTCCTCGACCCGGTTCCAGGGGGTTTCCAGCGCCTCGTGACGCGGTGGGCCGTCTGCAGACCTGTACCCTCAGTCGACGGCCCAAACGCTCGGCGGGTGCGGCGTGGACGAGCAGCAGGGTGTCGTTGAGTCCGGCGACGGCCCCTGACTCGGTCGGTTCGGCGGCCCTGCGGGTCCTGGAATCCTCGGCCCGCCGGACCTGCCCGGGGGCAAGGCTGACCTGGGCGGTCACGATTGCCCACCCGCCTGACGAGCCGCTATCGTTCCGGAGCCGGAGCCCGCCAAGCTTGAGGATCGTGATGACTTCCCCGGAGTTGACGACAGTTCCCGCCCGGGGAAGCTCCCACATCGAGAAACCAGTCGTTTCCGCCTCCCCGGCGGACCCGGGCACCCTGCCGGGAACGGCAACCACGAGTGGGCCGCGCAGGGAGCCCTCCTCGAGCCGCTTCCGGGGTGATGTCGCGGGGCTTCGCGCCGTGGCCGTCGGGCTCGTGCTGCTGTACCACGCCGGGCTGCCGTTCCTCCCGGGTGGCTTCGTCGGGGTCGACGTCTTCTTCGTGATCTCCGGTTTCCTCATCACCGGGCAGCTCATGACGGAGATCGAGCGCACCGGCCGCATCTCGTTGCTCGGGTTCTACGCACGGCGGGCCAAGAGGATCCTGCCCGCCGCGACGGTGGTGCTGGCGGCCACCGCCGTGGCGGTCCGGCTGTTCGTCCCCCGGGGTCAGTGGCAGGAGATCGGCGGCGACATCGCCGCCGCGGCGATCTACGTGGTGAACTGGCGGTTCGCCGACCGCGCGGTCGACTACCTCGCCGCCGACAACGCCGCGACCTCGCCGGTCCAGCACTTCTGGTCGCTCGCCGTCGAGGAGCAGTTCTACCTGCTCTGGCCCCTGCTGATCATCCTCGCGCTCCTCGCGGCGCGGCGGCTCCGGCGGACGAACGTGCGGCCCGTCCTGTGGGTCGGTCTCGCGGTCCTGGCGGTGCCGTCGTTCGTCTGGTCGATCGTCGAGACGGCGCACTCCCCGGAGCGGGCCTTCTTCGTCTCCACGACCCGGTTGTGGGAGCTGGCGGTCGGGGCGGGCATCGCGCTGGCCGCGACCGGCGTCGCGCGCATGCCCCGGGCGCTGGCCGTCCTCCTCGGCTGGCTGGGCCTCGCCGCGATCGTGGCGGCGGCGCTGCTGGTGACGAAGGGGACGGCATGGCCCGGGTACGCCGCCGCGCTGCCCACGGTCGGCGCCGCCGCGGTGATCGCGGCCGGCGTCGCGGCGGGTTCCCGCGGTCCGGTCCTGGTGCTCGGCACGCGCCCGTTCCGCTGGGTCGGTGACCTGTCCTACTCGCTGTACCTGTGGCACTGGCCGATGCTCATCGTGGCCGGCGCGTACTGGGACGGCCTGTCGGTGAAGCGCGGCCTGGTGGTGGCGCTCGCCTCGGTGGTCCCCGCCTGGCTCACCTTCCGGCTCGTGGAGAACCCGCTGCGCTACTCGCGGGCGATCTCGACGTCGCCGCGTCTCGCGCTGAGCCTCGGTGGCAACTTCACGATGGCCGGGATCTGCGCCGGCCTCGCCCTGGTCCTGATGGCCGCGTGGGCGGCCGCCGCCACGCCGAGCCGGGGCAGCCAGTACGCGCCTGGCGCGGCGCTGCTGTCGACCGCCCCGGGGACCGCCCCGATCGGCCCGGTCCCCGAGCGGTTCGACTTCATCTCGCCGGACCCCCTGAAGATCCGGCAGGGATTCATGGATGTGCCCGACACCAACCGGGACAAGTGCTTCCAGCAGGTCGTGGGGTCCGAGGTCCTGTCGTGCACCTACGGCAACCCGGACGGAGCCACGACCGTCGCCCTGGTGGGCGACTCCAAGATGGACCAGTGGCTGCCGGCGTTCCAGGTGCTCGCCGCGCAGAACGACTGGAAGCTGGTGATCACCGCCAAGGCCGGGTGCGCGTTCACCAGCGCAAAGGTCCTCAAGGGCGATGGTTCCAACAAGCCCTACACCGACTGCATCGAGTGGAACAGGACGCTGCTGCGCCGACTGGCCGAGCAACGTCCCGACTACGTCGTCACCTCGCAGTCAGCGGGGAGCGCCCTCGACGCCGCGGGCAAGGTGTCGGTCGACGCGATGGTCGCGGGCATGCGGTCCTCGTGGAAGACGCTTGACTCCGCGGGCGTGCAGGTGGTCGTCCTCGCCAACAACCCCCATCCCGGCCCGGCGATCGTGGCGTGCGCCGACAAGAACCGGAAGCACCTGTCGGCCTGCGCGTTCGACCGCAAGCTCCACGACCGGGACCCGGGCCTCGTGACGCAGCGGAAAGCGGTCGTCGGGATGCCCCAGGTCAAGATGATCGACCTGTTCGACGCCGTCTGCCCCACCGACCGGTGCCCGGTGGCGTTCGGCAACGTCCTCATCTACCGCGGGGGTTCGCACATCGGCGCGGCCTACGTCCGGACCACGGCCCCGCACCTGGCTCGGGCGCTGTCGGACATCGGCGTGCCCGCACGCTTCTCCCCGTCGAACTGATCGCCGCCGCCACCGGCCGGGCCGTGGCGGCGGGCGCGATCAGGCGTAGATGGTGGTGACGTAGTCCGGGCCGTAGTGGCGTTCCAGGTCGGCGAGGTTCTCGGTCGACGCCTCGACCTCCTTGACCAGGCGGGCGCGGGTGGGCAGCGCGTCGGGCTGCCAGGTCTCCGGCCGCCACAGTTCGGAGCGGAGGAACGCCTTCGCGCAGTGGTAGAAGATCTGCTCGATGGCCACCTCGACGGCGAGCACCGGCCGGTGTCCCTTGACCACCATGTCGGCGAAGTACGGCGCGTCGGTCACCAGCCGCGCCCGGCCGTTGATCCGCAGCGTGTCGGTGCGGCCGGGGATCAGGAAGATGAGCCCGACGTGGGGGTTGGCCAGGATGTTGCGGTAACCGTCGGCCCGCCGGTTGCCGGGCCGCTCGGGGATGGCGATGGTGGTCTCGTCCAGCACCAGGGTGAAGCCGGCCGGGTCGCCCTTCGGGGAGACGTCGCAGCTGCCGTCCGCGCCGGCCGTGGCGATCAGGCAGAACGGCGAGGCGGCCAGCCACTCCCGGTCCCGCTGGTGCAGCACCGTGCGCTCCTTGTCCCGCGCCCGCTGCGTCGGCGCGCCGAGCAGTTCCGCCAGTTCCTCCGGGCTGGTGATCTCCCGTGTCGTCACGTCTGCCTCCCCCGTCCGTTGACCTTGACGGCGGTTCCGGCCCGCGAACGGCAGGTTTCCGCCATGGTCAGCCTAGGAGAGCGCGTCGACGGCGAGGTTTGCCCCCGGAGCCCGGGGGTACGGACTGAGCCGCAGCGCGCCGCGAGCGATGGAGGCGGAGATGGAGAGCCGACTGAAGGTGCTCGGCCATCCCGTGCACCCGATGCTGGTGATGTTCCCGGTGGGCCTCCTGGTGACCGCGGTGATCTTCGATGTGATCGACACCGTGGGTGGGCCGGACTTCCTCGGCGAGGTCGCGTACTGGAACATCACGGTCGGCCTGATCGGCGGCCTGCTGGCCGCGGCGGCCGGCGCCTTCGACCTGCTCGCCCTGCCCACCGGCACCCGCGCCAAGCGGGTCGGGCTGACGCACGCCGCCGCCAACGTCGCGGTGATCCTGCTCTTCGCCGCGGTCTGGGCGGTCCGGCTCAACGCCGACTCCCGGGCCGCCGGCGGCGCGCTGATCGCCATCGAGGTGGTCGCCGTGGCCATCCTCGGCGTGAGCGCCTGGCTCGGCGGCGAGCTGGTGGACCGGCTGGGTGTGGGCGTCGACCCGGAGCACGACCTGAACGCCCCCAGCTCGCTGCGACCCCCTTCGGCGACCCAGCGGATCGGAGACGTGCGATGACGGAACAGAGTGGCGGCGGCCGGGGCTGGCGGGGCCGCCAGCAGGGCTGGGACCCGATGGGTGAGCTGCAGTCGCTGCGCGCCGAGCTGAGCCGCCTGGTCGGTGGCCGCGCCGGCAACCCGGACGTCGAGCTCACCGAGGTCAGTGACGGCTGGGAGGTGGTCGTCCGGCTGCCCGGTGTGGCGCCCGAGGAGGTGGCCGTCGAGCTGGACGACCGGGAGCTGTGCGTGCGGGCGCGGTCGGAGGCCGAGGTCAACGCCGACCAGGGCATCCCGGGCGGCTTCACCACCCGGGGCTTCGAATACCGGGTGGACCTGCCGTCCCGGGTGGACCCGGACGGGATCGACGCGGTGATGGACCACGGCCTGCTCCGGGTGCGGCTGCCCCGGGCGGCCCGGCCCGCGCCGCGCACCATCACGGTCGGCCGCACCGGCCCGAGGGCGACCTCCGGGGGTAGCCGGGGCTTCGTCGACCCGGCCGCCGACCGGGAGCTGCACCACCCGGACACCACGGCCGACGAGATCGACCGGCCGTAGGGGTCGCGTGACCACCCTGTCCGACGACTCCAGCTCGGCGCGTCTGTCGCCGCGCCGCGACCTGGAGCCGTCGTCCGACGACTCCAGCTCGCCGCACCGCGACCTGGAGCCGTCGTCGGTGCTCGGCCCGGTCGGCGAGCGCGTCCCGGACGTCGAGCGGATCGCCGTGCTGCGGGCGAACGCGCTCGGCGACTTCATCTTCGTGCTGCCGGCGCTGGAGGCGCTGCGCGCCGCGTACCCGTCGGCGGAGATCGTGCTGCTCGGCGCGCCGTGGCACGCGAAGCTCTGGCGCGACCGCCCCGGCCCGGTGGACCGGGTCCTGGTGGTCCCGCCGGCGCCCGGCATCCGGGAGCCCGGCCCGGACGAGGCGCCCGCCGAGCTGGCGGACTTCCTGGCGTCGGCCCGCAAGGAGCAGTTCGATCTGGCCCTGCAACTGCACGGCGGGGGCGCCAACTCCAACCCGGTCATCGCCGGGCTGGGCGCGCGGGTCACCGCCGGCCTGCGGGCCGAGGACGCGCCGCCGCTGGACCGCTGGATCCGCTACGTCTACTACCAGCACGAGGTGATCCGCTATCTGGAGGCGGTGGCCCTGGTCGGGGCGGCGGCCGTGACGATCACCCCGGCGCTGGCGGTGACCGACGCCGACCGGGCCGAGGCCCGCGAGGTGCTCGGCGCGCCCACCCGGCCCCGGGTGGCGCTGCACCCGGGAGCCACCGACAGCCGCCGGCGCTGGCCGCCGGAGCGCTTCGGCGCGGTGGCCCGGGCGCTGGCCGGCGACGGGTACGAGGTGCTGGTCACCGGCACCCCGGCCGAGCGGGAGACGGTGGACGAGGTGGTCGCCGCGGCGGGCGTGCCGGTCCGCCCGCAGGTCGGCACGCTGAGCCTGGGCGGGCTGGCCGCCGCGTACTCCGGCTGCGCGCTGGTGGTCTCCAACGACACCGGCCCGCTGCACCTGGCCGCCGCGGTGGGCGCACCGACGGTCGGCATCTACTGGATCGGCAACCTGATCAACGGGGCGACCCCGCTGCGCGTCCGGCACCGGCCGATCGCCTCGTGGACCACCCACTGCCCGGTCTGCGGCATCGACTGCACACGGGACATCTACCCGCACCGGCCGGGCGGCGGGGAGTGCCCGCACCGCGACTCGTTCGTGGCCGACGTGCCGGTGGCCGAGGTGGTCGAGGCGGCCCGCGAGCTGCTGGCGGAGTAACGAGGGGCTCAGGCCGGCTGCGGGGTGTCGGACGCGGCCACCACGACCTCCCACGCCTCCACCTCGCGCTCGGTCACCGTGGTGGGCGACTCCAGGTGGTAGGCCCCGCTGGGCAGCACGCCGGCGCCGCCGTGCCGCTCCAGCACCGCGAGCTGCGCGGCCACGTCCTCGCCCTGGTGCTGCTCGGGCAGCCGGCGCCAGAAGTCGAAGCCGCCGGCGTCGACGAGCTTGGCCCGGTCGTAGAGCACGCACCCGCCGATCCAGGAGACCTTGTACGCCCGCCACGCCCCGGCCGGCAGCCGCAGCTTCTCGGTGACGTGCAGCAGGTTCGCCGCCGGGTGGATGGACGCCCGCTGCCACTCCGGGCTGCCGGGGCGGACCCGCTCGGGCACCGGCTGGCCCTGCCACTCTTCGTAGTGCCCGTGCGTCTCCGGGCGCACGTCGTCGGCGTAGGAGAGGCCGTGCACGGCGTTGCCGACGAACCCGCAACCCAGCTCGCGGATGGCGGTGACCAGCCGGGACAGCGTGCCGGGCTCCAGCCAGACGTCGTCGTCGAGGCAGAGCACGTACCGGGCCGCCGACCGGTCCAGCAGGTAGGCCCGGTGCTCGGCCAGCCCGCGCCGGGGCAGCCGGCGGGTCAGCAGCACCGGGTGACCCCGGTGGCGCAGCGCCCGGACCATGGTGGCCGCCGCCGGGTGTGCGTACGCGGGGTCGCCGTCGGACTGGTCGCTCACCACCACCCCGAAGTCGGGTACGCCCTCCTGCGCGGCCAGCCCCGAGAGGGTGACGGCCAGTTCGGCGGGGCGGTTGCGGGTGGGGATCAGCACGTCGAGCTGCCGGGGGCGGCGGAACCCGTCGGGCGCGCCGAGGTCGAGCGGTCGGTTCACGCCGGCCTGCCCTCGCCGACCGGCGGGACCACCGGATGGGACCGGATCCGGTCGATGATCGCCGAGGTGGAGCGGTCCGGCACGTACCCGAGGGTGCGCACCTGGCCGCCCAGCCGGCGGACCAGCGGCGCCTCCGGGACCATCTCGGGCGGGTAGTCGCCGCCCTTGACGTAGACGTCCGGGCGGACCGCCTCGATCAGCTTCGCCGGGGAGTCCTCCTCGAAGACCACCACGTGGTCGACGCACTCCAGCGCGGCGAGCAGGGCGGTGCGGTCCTCGACCGGGTTGACCGGCCGGTCCGGGCCCTTGAGCCGCCGTACGCTGCCGTCGGAGTTGACGGCCACGATCAGCAGGTCGCCGAGCGCGCGGGCCTGGGTCAGGTAGCGGACGTGCCCGGGGTGCAGCACGTCGAAACAGCCGTTGGTGAAGACGATCGACCGGCCGGCCCGGCGGTGCTCCGCGACGATCGCGGTCAGCTCCTCGGCGCCCACCTGGGTCGGGCGCCCTACCTCCTCCGGCCCGGTGCCCAGGGCGTCGAGCAGGTCCTCGCGGCGGCACACGCAGGTGCCGGTGTCGGAGACGGTGATGGTCGCGGCGAGCTGGGCGAGCTGCGCGGCGGTCGGCAGGCTCGCCTCCGCCGCCAGCGCCAGGGTCATGGCCGCCAGGTACGCGTCCCCGGCACCCACGGCGTGACTGGCCGGGACCGGCGTGCTGTGGCTGCGCCGGGGTTCGCCGTCGGCCCCGCCGACCACGGCGCCCTCGGTGTCCAGGGTCACCGCCACGACGTCGGCGCCGGTGTGCTCGCGCAGCTCGTCCAGGCGGGACTCGGCCAGCACGGCCCGGTCCACGCCGGCGCCGGCCGCCGCGTTCACGGTCACGCCGGTGCCGGTGACGGTGAGCCCGTCCCCGGTCAGCGCCACCCGTTCCTCGCCGGGCGTCGGCTCGCCGGTCGGGCCGGCGATCCCGCCGCCGTGCTCGGCCGCGGGAGCGCCGGAGGTCGGGTGCGGGCTGCCCGGCTCCCGTTCACCGGCCCCGCCCGGCGCCGCGCCGACGACCAGTTCAGAGGGCCCGTCGGCCGGGTCGGCCAGGTGGTCCAGGTGCAGGTCGGCGGCGGTCGCGCCGCGCGGGGCGCTCCGGTGCCCGCCGCCGAATCCGGCGGCCGCCCGGGCAAGCAGCCGGGTCGCCTCGGCGAAGCTCGGGGTCACCACGGTCGGGTTGAGCCCGCGCCAGTCGGCCAGGTCGTGCGCGTCGAGCGCCACGGTGGCGTACCGGTCCCGGTTGGCGACCAGCCAGGCGCGCACGCCCGAGGGCAGCGCCCCCAGGCCGTAGTCGCAGACGACCAGGGTGGGCGGCTGCCCGGCGGCCGCCGCGCGCAGCTCCTCGGTGGCGCAGTGCAGCGCGGTCAGCAGGCGGGCCACGCCGTCGTCGTCGAACGCGTCGTCCGGGTCGCCGGAGTCCTCGCGGAGCAGGATCTGGTTGCCGGCGAGCATCCGCCGCTTCACCGGCGTTGGCCGGCCGGGCTGGTTGACCGTGCGGTCCCAGACGCTGGCCCGGTCGAGGCAGTCGTGCAGCTCGTCGCCGGCCACGTCGGCGCCGACCGGGGCGACCAGGGCGGCCCGGCCGCCGAGCGCGGCCACGTTGACCGCGGTGTTCGCCGCCCCGCCGGCGGCGGAGATCCGCCGGCGCAGGCTGAGGACCGGCGCGGGCGCCTCGCGGCAGAGCCGCTCCGACTCCGCGAACCGCCACTCGTCCAGCATGGCGTCGCCGACGACCAGCACGGGACGCCCCTGCCAGCCGGCCACGACGGTGGCGAGCCGGCGCTCTTCCGCTGCTGCTGCCATGCCCCTTCGGGTCCCCCGAGCGGGACCGGCCAAACCTGCGGTGCGGGCCACCCACGGCGTCCGGTTTCGGCCGGTCACTCCCGGGAAGGGGTGCAGACACACCCCGGAGAGGAGAACCACCATGGCAGTGACATTGCAGGGCAAGCGGATCGCGTTCCTGGCCGCCGACGGCGTCGAGGAGGTCGAGTACGTCAAGCCCCGCGAGGCGGTGGAGAACGCCGGCGCCCGGGTGGAGCTGGTCTCGATCGAGTCCGGCTCGATCCAGGCCTTCAACCACCTCGACCACGGCAAGCAGTACCCGGTCGACGTGACGACCAAGGAGGCGGACGCGGGGGCGTACGACGCGCTGGTGCTGCCCGGCGGCGTGGCGAACCCGGACTTCCTGCGGACCGACGCGGACGCGGTGCGGTTCGTGAAGTCGTTCTTCGAGGCGGGCAAGCCGGTCGGCGTGATCTGCCACGGCCCGTGGACGCTGGTCGAGGCGGACGTGGTGCGCGGCCGCACGATCACCTCCTGGCCGAGCCTGCGTACCGACCTGACCAACGCCGGCGCGAACTGGGTCGACCAGGAGGTCGTCACCGACAACGGCCTGGTGAGCAGCCGCAAGCCGGATGACCTGCCGGCCTTCTGCGACAAGATCGTCGAGGAGTTCGCCGAGGGTAAGCACTGACTTCTTCTCCCACCGGGGGCATGATCCGCCCCCGGTGGGAAAGGAAGCGGGATGACAGCCCAGGCCGCTCGTCCCGTGCTGCACGCCCGCCAGATCCGCCTGCTGATGCTCGGCCTGATGACCGGCATGCTGCTGGCGGCGCTCGACCAGACCATCGTCGGCACCGCGTTGCCCACCATCGTCGGGGAGCTGGGCGGGATCAACCACTACTCGTGGGTGGTCACCGCGTACCTGCTCGCCTCCACGGCCTCGACGCCGCTGTACGGCAAGATGGCCGACCTGTACGGGCGCCGCCCGGTCTTCCTCTTCTCGATCGGCACGTTCCTGCTCGGTTCGCTGCTGGCCGGCCTCTCGCAGAACATGACCCAGCTGATCATCACCCGCGGTGTGCAGGGCATCGGCGCGGGCGGCCTGCTGACGCTGGCGTTCACCATCATCTCGGACGTGGTGTCACCTCGGGAGCGGGGCCGCTACCAGGGCCTGTTCGGCGCGGTCTTCGGCATATCCTCGGTCGCCGGCCCGCTGGTCGGCGGCTACTTCGCGGAGACCAACTGGCGGTGGATCTTCTACATCAACGTGCCGCTGGCCATCCTCGCCATCGTGGTCTGCTACCACGTCATGCGGCTGGTCCCGTTCCAGCGCCGGGAGCACACCGTCGACTGGATCGGCGCCGGGCTGCTGGTGGCCGGGGTGAGCTGCCTGCTGCTCGCGTTGAGCTGGGGCGGCAACGAGTACGCGTGGGGCTCCGGGGTGATCATCGGTCTGTTCGTGGCCGGGGCGGTGCTCGGCGTGCTGTTCGTGCTCCAGGAGGCCCGGGTACGCGAGCCGATCCTGCCGCTGCGGCTGTTCCGCAGCCCCACCTTCGCGCTGGCCAACTCGGCGGGCTTCGTGCTCGGTCTGGTGATGTTCGGGTCGATCATCTTCATCCCGCTCTACCTGCAGATCGTCAAGGGCGCCTCGCCGACCCGCAGCGGCCTGCTCATGCTGCCGATGATGGCCGGCATCATCGTCACCTCGATCATCACCGGGCGGGCGATGAGCCGGATCGGCCGGTACAAGTGGTTCCCGGTGGCCGGGGCGACCGTGCTGGTCGTCGGCATGCTGCTGTTCCGGCAGCTTCAGGTGGCCACGTCGCTCTGGGCGGCCTTCGGCTACATGGTGGTGATCGGCGTCGGGTTGGGCCTGTGCATGCAGTCGCTGATCCTGGGCGTGCAGAACTCGGTCGACCCGCGCGACCTGGGCGCGGGCACCTCCTCGGCGACGTTCTTCCGTTCGCTGGGCGGCTCGTTCGGCGTGGCCATCCTGGGCGCGGTGCTGTCCTCCCGGCTCACCAGCGAGCTGGCCGGCCGGCTCCCGGGGGCGATCGCCCAGCTCCCGCCGGACCAGCGGGCGGCCGTGGCGGCGAGCGGTGGCGCCAACGTCTCGATCAACGACCCGGCGACCGTCCTGGCGCTGCCCGGGCCGGTGCGGGCCGCCATCCAGGCCTCGTTCGTGGAGTCGCTGCACCTCGTCTTCCTGACCACCGGGCTGATCGCCATCCTCGCGGTGCTGGTCACCCTGCTGATGCCGAACGAGCAGCTGCGTGGCGCCGGCCCGCAGGGCTCGACGGGCGGCGCCGACCCGCTCGGCGGCCAGGCGGCCGCTCCCGGCGGCAAGCCCCTCACCAAGGAGTCGAAGGAGGAGGCCGCCGCCGACATGGAGTCGAAGTCGCAGACGATGCTCTGACCGGCGGCCCCGCGGGCGCGGCGGTGGGTCACCCGGCGTCGCGCGGCGGGGCGGTGAGCAGGTCGAGGATCAGCGCCAGCGGCGGCCACGCCGCCCGGCCGCGGCGGGTCACCGCGTGGGCGCGCAGCAGGGCCGGCGGTCCGGCCAGCGGCAGCAGGCGTACGCCGGGCGCGGTGGGCTGGTCGCCGGGGAGCAGACCGACGCCGAGCCCCGCGACGACGAGGTCCTGGACCAGGTCGAGGCTGTCCGCACGGTGCGTGATCCGGGGCTCGAAGCCCGCCATCGAGGCGATGGTCCGGACCACGACCTCGTCGGCCGTGTTGCGCGAGTTGACGATCCAGTCGGCGTCGCGGAACCGGCCGAAGACGGCCGGGGCGTCGGCCGCCGGACCGGGGGGCGCGCCGGCCGGCACCCCGAGGTGCCAGGCCGCCGACCACAGCGGCGTGGCGTCCAGCGCCGGGTCCGGCGAGAGCGGGGCCAGGTTGTAGTCGTAGGTCAGCGCGAGGTCGACGTCGTCGGCCGCGAGCGCCGCGTACGCCTCGGCCGGCTCGTGCTCGTGGATGCGGAGGCGTACCCCCGGGTGGTCCGCCGCGAGCCGGGCGGTGAGCGGCAGCAGCGAGCGCCGGACGGCGGTGGCGAAGCCGGCGACGCGGACGGTGCCGGCGGGCTCGGCCCGCGGGTCCAGGTCGAGCCGGGCCGCGTCGACCGCGGCGAGGATCGTCACGGCGTGTGCGGCCAGCCGGCGCCCGGCCGGGGTGAGCCGGACGCGGCGGCCGTGCGGCTCGACCAGCTCGGTGCCCACCTCCCGGGCCAGCACGGCGAGCTGCTGCGACACCGTCGACGTGGTGACGTGCAGCTCGTCGGCGACCTGGCGCATCGAGCCGAGCCGGGCCAGTTCCCGCAGCAGGCGCAGGCGACGCAGGTCCATGCCGCAGATTGTTCACGATTGCCGAATGGTTCGTCCAGGAATGGCACGTGGACGTGAGCGGTTCGGACCGGTTCTACTGAACGGCATGAGCACCGCGACTCCGGCCCGCGCCGGCACCGCCATGGCCGTCGCCTCCATGACCTGCGTCCAGCTCGGGCTGGCCGCCTCGGTGGGGCTCTTCGACCGGGTCGGTCCGGAGGGCGCCGCCTGGCTGCGGCTGGCCTGGGCCGGGGTGCTGCTGGCGGTCGTGGTCCGGCCCCGCCCGTCGGCGTTCACCCGCTCCGCCCTGTGGGCCTGCGTGGCGCTCGGTGTGGTGACCGCCGGCGTCACCATGCTGTTCATGGCGGCGGTGGCCCGGCTGCCGCTGGGCACGGCCAGCGCCCTGGAGTTCCTCGGGCCGCTGGGCGTGGCCGTGGCGCGGGGTCGGGGCGGCGCCAAGCTCTGGCCGGCGCTCGCGGCGGTCGGGGTGCTGCTGCTCACCGAGCCGTGGCACGGCGGCGCGGACCCGGTCGGGGTGGCGTACGCGCTGGGGGCGGGGGCCTGCTGGGCCGCGTACATCCTGCTCACCCAGCGGGTGGGCGACGAGGTCTCGGGCATCCGCGGCCTGGCGGTCTCCATGCCGGTGGCCGCCCTGATCGCCACCGTGGTGGTCGGCCCGTCGGTGTTCGGCGACCTGACCTGGCCGGTGCTCCTGGCCGGCCTGGGGCTGGCCGTGCTGCTGCCCGTCGTCCCGTTCGTGCTGGAGCTGCTGGCGCTGCGCCGGCTCACCACCGCCGCGTTCGGCACGCTGATGAGCCTGGAGCCCGCCATCGCCCTGGTGGTCGGCCTGGTCGCGCTGGGTCAGGTGCCCGGCCTCGGCGCGGTGGCCGGCATCGCCTTCGTGGTGGTGGCGGGGATCGGCGCGGAACGGACCGGCGCCCGGACCGGTCCGGCCGGGACGGCCCCCGACGGGCGCCCCGCGCCGTCACTTGAGGATGAGGCGGTTCGTCTGCTCGAAGACGTCCAGGTCGGCGAGGGTCTCGACGACGCTGCCGGAGAGCGGGGTGGGCAGCTCCTGCGGGGGGAAGAAGCCCGCGTCGGTCGTCTCGTCGGTCATCCGGGCCAGCTCGCCGTCCCACTCCTCGACCCGGAACGCCGTGGTGAAGACCTGGTAGGTGTGCCCGTACATGTTGGTGCTGGTGAAGTCGGGGCCGGTGTAGAGGGCGAACGCGCACACCCTTAGGGCGCGCAGGCCGGTCTCCTCGCGGACCTCCCGGACGGCGCAGTCGGCGATCGACTCGCCCAGCTCCATGGCGCCGGCCGGCAGCGCCCACTGGCCGTTGTCCGAGCGGCGGATCAGCAGCACCCGGGCGGCGTTGTCGCGCACCACGGCGCGGGCGCCGACGAACATCAGGGTGCGGTCACCGGCCAGGGCCCGGAGCTGCCCCACGTACGAGTCGGCCCACGAGATGCTCACCCGGACAATCTACGCACCTTCCCCGACCGGCTCGGCCGTTCCGGGGGTTCCGCTGATGTGACCGGCGACACTACCTTGTTACCCATGCGTAGCACGATGATGGACGCCCCCCTGCAGGTCGCCCGGATCCTCGAACACGGCACCACCGTGCACGGCACGGCGGAGGTCGTCACCTGGACCGGCGCCGAGCCCCGCCGGATGACGTACGCCGAGGTCGGCAGGACGGCCGCCCGGCTGGCCCACGCGCTGCGCGACGAGTGCGGGGTGACCGGCGACGAGCGGGTCGCCACCTTCATGTGGAACAACAATGAGCACCTGGTGGCCTACTTCGCCGTGCCGAGCATGGGCGCGGTGCTGCACACCCTCAACATCCGGCTCTTCCCGGACCAGGTCGCCTACATCGCCAACCACGCCGAGGACCGGGTGGTGCTGGTCGACACCACGCTCATCCCGCTGCTGGCCCGGGTGATCGGCGAGATGACCACGGTGCGGCACGTCGTGGTGGTCGGCGGCGGCGACCCGGCCCCGCTGGTGGCCGCGGCCGGCGACCGGATCGCCGTCCACCACTGGGACGCCCTGCTGGCCGACCGGCCGGACACCTACGACTGGCCCGAGGTGGACGAGCGCGACGCCGCCGCGCTCTGCTACACCTCCGGGACCACCGGCAACCCCAAGGGGGTCGCCTACTCGCACCGCTCGATCTACCTGCACTCGCTCCAGGTCTGCATGCCGGAGGGCTTCGGCCTCGGCCCGAAGGACCGCGAGCTGGCCATCGTCCCGATGTTCCACGCGATGTCCTGGGGCCTGCCCTTCGCGGCGTTCCTCTCCGGCGCGTCGCTGATCATGCCGGACCGGTTCCTCCAGGCCGAGCCGATCGCCGCCATGATCGCCGCCGAACGCCCCACCCTGGCCGGCGCGGTACCGACCATCTGGACCGACCTGCTGGCCTACCTGGACAGCCACGACGTGGACACCTCCTCGCTGACGGAGGTGATCGTCGGCGGCTCGGCCTGCCCGCCGTCGCTCATGCACGCCTTCCAGGAGCGGCACGGGATCGAGGTCATCCACGCCTGGGGCATGACCGAGATGTCGCCGCTGGGCTCGGTCTCCCGGCCGCCGGCCGGCGCGACCGGCGAGGAGGCGTGGCGCTACCGCTACACGCAGGGCCGGGTGCCGGCCGGCGTGGCCGCGCGCATCGTCGGCCCGCTCGGCGAGCCGCTGCCCGCCGACGGCACGTCCGTGGGCGAGCTGGAGGTCCGCGGGCCGTGGGTGACCGCCCGGTACGTGGGCGACGAGACCCCGGACGAGGAGAAGTTCCGCGACGGCTGGCTGCGGACCGGGGACGTCGGCACGCTCTCGCCGGACGGCTACATCACCCTCACCGACCGCGCCAAGGACGTGATCAAGTCGGGCGGGGAGTGGATTTCCTCGGTCGAGCTGGAGAACGCGCTGATGGCGCACCCGGCGGTGCTGGAGGCGTGCGTGGTGGGTGTGCCGGACGAGCGCTGGGACGAGCGGCCCCTCGCGACCGTGGTGGTCCGGGAGGGCGCCTCGGCCACCGCCGAGGAGTTGCGGGAGTTCCTGGCGAAGTCGGTGGCGCGCTGGCAGCTGCCGGAGCGGTGGGCGTTCATCGATTCGGTGCCGAAGACGAGCGTGGGCAAGTTCGACAAGAAGGTGGTGCGTTCCCGGTACGGGGACGGTGGTCTGGACGTGCGTGAACTGACCGCGCCGTAACACTTTCCGGCGTACCGTCGCCAGCACGGGTAGGAGCATTCCTCCCCAGAGGGCGGCCCCGGCGTTCGCACCGCGCCGGGGCCGCCCGTCCATGCGGGGCGACCCGCAATGTCATTCTCGCGAAACTTGTTCGCCTCTGTCCCGATGATGGCGAAATACGTTTCGCGTTCTCAGGTGTCGCTGGTCGTGATGAGAACCTTGCCGACCACCGAGTTCTCCACCGCCTCGTGGGCCGCCCGGGCCGCGTCCAGCGTGTGGTGGTGCAGCGGCAGGCCGGCCTCCTGGCCCACCCGCACCGCGCCCTGGGCCACCGCCGCCGCGATGTCCGTCACCGCCTGCGCCTTGGCCGCCTTCGGCGCCGTGTAGATCAGCACGAACTGCCACCGGGCGTTCGGCATCATGAGCGGCCGGATCGGCAGGGTCACCTGCTCGCCGCCGTCGTCCGCGTAGACGCAGACCGCGCCCCCGGTGCGCAGCACCTGCACGTCGGCGGCCGCGTTGCGGGCGGCCGACACCTCGACGATCGTGTGCACCCCGTCGGGCGCGATCTTGCGGACCTCCTCGACCACGTCCTGCTCGCGGTAGTTGATGACGAAGCTGGCCCCGGCCGCCGCGGCGAGCTGCGCCTTCTCCGGGCTGCTCACCGTGGCGATCACGCACGCGTCGGCCCAGCGGGCCAGCTGGATCGCCGCGTTCCCGACCGCGCCCGCCCCGCCCTGCACCAGCACCACGTGGTCGCTCAACGCGCCGGCGTGCAGCTTGTCCGGCATGAACTCGCCGGCCGTCAGGCAGCGGTGCGCGGTCATGAACGGGATGCCCAGCGCCGCACCCAGGTCGAACGAGGCCGAGCCGAGGCTCACGGCGTGCCGGACCGGCACCACCGTGTACTCGCTCGCGGTGCCCCAGGGCCGCTGCCAGGCCGCCTCCCAGAGCCACACCCGCTCGCCCACGAGGATCTGGTCGACGCCCTCACCGACCGCCTCGATCACCCCGGCGCCGTCCTGCCCCGGTATCTGCCAGCCCTGCGGCAGCGGCCAGGCGCGGCGGGCCTTCCAGTCGGTCGGGTTCACCCCGGCCACCGCCATCCGCACCAGCACCTCGCCGGGGCCCGGCTCGGGCACCGGCCGGTCCACCACCTGGAGCACCGAGGGGTCCCCGTTGCTCTCGTACACGATCGCCCTCATCGCCGTCCCTCCGCCGTCCTGCCGGCTGCGCTACCCGGACGCCTCGCGATCATTCCGATCGGGAGCGCCCCGGAAACCGTACAACCGGGCGGTCGGCGGACAACGGCCCTGTTGGTGGAACGCCATGGGTGCCACCCCTCGCCGCTGACACCCCATGGCGTTCCCGTCAGCCGGCGGCCGCCGCGCGCTTCACGTACTCGATCAGCTCGGGGGTGGGGCCGCCGTGCTGCTGGGCGATCTCCGCGCTGTTCTCCGCCTGCATCCGGTAGAGCGAGTCGCGCAGCCCCGGGTCCCCGCCGTGGAACGCTTCCAGCAGCTCCATCCAGCGCGCCGCCAGCGCCCGCACCCGCGGGTCCGCCGGGTCCGTCCCGGCGTCCAGCTCGGCACGGACCCGGGCGATCAGCTCGGGCCACTCCGCCTCCACGCCGCGGATCGCGTCCTCGCCGAGCCGCTCCCGGCGCTGCGCCAACGCGGCCAGCTGCTCCTCGCTGAAGTAGTTCCGCACGGTGTCGTCCACCCTGGTCACCTCCTCGATCAGTGCGAGCAGGTCTACGGACGGGGCGTCCCCGGCGGCGCGGACGGCCGGCACCAGCGCGCCCAGCCGGTCCCGCAGCCCGCCCAGCGCGGCGAGCTGCCGTTCCACATGGGCCAGGTGCTCGCCGAGCAGCTCGGCCAGCTCCGGCCCGCCGCCCCCGCCGCCGTCCAGCAGCGTGCCGATGGTCTCCAGCGGCAGGCCCAGCTCGCGCAGCGCGACGATCCGGTACAGCCGGCCCACGTCCCGCTCGTCGTAGAGCCGGTGCCCGGACGAGGTCCGGCCGGACGGCCGCAGCAGCCCCACGTGGTCCCAGTGGTGCAGGGTCCGGACCGTCAGCCCGGTACGCCGGCACAGCTCACCGATCCGCCAGGTGGACGCCACGTCCCACTCCCTCTCGCGTCACCGCGCCCTGCGGCGACCTGGGCGACGCTATGACCTGACGTCGCGTCAGGTGCAAGCCGCGCGTTCCACCACCTCGGGGGTCAGCGCGTCGATCGAGGGCAGCAGCACCGCCGCCAGGGCCTCGGCATCCGGATCGAGAGGGTAGGAGCCGTGCGGCACGGCCACCACCCGGCAGCCGGCGGCGGCCGCCGAGCGGACCCCGTTCGAGGAGTCCTCCACCGCCACGCACCGGGACGGGTCGACGCCGAGCCGCGCCGCCACCGCCAGCCACACGTCCGGCGCGGGCTTGCCCCGAGCGGTCTCCTCGGTCGACAGGGTCGCGCCGAACGCGCCGGTCAGGCCGGTCGCGTCCAGCGCCGCCGCGATCAGCCGGGTGGGGGAGGAACTGGCCAGCCCGAGCGGCCACCGCGCGGCCGTGCGCCGCACCACCGCGTCGGCGTCGTCGATCAGGGGTACGCGCTGCGCGTACCGCCGGGTCATCTCCGCCACCACCTCGGCGGCGACCTGCTCGGCGGTGCGGTCGACGCCCAGCTCACCGCTGAGGTACGCGGCCCACTCGCCGGTGCTCATCCCCATGAGCCGGCGCTGGGTGTCCGGCTGCCAGGTGCCCCCGTGCTCGGCCACGTACGCCCGCCGGACCTCCTCCCAGACGGGCTCGGAGTCCACGATCACGCCGTCCAGGTCGAAGAGCACCGCGTCCATCACGTACCCATCCTGCCGGACGCCCGGCGTCAGGTCAGGAACGGCGCCCACTCCCGGACCCGGGTGACCTCCACACCGGGGGTGGTGAAGTAGGCGTCGGCCGCGAGCAGGCGGTCCAGCTCCGGCCGGTCCTGCACGTCGAAGACCAGCACGGCGCCGGAGTCGCCGGCCAGCGGGCCGGCCATCCGGACGATGCCCTTCCCGTGCAGCTCGGTGAGGAGCGCGCGGTGGGCGGGGCGGGCGGCGAGCCGCTCCGGAGCCTCGGTGAACGCAAGTTCCACGATCCACATGCCCGGAAGGCTACGCCGCCCTCGCTCAGCGGGCGGGGCTCGTCGCGTCCGTGCGGACGCTGCGCTGCGCCGGCAGGCCGATCGGGGCCTGCGGCGGAATGATCGTGCGGCACCGGGTGGCGATCGGTTCGAGCAGCTCGCGCAGCCGGGCGGTCCGCTCCGCGCCCAACGCCCGCCACGGCCCCAGGGCCGCCCGGTCGGTGGCCTCCTCGACGGCCCGGAAGGTCGCGGTGCCGTGCTCGGTCGGCCCCCGGTCAGCCGTCAGCCAGCCCGCCTCGACCAGCCGCTCCTCGGCGGCGGCCCACTCCTCGTCGGTCCAGCCCCGGGCCGGCTGGTGGAACTCGCGGGACTGGTCGACCCGGCACCGCCAGGCCACCACCTCCACCGGCGCCAGGCCGGTGCCGACCAACGCCGCCACGTGCCCGTCGCCCCGGTGCTCGCGCAGCGTGGTGGCGGCCTGCCAGAGCCGGGCCAGCGGGTACTCGCCCCGGGGCAGCGCCGCGTTGACCGCGCCGAGCATTCGGCCCGCCGTCTCCACCCGCCCGGCCGCCTCCTCCAGGAGGTCGGCCGCCTCGACCAGGTGCGACTCGGGCAGCTCGTAGGTGAACTCGGCGAGCGCCTGCACGGCGCCGGTGAGCCGGGCGCGCAGCGCCTCCTCCGGGGTGGCCAGCCGCCACACCGAGGGCAGCGCCCGGGCCACCATCGACGGCGCGAAGCTGAAGAACGCGGCCACCACGGTCGGCGCGCCGACCGGCCCGAGCGGGGCGGCCCGCCCCGCGAAGTAGCCCCGCCAGTAGCCGCGCAACCCGACCGCCTCGTACGCCGAGCGGGCCCGGGGGTGGAAGTAGGTCACCGCGTGGACCGGCTCGAAGTGCGTCCACATCAGCCGGGCCAGCCCGGTGTCGTCCAGCGCCGCCACGTGCACCTCCGCGTCGTCGGGCGGGTCGCCGCGGGCGGCTGGACCGCCCGCGGTGACCATGAACCTACTGCCGCTGGGTGACCGGGCGGAAGCCTTCTGTGAGCTACTGCGCGGCGAGCACGTCCACGACGAAGCGCAGCGGCCCGGCCGGACGCCCGCCCGAGGCGTCCTTGCCGTACGCCAGCTCCGCCGGGAGGTCGAGCTGCACCCGGCTGCCCACCGGCACGCCCACGAGACCCTGATCCCAGCCCGGGATGACCTGGCCGACGCCGATCGGGAAGGTGGCCGGCTCGCCCCGGTCCCAGGAGGAGTCGAACTGCTTGCCGTCCTTGTAGAACACGCCGACGTAGTTCGTGGTGATCTGCTGGCCCGCCTTGACCGCCGGGCCCTTGCCCTTGACCAGCGTGGTGACGCCGAGCTTGGTCAGCTCGCCCTTGCCCGCCTCGACGGTCGGCTTGGTCTTCAGCGCCGGGTCGAGGTCGGCGGGGAGCTGCGGCTCCGGGGCGGCGGTGGGCTCGGCCGGGACGGTCGCGCTGGGCGCGGCGGCCGTGCTCGCCGCCTTGTCGTCGTCGCCGTTGTTCAGCCAGACGATGCCGGCGATCAGGGCCGCGACGGCGATCACACCGGCGGCGGCGCCCAGCATCGACTGCCGGCGGCGCCTCGCCTCGGCGGCCTTCTTGGCCGCCAGCTGGGCGGCCAGTCGCCGCTCCGCCTTGGTGCCCGGGCTCTGGCCCGCCGACCGGTTCTCCACGCGCTCGCTCACGTCGACTCCCTGCTGGGTGGGTGGGTGCGCCTCCGACGGGCCGCCGCCGAGGCCAGCGCACACGGTACCCGCCCGGACGCCCGCGGTGCTCCCTCGGCCGGGTGGATCCCGGCAAGCCGACCGCGCAGGGAACAAGGGTGACGACCCGGCCCGCGGGGGTAGGTTCTCGACCATGGCGATCCTCACCGAAGAAGACCTGGCCCTGCTCGCCGAACCGCAGCTCGCCCACGTGGCGACCATCGAGGTCGACGGCACCCCGCACGTCACCCCGGTGTGGGTGGACACCGACGGCGAGCACATCGTCTTCAACACGGCCAAGGGCCGGCAGAAGTACGTCAACATCGCCCGCAACCCGGTGGTCGCGGTGTCGGTGGTGGACAAGGCGGACGACTTCCGCACCCTCTGGGTGAAGGGCACCGCGGAGTTCGTCACCGAGGGGGCGGACGCGCACATCGACCGGATGGCGCAGAAGTACCTGGGGCAGGACACCTACCCGTTCCGCCGCCCCGGCGAGGAGCGGGTGATCGTCCGCATAACCCCGACCGAGCGCCTCGGCCGAGGCTGACGTGCAAGGAAGGGCCCCTTCTTAACGCCTCCGGTAGAGGAGGGGGCCCCTCCTAACCGGGTCAGGCGGTTTTGCGGGGGGCGGCCTTCTTTTCGGCCGCCTTCTTGGCGGGTGCCTTCTTCGCCGGGGTCTTCTTGGCGGCGGTCTTCTTGGCCGGCTCGGCCTTCTTCTCGGCCGCCTTCTTGGTGGGCGCCTTCTTCGCCGTGGCCTTCTTCTCGGCCGCCTTCTTCGCCGGCGCCTTCGTGGCCTTGGCCGCCTTCTGCGCCGAGCGCGCCGCCGAGATCGGCGTCGGCTCGCCCGCCCCGCCCTCCGGGGCCTCGCCCCGGGCCGCCCGGGCCCGCTCGACCGACGCCTTCAGGGCGGCCATCAGGTCCACGGCGGCGGCCGGCGCGGCCTCTTCCTCCTCCGGCTGGACCACCTCGCGGCCCTCGACCTTCGCGTCGATGACCTCCTGCAGCGCCGCCCGGTAGTCGTCGGTGAAGGCGTCCGGCTCGAACTCGCCGGCCATCGAGTCGATCAGCGAACTGGCCATCGCCAGCTCCGGCGGCCGTACCTTGAGGTCCTCGTCGAGGAAACCGAAGTCGGGCTGACGCACCTCGTCCGGCCACAGCATGGTGTTGAGCAGCAGCACGCCCTCGCGGACCCGCAGGGTGGCGAGCTGCTCGCGCTGGCGCAGCGCCACCTTGACGATCGCCACCCGCTCCGAGTCGGCGAGCGCGTCGCGCAGCAGCACGTACGGCTTGGTGGCCGAGCCCTCGGGCTCCAGGAAGTACGCCTTGTTGTAGAGGATCGGGTCGACCTGCTCGGCCGGCACGAACTCCAGCACGTCGATGGCGTGCGAGGTGGTCAGCGGCAGCTCGGCGAAGTCCTCGTCGGTGAGGATGACCATCTCGCCGCCGCCGATGTCGTAGCCCTTGGCGATGTCGTCGTAGGTCACCTCCTCGCCGCAGACCGAGCAGGTGCGCTTGTACCGGATGCGGCCGCCGTCCTCGCGGTGCACCTGATGGAAGCGGATGTCCTTCTCCTCGGTGGCCGAGTAGACCTTCACTCCGATCGACACCAGGCCGAACGACACCGCTCCTTTCCAGATCGCCCGCATGACGCGCTCCTCTCCCCGGTTCTGACCAGAATCGCAAATGATCGAACGGGACGCACGCGCTTCCGCACGCAACTACAGTCATGAGGTGCCCGGCGCGCCGTTGAAGCCGATGCTCGCGATGACCGGGCAGCTCCCGGCCGGTGACGGCTGGGCGTACGAGTTCAAGTGGGACGGGGTCCGCGCGCTCGCCGACATCAGCCGCGGCCACCAGCACCTGTACGCCCGCTCCGGCGTCGAGATCACCACGGCGTACCCGGAGCTGATCCCCCTGGCCGAGCAGGTCGACGACGCACTGCTGGACGGCGAGGTGGTGCTGTTCACCGACGGCCAGCCCTCGTTCACCGCGCTCGCCGAGCGGATGCACGTCCGCAACGCGGTCAAGGCCGCGCGGCTCGCGGCGACCGTCCCCGTCACGTACATGATCTTCGACGTGCTCCGGCTGCGCGGCGCGGACCTGACCGGCCGGCCCTACCGGGAGCGGCGCGCCGCCCTGGAGTCCCTGGGGCTCGGGGCCACCCGGTGGGCGGTGCCGCCGGTCTTCGCCGACGGGCCGGCCACCTACGCGGCGGCCGGCGAGCACGGCCTGGAGGGGGTGATGGCCAAGCGGGTCGACGCGGTCTACCGGCCGGGGGTGCGCTCGCCGGACTGGGTGAAGGTCAAGCTGGAGGTCACCGGCGACTTCGTGGTCGGCGGCTGGCGGCCCGGCGCGCGGAAGATCGGCGGCCTGCTGGTCGGGGTGCCCGGCCCGGACGGGCGGCTCGTCTACCGGGGCCGGGTGGGCGGCGGGATCGGCGCGGCGATCGAGCGTGAGCTGCTGCGCGAGCTGGAACCGCTGCGCGCCGCCGGATCCCCGTTCAGCGGGGACGTGCCCCGCGAGGATGCCCGCGGCGCCATCTGGGTAAGTCCCCAGGTCGTGGTGGAGGTCAAGTACGGCCAGCGCACGCCGGACGGCCGGCTGCGCTTCCCTCGGATCCTGCGCCTGCGCCCGGACAAGCCTGCCGAGGAGGTCGACGATGCCAGCTGACCGCTTCAAGGTGGACGTGGAGGGCCGCGCGCTGGAGCTGTCCAACCTGGACAAGGTGCTCTACCCGAAGGCCGGCTTCACCAAGGGCGAGGTGATCGACTACTACACCCGGATCGCCCCGGTGCTGCTGCCGCACCTGCGCGACCGGGCGCTGACCCGGATCCGCTACCCCAACGGCGTCGACGGCGGCTCGTTCTTCGAGAAGAACGCGCCCGCCGCCACCCCCGACTGGGTACGCACCGAGAACCTGCCGGCCCCGGGATCGAGCAAGGGGCGGGAGACCATCGACTACGTGGTGGCCGACGATCTGCCCACGCTGGTCTGGCTGGCCAACCTCGCCGCCCTGGAGCTGCACACGCCGCAGTGGAAGGTCGGCGAGCACCCGGACATGATGGTGGTCGACCTGGACCCGGGCGCCCCGGCCGCGCTGCGGCAGTGCTGCCAGGTGGCGCTGCTCATGCGGGACCGGCTGGCCGCCGACGGCATCGAGTCGTACCCGAAGACGTCGGGGAAGAAGGGCATGCAGCTCTGCTGCCCGATCGCGGGCACGCAGGATGCCGACGACGTGTCGGCGTATGCGAAGCGGATCGCGCAGGAGCTGGAGAAGGAGCAGCCGAAGCAGATCGTCTCGAAGATGGCGAAGAACCTGCGCCCCGGGAAGGTCTTCATCGACTGGAGCCAGAACAACGCGGCCAAGACGACGGTGGCGCCGTACTCGCTGCGCGCCCAGGACGTGCCCTCGGCGTCCACCCCGCTGACCTGGGACGAGGTCGAGGCGGGCGCGGCCGGCAAGCGGCCGTCGACGAAGCCGTACACGGCCACCGAGGTGCTGAAGCGGGTGGAGAAGCAGGGCGACCTGCTGGCTCCCCTCCTGGAGGGCGGCCCCGAGCTGCCGCTGCGCTGACCCGGTGTGTAAGGAGGGGCCCCCTGTTAACAGACGGGTGTTAACAAGGGGCCCCTCCTTCACCTCAGCGGCGGCCGAAGACCTGCCGGCTGGTGCCGAGCCGCAGGAACACCGTCTCGCCGGTGGCGTCCTGAACCGCGTCGTTGTCGGTGATCGCGTACACCTGGCCGTCGCCGGCCACGGTCAGGCCCTCCAGCTTCTCCTGGGTCCAGCCGTGCGTGGCGAGCAGCGCCGGCAGCACGTCGACGGCGAGGGTCTTCGGCAGCACGGGGAGCGTGCCGGGCGCGGCGGCCGCGTCGGGCAGCGGCACGGTGTAGACCCGCTTCAGGGCGGCGGCCGGGCCGTTCAGCTTGTCCCGCTCGATCACGGCGAGCCGGTCACCGACCACGGTGATCTCGGAGAGGCCGATCCAGTCACCCGGAACGGTGGTGCCGTTCAGCCGGTAGCCGAACCAGCTCCAGGTGCCGGCCGCGACGTCGTACCGGCCCAGCCGGACGGTCCCGGCCGGGTCGGTGGACAGCTCGCGCTGCACGGCCACCCAGACGACCTCCCGGCCGTGCCGGTCGGTGCTGGCCGTGACGCCTTCCAGGCCCTGCTTGCCCAGGCCGGCGGCCACCTCGGCGGGCAGCGGTACGACCTGCCGGGTCACCCCGGCGGCGTCCAGCCGGATCAGCTTGTTCTCCGGTCCCTTGGCGCCCTCGACGGCGAGCCAGAAACCGCCCTGCGGGCGGGCGAAGATGCCCTCGGCGTCGTAGCCGACCGGCTGGCCGGCGGCGTCCCGTACGGGCAGCGCGGCGGTGACCACGGCCGGGGCGCGCTGCGCGTCGACGGTCAGGATCCGGGTCTGCGCGTACGCCGCGTCGGTGACGCTGTAGAGCTGGTGCGGCTCGCCGGGCACCGCGCTCAGCGCGCCGAGCGCGCCCCAGCCGATCGGCGCGCCGCCCGCCCCGGTGGCGGAGACGATGCTCGGGAAGCCGGGCGTGCCCTGGCCGAGCCGGAAGAGCGAGACCGAGGCGCGCACGCCCACCGAGGCTTCGTCCTCCTCGCTGGAGACGGCGAGCAGCCCGCGGGACGGGATGGGCAGCAGCCCCTCCGGCCCGTTGGTGGTGGGCAGCACCTGCCGGAACACCGGCTTCGTGGGGTTGCTCAGGTCGTAGACGGCGACGAAGTTGCTCCGCTCCGACCCGACGAACGCGTAGCGGACATCGTCGTACTCGGCGACGGCCACGCCCTCCGGCTCGGTGCCCTTCTTGCCGGCCCGGTCCTCGTTGTGCAGCCCGTAGGTGACGGCGAGCCGCTCGAAGGTGTTGCCGGCGTCCCAGGCGACCGCGCCCGTGCGGCTGTCGAAGACCGACCAGCCGCGGGTGCCGCCCCGCCAGTCGCCCTCGTTGGCCGTCGCCAGGTACCGGTCGTCGGTCCAGGCCACCGCGTCCGGCTCGCGCGGCACGTCGGTGATGCCGCCGGTCAGGTCGATGGTGCCGTCCTTGACCGTGTCGATCCCGCGCACCGTCGCGGTACCCGCCGAGAAGACCTTGGTGATCCGTCCGGTGGGCAGGTCGACGAGGGCGACGCCGTTGTTCTCCTGGAGGGTCACGGCCAGCTGGTTGCGGCCGTTGATCGAGACGTACTCCGGCTCGGGGTCGGTCGGCGCGGCGAGCCCGGCCTGGACCAGGGCGGGCAGCGCGGTGCCGCCCGGGCCGGTCAGCGGCACCGGCCGCAGCCGCCAGCCGGCCGGCGCGGCGCCGGCCAGGTCGACGATCTGCACGAAACCGCCGGGGAGCTGGGGCAGGTCGCCCGCCTCGCCGCCGGGCGGGGTGGCCTCCTCGTCGCGCTCATTCTCGATGGCGATGGCGGCGTAGCGCTGGTCCTTGCTGATGGCGATCGAGTCGGGCTGTCCGCCGAGGTCGAGGCTGCGGACCCGGGTACGGGTGGCCAGCTCGATCACGTCCAGCCGGCCGGACGGCTCGGTGTAGCCGCGGCTGGTGTTGACCACGACCAGCACGTACCGGCCGACCACGGCCACCGAGGTGGGCTCGTCCTCGGCGTCGCCGAGCTGGGCCAGCGAGAGGGTGCCGAGGCCGCGGGGCTGGTCGGCCCGCGAGATGTCGAGGAAGCCGATCCGGCGCGCCAGCGCGTCGGTGTAGACCAGGGTGCGGCCGTCCGGGCTGACCGCCGAGATCTCGGCGACGGTCGGGGACGCGGGGTCCTCGCCGGCCGGCCGGTTCTGGAAGACCGGGTACGCGGCGACCCGGTCGAAGGCGACCGGCCCGCCCGGGTGGTGCCCGCCGGCCGACGCCGGGGTGACGACGGCCAGGCCGGCGACCGCCACGCCGGCGGCGATGAGTGCTCTTCTCACTGTCAAGGACTTCCTCCGTAGGTCGTGCCCCGACGGAGGCTGGCACCCCGGGGGGAGCAGCAGCTTGCGCAGACGTGAACAACCGACGAAGGGCGCCCGTGACAACCTTCTGGGCCACCGCCACGTGTTAGGGGCGTGACCGACCAAACGCAACCACTGTCCGCGGCGGACCGGTCGTACGTCGCCTTCGTCGAGGTGGCCTGGCAGCGCCATATCCGGCTGGCCATGCTGCTGGCCGGCGACCGGTGGCGGGCCGAGGAACTGCTCCAGGACAGCCTGGTCAAGGTGTACGAGCGGTGGCGGCGGCTGTCCCGGCTCGACGACCCGCACGCCTATCTGCGCCGCGCCCTGGTCAACAACCACACGTCCGGTTGGCGACGGCGCCGCCGCGAGAGCCTCGTCGCGGACGTCCCCGAGCGGGCCGCCCCGTCCGGCGACGTCGGCCCCGACGCCGTCGTCCTGCGCCGGGCGCTGATGTCGCTACCCGCGAAGCAGCGCGCCGTGGTGGTGCTCCGCCACTACGAGGACCTGACCGAGCGCGAGGTCGCCCGGCTGCTGGGTTGCTCGGTGGGCACCGTCAAGAGCCAGAACGCCCGGGCGCTGGACAAGCTTCGCCATTTTCTCGACGAACCCTCCCACACGGTAAGCAGGTGATCAGTCATGAACACGCTCGATGAGCGGCTCGCCAACCGGCTGCACGACATCGTCGACGGCGAGTCGGGCTCCGTACCCCCGGTGGGTGCGCTGCTGGAACGCGGCCGGCGGGCACGCCGCCGCCGGACGACCACGATGGTCGGTGCGACGTGCGCGCTGCTGGCGCTGGGCGTCGCCACCGCGGCGACCGTGGCGACGGCGCCGGCGCCGGACCGTCCCGGCGTCACCGCCGAGGCGCCGCCGCCGGAGCCGGCCTCGCCGGCGATCAAGCTGGTCGGGGCCGTCACCGCCAGCGAGAACATCAGCTACCGGCTGCGGCTGACCAACTCGGGGCCGCAGGGGCTGACGTACGAGGGGGCGTTCGACCCGAGGACGGCCACCGGGTACGTCCGCGTGGCGCAGGACGACTCGGTCATGACCGAGCTGCTGATCAACGGCACCCGGTACGAGGGCGCGGAACCGCCGCGGGGCAAGCTGCCGGCCGACAAGGAGGGGCCGGGCGAGACGTACGGCCGCTACGGCCAGTACCCGGGCAAATATGACCGGCTGTCCCTGTACGGCGACGGGAACAGCGTCCTGGGCGCCGCGGCACCCGACCCGGCGGCCCTGTTCACGGCGCTCAAGAGCGCGAAAGCGACCATCGCGGAGAACCCCGACGGCACGTTGCACTTCGGCTACACGACGTCGGACAGGATCGGGTCGACCACCACCTCGGGTGACGTCACGTTGGACGGCGACGGTCGGATCGCGAAGGTGGCGCTCACCGGCACGTGGCAGACGACGGAGAAGGGCCGGCTCGACAAGGGCACGTTCAGCTCGACGCTCGAACTCTTCGACTACGGCGTCACGGTGACGGTGAAGCGCCCGACCGACGTCGTCAAGGTCAAGAAGTAGCCGGCCTGCCGCCGGCGCAGAGTTGCCCGCGACCCGACGGTCGCGGGCAGCTCTGCTTCTGGTCCCCGTCAGCGTGCGGGCGCGTGAGCACGTGACCCAGGCGCGCGTAGCCGCCACCCGGCGCCGCCGACCAGGGCAAGGAGGATCACGCTGATCGCCACGTCACCCACCATGGCCGCCGCCGGCGTCGCCGGGCCGTAGGTGGGCACGCCGTACGCGTACGCGGCCGCGACGAGCAGGCTGGCCGAGCCGGCGGCGAGCACGTGCCGCTGTCCCCAGCCGGGTCGGCGGGACCAGCGCACGAGCAGCACGGCGGCGGTGGCCGCCAGCGCCAGCGCGAGCGCGATGCCCGGCCAGGCCGGCACCAGCCCCGCGCCGGCATACGCGACGGCCACGACGAGCCCGATCCAGACCGGGCGCGGTGCGGCCGAGCTGACGGGTTGCGGCTGGTCTGGCGCGGTCGGGTTGTTCGGGGTGAGGGGGCGCGGCGGGTGCGGGGCGACGGTCGTGGCGGGTGCCGGCCGGTGTGGTGCCGGCGGGGTGGCGTAGGCGGCCGGTCGCGGGCGGTGGCGCAGGGCGGCGGCGATCAGCGCCAGGGCCACCGCGGCGGCGAACGCCAGCTGTCCTGGAGCGGCCAGGAAGTTCTTCCGGCCGCCGTCGTCGGCGAAGACCAGCAGGCTGCCGCCCAGCCAGAGCAGGGCGACCACGACCAGGCCCGGCCGGCTTAGCCACGGCCGCAGCCGCCGGCCCGCACCCAGGTACGACTCGACGAGCGCGATCGGCCCGCAGATGCTCAACGCCACGTGGTTGCCCACGTAGTCGGCCGCCTGCCGGGCGCTGAACCCGAGGCCGGGCACCATCGTCGCCTCGGCGACGCGCTGGGTGTCGGCGAACTCGGTGTCGGCGAGGAAACCCGGGTTGAACAGCGACTGGTCGACCAGGCCGGCCTGGACCACGCCGAACGCGGCGGCGAGCGCCACGATCCCCGGCCAGCCGAGGCAGAGGCGCCGGGCCGTCTCGCGGATCAGCAGGGCGGCGCCCCCGTACATCGGTGCGAGCACGAGCACCACGAACGGCATGCCGGCGAGCGTGAAGCCGCCCCAGGAGCACTCGGCGGCCCAGGGGGCGAGCAGCAGGAGCGCGATGGCGGGCGGAAGGCGGCGGCGCTTGGCTGTCATGGCCGTACCGTGCCTGGCTGGCCCGGACCACCGAAACGGCCATCGGCCGACGGACCCGCGACCGAAGTCGACGGTCGCGGGTCCGGTCGTCGGTGTCAGCGACGGGCGGCGTCCCAGGCGTCACTGCTCCGGAAGTACGTGTCGTAGAGCTCCTGCACCTCCAGCAGGCTCTCCGGCGGCACCTTGCCGTAGGCGATCCGCTCCAGGTGGCGGAAGTACTCGAACCGTTCGACGCCCGGGGTGATGACGATGAGGATGTCGGCGTTCTCGCCCGGGGCGGCGGCGAACGCGTGCGCCACGCCCGGCGGCACGATCACCAGGTCGCCGCGCTCGGCGGTGACGACCTGCTCGCCGGAGAGCAGCTGTGCGGTGCCGTCGAGGAGATAGAACAGCTCGGCGGAGTTGCCGTGGTGGTGCGGCCGGGCGCCGTCCGCGCCGTCGGTCAGGGTGACCCGCTGGGTGGAGAGCGCCCCGCCGGTGGCGCTGCTGTCGGCGAGCAGCCGGATCGTGGTGGGGGCCCGCCCCACCACCTCGGCGTCGGCGTCGCGGACGATGACGGACCGGTCGAAGTCGGGCGTGATCAGGGACATCGCGCTACTCCTGTCGTGGTGGTGTGGGTCAGAGGGCGAACAGCAGGACGGCGTTGAGCAGGACGACCACGGCGGTGGCGAAGTGGACGCCGAAGGCGACGGCCTTCCTGCCGTGGCGCAGCACGATGAGGGTGTCGCCCAGCGGGTTGATCGCGACGATCAGCATGTACCAGGCGACCGCCTCGGCGCTGGTGAAGGCGATGAGCGCGAGGCCGAGCAGGCCGTAGCTGAGGTCGCGCAGGCCCTTGATCGTGAGGTAGGCGGGGTCCTCGTCCGGCTTGACCGGAACGCCGTAGCCGGCGGCCGAGGCCTGGGGCTGCAGGAGGAACCGGGCGCCGATGAGGACACAGAAGAGGCTGAGGACGATGGCGAGCCCGTAGGCGATGGTGCTGAGCATGTCCGACTCCGTTGCTAGCGCTGCTAGGTATGAGAGCGAAGCTAGCATAGCCGTGACAGGTTGGCTAGCGATGCTAGAGTTCGGTCATGTCAATTCAGGCGCGGCGGGAACGGGAGCGGGCCGAACGGGAGCGGGCGATCATCGCCGCGGCCCGGGAACTGGCCGAGTCGGAGGGCTGGGACGCGGTCACCACCCGCCGGCTCGCCGCCGAGATCGAGTACAGCCAGCCCGTCCTCTACAGCCACTTCAAGGGCAAGGACGCCATCATGGCGGCGGTCGCCGTGGAGGGCAGCGGTGAGCTGGCCGTCGAGCTCGCCGCCGCCCGGGCCGCCGCCACCGACCCGCGGCAGGCGGTGGCCGGCATCGCCACGGCGTACACCGAGTTCGCCGAGCGCCGGCCGGCGCTCTATGACGCGATATTCATCCTCCCCACGAGCCTGCCCTTCGCCAGTCAGGACGTGCCGGTCGAGCTGGCCCGGGCCTTCGCCGAGCTGGCCGAGACGCTGCGCCCCTTCGCCGGTGACGACGACCTGGAGACGTTCACCGAGACCTTCTGGAGCGGGATGCACGGGCTGGTCACCCTGATGCGCACCGGCCGGCTGCGGCGGGAGCAGCACGAGCGGCGGCTGGCCATCCTGGTCGACCGGTTCACCCGGTTAGGGTGAGCAGACCGCCAGGGAGGAGTGCACCGATGGCCGACCACGCACCCGTCGCCGTCGCGACCGACGAGCCGCTGCTCAGCTACCTCGACGGTGCCACCGGCGAGCGCACCGACCTCACCGCGCAGCAGTTGGGCGCGTGGGCGGCCCGCAGCGCCGGGCTGCTCCGGGACGGCTGCGGGCTGCGCCCCGGTGACCGGGTAGCCGTGCTGCTGCCGCCGCACTGGCGCACCGCGGCCGTGCTCATCGGGGCCTGGTCGGTCGGGCTGGCGGTCTCGTTCCGGCCCCGGGCCCTGGCCGGGCTGGCCGTCCTCGAACCCGGCGCCGACCTGCCGTACGACGCCGTGTTCGTCACTCCGGAGCGCCTCGACGACTGGCTGGAGGACGTGCCCGAGGGAACGCACCGCTACCTCGTCGGCACCGGCCCCGGCCCGCTGGACGAGGTGCCGCCGGGCTGGTTGGACTGGTCCCCGGAGGTGCTCCGGCATCCCGAGATAGCTCCCGACCTGGGCGCTCTCCGCCCCACCGACCCGGCCAGCCCGGACGGCACCAGCTACGGCGAGTGGGGCGCGGTGGCCCGGGCGTACGCCGAACAGCTCGACCTGCGCGCCGGCGACCGGCTCCTGGTCGACGTGGCCGAGCACGACCAGCCGCTGAAGTGGCTGCTCGCCCCGCTCGCCGCCGGAGCGTCGGTGGTGCTCTGCGCCAACCTCGACCCGGCCGACCGCGACGCCCGCATCACCGGGGAGCGGGTCACCCGGGTGCTGTGAACCTCGGCCGGATCCCGCAGGCGATCGTCCGGCGGAGCGCGTCGCGTCGTCGCTGACCAGCGGGAAGGGCGATCCTAGCCATCCCGGGTCGCCAGGGATCGCCTTCTCCGGGACCGCCGCCGGCGGGCCTCGCCGGGCTCTACCGTGCAGACGTCGGCGGGGTGAGCACGAGGAGCGACCGGTATGAACGCCAGCGGATCGTCAACGTTGTTCACCGACCTGCGGCAGGTCGACGCCGGTGTGCTGACCGTCGGGTACGTCGACGCCGGCCCCCCGGACGGTCCGGTCGTGCTCCTGCTGCACGGATGGCCGTACGACATCCACAGCTTCGCCGAGGTCGTCCCCCGGTTGACGGCGGCCGGCCACCGGGTGCTCGTGCCGCACCTGCGGGGGTACGGCACGACACGGTTCCGGTCGGCCGACACCATGCGCAACGGCCAGCCGGCGGCCCTGGCCCTCGACGCCGTGGCGTTCATGGACGCCCTCGGGGTGCCGAGGGCGACCCTGGCCGGGTTCGACTGGGGCGCCCGCACGGCCGACATCATCGCCGCCCTGTGGCCGGAGCGCTGCCAGGGCCTCGTCTCGGTGAGCGGCTACCTGATCGCCGGTCAGGCGTCGGGGCGCACGCCGCTCCCGCCGCAGGCCGAGCTCTCCTGGTGGTACCAGTTCTACTTCGCCACGGACCGCGGCCGGGACGGCTACGAGACGAACCTCGACAGCTTCGCCAGGCTGATCTGGCGGACGGCGTCCCCGAAGTGGGCCTTCGACGACGCGACGTTCAACCGGAGCGCCGCCTCGCTGCACAACCCCGACCACGTCGACGTCGTCATCCACAACTACCGCTGGCGCCTCGGCCTCGCCGCCGGCGAGCCGCAGTACGACGAGGTGGAGGAGAAGCTGGCCGCCAACCCGAGCATCGAGGTGCCCACCATCACCCTCGAAGGCGATGCGAACGGCGCACCCCACCTCGACCCGTCCGTCTACGCCGGACGCTTCTCCGGCCGGTACGAACACCGGACCGTGAGTGGCGGCGTCGGGCACAACCTGCCGCAGGAGGCGCCGCAGGCGTTCGCCGACGCGGTGCTGCAGGTCGCGACCTGACCCCCTGAGGCGTCCGTCACGGAGCACGGGGAACCACCGCGCCCGCCTGCTGTGCAAGGCTGGTGATCATGACGAACGCGCTCGTACTCGCCGGTGGTGGCGTGGCCGGGATCGCCTGGGAGTTGGGCGTCCTGCGCGGCCTGGCCGACGCCGATCCCACCCTCGCCGACCGGATCCTCGCCGCCGACCTGATCGTGGGCACCTCCGCCGGCTCCGCGGTCGCCGCGCAGATCACCAGCGGCGTCGCGCTCGACGACCTGTACGCGGCCCAGCTGCGCCCCGAGACCGCCGAGATCGAGGTCGACGTCGACACGGAGAAGCTCTTCGCCGACTACGCCGCCGTGCTGACCGGCGTGTCCGGGCCGCAGGAAGCCCGCCGCCGGTTCGGCGAGGTCGCCCTCGCCGCGCGGACCGTCGACCCGGCCCTCCGGCTCGCCGCGATCGACGCCCGGCTCCCCGCGAAGCAGTGGCCCGACCGGCGCCTGCTGCTGCCCGCGGTCGACGCCGAGACCGGGGACGAGGCGATCTTCACCCGCGAGTCCGGCGTGACCCTGCTCGACGCCGTCGCCGCCAGCTGCGCGGTGCCCGGCATCTGGCCGCCGGTCGCGATCGGCGACCGCCGCTACATCGACGGCGGAGTGCGCTCCATGACCAACGCCGACCTGGCCGCCGGCGCTGACCGCGTGCTGGTCATCCAGCCGGCTCTCGCGGACACGCCGCAGCCGTGGGGCGACCTCGACGCCGAGATCGCCGCGCTCGCCCCGGCCACCGTCCACGTGATCAACGCCGACCAGGCGTCCGTCGACGCGTTCGGCACCAACGCACTGTCACCCGCGACCCGGGCGGCGTCCGCCCGCGCCGGCCGGGCCGTCGGCGCGGCACACGCGGCCGCCGTCGCGTCAGTCTGGAACTGACGCGCCCCGACGCCGCCGGAGGCGGGCCGTAACGTGCCGCAGGCGTTCGCCGAGCGCTGTTGCAGGTCGCGAGCTGACCCCCGCCTCCGGTCAGCGTTGGCTGGCCCGGTCGACGCCCTTGTGCACCCGGACCGTGCGGTCGACCAACTCGCGCAGGGCGGTCTCGTCGACGTCGTCGAGCCGCTTCACGTAGAGGCAGCCCTTGCCGGTCTTGTGTGGGCCGAGCCGGGCCAGCACCGCCGGGTAGCGCTCCTCGAACCCACCCACCAGGTAGACGACGAGCTGTGCTTGCGGGGCGAGAAGCCGACCAGCGGCCAGTCGCCCGTGCGCCCGTTCGCATAGGTGTAGCGATAGCTGCCGAAACCCACGATGCTCGGGCCCCACATGACCGGGGGCTCGCCGGTGACCTCGCGCAACAGCGTGCAGAGGCGCTCGGCGTCGGCCCGCCGGCGGTCGTCCGGCACGGCCGCCAGGAAATCGTCGACGCTGGCGCCGGTCGGCGCGGTCACCGGCTGCTTCGAGGTCGCCATCAGCCGATGCTCCCAGGCAGGTACGACAGTGTGCCGGACTGAACCTGGTTGACACCCGTCGCCGGTGCGGTGCCTACTGCCTGCCGGGCCTTCTCACCGGCTGGCACGAGGTTGGTGGGCAACTGACGACGGGGGCGGGGATGGACGGGACGGACGCGCCGACCTGGACGGAGTTCGGCGAGGAGCACCTCCCGGAGCTGACCCGGCTGGCCGAGGCGTGCCTGGCCGTCGACGGTGGGCTGCCGCTGTTCGCCCGTGCCCCGTTGGTGCGGGCGCGGCTGCTCCAGACCCGTACCCTCGGCGCCTGGCACGACGGCGGCCTGGTCGCGGCCGTGGGGGTCGGCCTCGGCGGGCGGACTGCCACCAGCACCGGCCTGGTGCGTCCGGACTGGCGCGGGCGGGGCCTCGGCGGCCGGCTGCTGAGCTGGGCGGAGGAGCAGGCGGGCGACGCCGACCTGCTGGTGACCACCGAGTCGTGGAGCCCGGGCGCGGACGCCCTGTTCACGGCGCGCGGCTTCGAACGGACCTTCACCGAGTGGGTGCAGCGGCACGACCTCGGCGCGCTCCCGGAGGTCGCCCGGCCCGTCGACGTGACCACCGAGCCGGTGACGCTCGGGCCCGAGCTGTTCGAGGCCTACCGGGCGTCGTTCGCCGACCGGCCCGGCTTCGCCTCGCCCACCGCCGAGGAGTGGCTGGGTGAGCTGGGGGAGGACGACGAGTACCGGCCGGACCTGTCGCTCATCGCGCGCGGTCCCGACGGTGCCGCCGTCGGCTTCGTCAACGTCATCGACAACTGGGTCGACCAGGTCGGTGTGGTGCCCGAGTGGCGGGGGCGGCGGGTCGGCGCGTATCTGATGGCTCGTGCGCTGCGGGGCCTGGCGGCCGACGGGGCGCGGGAGGTGTGTCTCTGCGTCAACGACAACAACCCGGCGGCTGGGCTGTACCGGCAGCTCGGGTTCCAGGACGCCGGCCGGCGGGCCCGCTACCTGCGCCGCCGTTCGTAGCGTGGCGCGCTCGGCCTTCGTGGAGGCCGAGCGCGCTGGCAGCTTGTCTCACCGGATGGGCCGATCGCCCGGTAAGCCCGGTCTGTCGGGCTTACTGGAAGAGGCGGCCGGGCCGGGTGGCCTTGCCCTTGGTGATCAGGGCGTCTCCCCGTTTACGGCGCACCTGGATGGTCTTTGTCGCCCTTTTGATCGGGGTGAGAATTCTATCCTTCATCGCGTGCCTCTCTTCTCTCGTGCGTCAGATCGGAGGCGCTTCCGCCGGCATGGCGCCTACCCGCCGTGCCTCCAGTCCGCGTACCCGGTGGGACAGCCGCCATGCGCCGCGCCGGCCGCGGCATCGGTCGTGCTCACCGGATCCGCCGGCGGGTCGCCGTCTCCTCCACCTGGCCGATGGCTCGGCGGAGTGTCACGTACGTCCTGGTGCCGGCTTGTGGAGCGTGGGCCGGTCGGCGGGTCTCAGATGAGCCGAATCGCGTACGCGCCACGTTGTCGTGCCTCGATACGCTCGGGCAACTCGATGGCAACGCGCGCCATCATCCACGGGGGAGAGGGGCACCGTCGTGCGCGCACGAAGATTGCTTGCCGCGTCACTGGGCATAGTGCTCGGTGCCGGCCTGGTCAGCGTCAACGCCAGCCCGGCACAGGCTTACGAGTGGCGGGACGTGAGCAAGTCCGGCTGGGCCTACACGGATTCTCAGCAGCCGAGCAAGTCGTTCGTCAACCCCTCGGGGGATGCGCCGATCGGCGCGTGGACGGATGCGGCCGGCACCAAGCACAAGTCGCGGTCCTACTTCACCTTCGACGTTTCGCGCTTCCGTAAGGCCATCATCCACAAGGCGGACCTGGTCATCGCGGAGCGGTCGGCGGCGGACTGCGCGACGGCCCAGCCGGTCGAGCTGTGGCGCACCGATCCGATCAAGGCGACCACGAGCTGGGATTCGGCACCACGCCGTCGCGAGCTGCTCGGCACCGTCCAGGCCGGCGGGGAGGCCACCTGCCCCGGCTATCTGGTCTGGGACATCATGCCCGCCCTGCAGAAGCTGGCGGATCAGAACGACCAGACGCTGACCGTCGAGATCCGGGTGCCGCACGGCTACGAGAGCAAGCTCTCCCACGGCCGCAAGCTCCGCCCGTTCCCGGTCATCCACACCGAGACGAACCACGCGCCGACGGTGGGGCAGATCGGTCTCGAGTTCCCCTCCTGGGCCTGCGGGACCATGGAGAAGCCGCAGCCCGTGGGGCCGCGCTACTACAGCCTGATGGTCAAGGGCGCGGACGCGGACAGCAACGACGCGAGTTACTACGGGCAGTTCGCCGCCTGGCCGGTCGGCCACGAGGACCAGCGTGCCGAGCAGTTCGGATCGAGCTACGGGAGCGCCTTCTCCAAGGTCGACTGGGACATGTCGCAGTACCCGGACGGCACCGTGGTGGCCTGGACCGGCCGCGCCTACGACGACCACGACTTCTCGGCCTGGGCCGAGCCGTGTTACGTCAAGGTGGACGCGCAGCGACCGGCCACGCCCGTGGTCACCTCGACGAAGTACCCGAGTGACGGCCAGCCGCACGGCGGCTCGGGAGTCCCGGGCACGTTCACCTTCAAGGCGAACGGGTCGTCGGACGTGGTCGGCTACTACTGGGGGCGCTTCGGCGAGACGTACAACTACATCCCGGCGCCCGCGCCCGGGGCGGACGTCACGCTGGAGTACACGCCGACCTCGTTCAGCGAGTCGCTGAGCGTACGCACCGTGGACGCCGCGTCGAACTCCTCCGAGACGACCGAGTACCGGTTCTACGTGAAGTCGACCGCCCCGCAGGTGCGGGTGACGGTGGGTGGTGTCGGGTTGCCGAGCAAGCTGGCCATCTCGACAAACGTCGAGGGGGTCACCGAGTACGGCTACCGGATCGGTGACGGCGACGAGGTCCGGGTGCCGGCGGACGCCGACGGCACGACCGACGTCCCGGTGGTGTTCACCCAGGCGGGCACCGTGAAGGTCCAGGTACGCAGCTACGTCGGCAGCGAGTTCGTCGGCGGGTACACCGAGGACGTGTCGGTCCGCGACACCCCGACCGTGGAGTCGGCCGACTTCGCCTTCCCGGACCACGACGGGGTGGTGGACCGCCCGGGCAGCTTCACCTTCCGGCCCGGCCGCACCGGGGTGGTGGCGTACGAGTACGCCATCAACAGTGACGAGATGCGGCGCATCGACGCGGCGGCGGACGGCACCGCGGTGTTGCGCTGGACGCCGACGGAGCCGGGCTGGACCACGCTTCGCGTTCGCAGCGTCAGCGGCGACGGCACGGTCTCCGAGGTCGAGCAGTACGAGTTCAACGTCATCGACACCAAGCCGACCGTCTACTCCAGCACGTACTACGAGTACGGCGCCTGGGGCGGCGTGGGCATCCCCGGTGAGTTCAACTTCGACACCGCGATGCCGGACGTGGACGTCTACCTCTACCGCCTCAACGACGGGCCCGAGCAGACCGTGGACCCGGAGTACAGCTGGGCTCGGGTGACGCTCGCCCCGGACCACTCCGGCAGCAACACGCTGACGGTGCGTACCCGGTTCCTGGACGGGTCCTTCTCGCCGACGCGGACCTACACCTTCGAGGTCAGCGACGCGCCGGTGGTGACGTCCAGCGACTACCCGGAGAACGACGCCGCGGGCCAGCCCGGCCAGGCGGGCCGGTTCACCTTCAACCCGGGCCGCTCCGACGTGACGGAGTACCGCTACGTGCTGGAGTACAGCGGCGAGGAGCAGGTCGTGGCCGCGGGCTCGGACGGCAAGGCCACGGTCGAGATCACGCCGACGCACTCCGGGTACACCCTGTTGACGGTCACCAGCCGGTCGGCCGACGGCACGGTCAGCCCCGAGCGCCGGTACTACTTCCGGGTCCGCGACCCGCGGGTGAACGTGAGCAGCGCGTACGACGAGTACAGCCCGCGGGGCGGGATCGGCGCGGTCGGCAGGTTCGGGGTCTACACCGAGATCAGCGAGGTGACCACCTTCGAGTACCAGCTCAACGGTGGCGCCTGGCAGAGCGTGCCGAAGACGCCCGACGCGCTGGTCACCGACATCTCGGTGACCATGGACCGCAACGGCGCGAACGTCTTCTCGGTCCGCGGCCGCACGGCGGCGGGCGAGTACACGCCGCAGACCGACTACCCGTTCCTGGTCGGCACGGCGCCGCAGGTCACGTCGGACACCTACCCGGCCGGCCAGTGGTCCGGTGGGGTGGGCGTGGCGGGGAACTTCACCTTCACCCAGGGCAGCCCGGGCGTGGTGGAGTTCGAGTACACCGTTGACGACGGGCCGCCGGTGACGGTGGCGGCGAACGCCGCCGGCGTCGCCACGGTGACCTACACGCCGACCTCGGTCAATTCGCACACCATGACGGTGCGCGGGCGGACCGCCGACGGGGTGTGGACCGACACCACGAGCTACTACTTCCTGGTCGACTTCTCCTGACACGGAGCCGACGCGGTGGGCCGTCCCCGAACGGGGCGGCCCACCGGTGTCGGTGCCTGGCCCAGAAGAGTCATGGCCTGGAGGTCCGCGGTGAATCGGAAGACCGCCGTTGGCGGAGGCCGCTCTGCCCTGCGACCTGTTCGGGGTATCAGCTCTTCAGGAACGCGAGAAGATCATTGTTGACCTGGTCCTGGAGTGTGGACGTGATGCCGTGTGGCGCGCCCGGGTAGTAGATGTCCTTGGCGTTCGCGATGAGCTGGGCGGTCTTCTTCGCCGAGTCCTTGACCGGGACGATCTGGTCGTCCTCGCCGTGCAGCACCAGGGTGGGGATGTCGAACTTGGCGAGGTCGTCGCGGAAGTCCGTCTCGGAGAACGCCTTGATGCTCTCGTACGCGTTCCACAGGCCGGCCTGCATGCTCCACAGCCAGAACTGGTCGAGGATTCCCTTCGAGACCTTCGCCCCCTGCCGGTTGGCGCCGTAGAACATCTGCGCCAGGTCCTGGTAGAACTGCGACCGGTCCTTCAGCAGGTTGGCGCGCATCTCGTCGAAGACGGCGATGGGCAGGCCCTCGGGATTGTCCGGCGTCTGCACCATGATCGGCGGCACGGCGGAGATGAGGACGGCTTTGGCGACCCGCCCCGTCCCGTGGCGGCCGATGTAGCGCGCGACCTCACCACCGCCGGTCGAGTGCCCGATCAGCGTGGCGTCGGTCAGGTCGAGCGCCTCGATGACCGCCGCGAGGTCGTCGGCGTAGCCGTTCATGTCGTTGCCGGCGGAGGGCTGGCTGGACCGGCCGTGACCACGGCGGTCGTGCGCGACGACCCGGAAGCCTTTCTGCACGAGGAAGAGCATCTGCCCGTCCCACGCGTCAGCGTTCAGCGGCCAGCCGTGGGAGAAGGTGACAACCGGACCCGCACCCCAGTCCTTGTAGTAGATCTCGGTGCCGTCCTTGGCGGTGATGTAGCTCATGCCGCTGTCCTTCCGCTTCGGGGGCAGCAGCGCGTGCCCGTGATGTCGGTTTCACCCGATATTAGATGGCAGTGCGTGGACCGTGGGTCGCGGCCGGCCAGCCGGCGTGCTCCACGGCCCAGGCCAGGACGTCGTCGGCGACCTTCTCCCACCCCTTCTGCGCGGGCAGCAGGTGTCCCATGCCTTCGTATTCCTTGATCTCGGTGATGGTCTTCGAGGACTTGTAGTGCTTGGCGTTGGACCGCTGCACGCTCGGGGGCATGAGGTGGTCCTCGCCGCCGGAGACGAACAGCAGCGGTGCCCGGTTGTCGTTGTGGTAGTCGACGTGGATGTCCTGCGGGCCGGGCTGAAAGTTGGCCAGCACGCTGTCCCACAGGATCCGCCCGGATGCCGGGACGTGATACCGCTGGTAGAGATCGAGGGACTCTTCTTCGGTGAAGGTGTTGCCAAACGTGTACTTCCACTGCTCGGGCGTCAGGCCGACTGCCTTGTGCCGGTTCGCAGGGTTCTTCAGCACGGGGAACGTCGACTTGATCTGGGTCGGCGGGGTGACGAGCACGCCCTCCGTCGCCGCGGAGTTGATCGCCACGCCAGCGGCGCCGAATCCATGGTCCAGCAGGACCTGCGTGAACGCACCGCCCGCAGAGTGGCCGATGATGATCGGCGGCTCATCGAGGGCGCCGACCACCGACTCCAGGTGCGAGATGATCGCCGGGGTCGTCACCTCCGCGATGGGCGTCGGGTCGGCGTTGAGCGCCTCGACCTCCACCTCGAACCCTGGATAGGCGGGCGCGATGACGTGGTAGCCGGCCCGTTGGTAGCGGTCGATCCAGTGTTCCCAGCTGCGCGGGGTCACCCAGAAGCCGTGGACGAGAACGATCGTCTTCATGCGCGGGCGGCCTTTCGGCGAGGTCTTCGATCGGCTGAGTTACACCGAATTGCTCGCCGGGATGTGGCCGGAACGGATCAGGCGGCGCTGATGAACGGCAGCACGCCGAGCGGACTTGCGTGAGCCAGTCAGTCGATCGTCGGCAGTTTCGGGCCGAGTACGTCGTCCGCGTCCACGATGGTGTACGCGTACCCCTGCTCGGCCAGGAAACGCTGCCGGTGCGCCGCGTACTCGGTGTCGATCGTGTCCCGGGACACCACGGTGTAGAAGTGCGCCTGCCGCCCGTCCGCCTTCGGTCGGAGCACCCGCCCCAGCCGCTGCGCCTCCTCCTGCCGTGACCCGAAGGTCCCGGACACCTGAATGGCGACAGCGGCCTCCGGCAGGTCGATGGAGAAGTTCCCGACCTTGGAGATGACCAGCGTCTTCACCTCACCGGACCGGAAGGCGTCGAAGAGCCGCTCCCGTTCGCGGTTGGTCGTGGACCCCTGCACGATCGGCGCGTCCAGGTATTCCCCGAGCTGGTGCAGTTGGTCGATGTAGCCGCCGATGACGAGCACCTGCTCGTCCGGGTGCCGGTCCACGAGCGCGCGTACCACCGGCAGCTTCGTCCGGGCGGTGGCCGCCATCCGGTAGCGCTCCTCGGCCTCGGCCGTCGCGTACGCCATCCGCTCGGCGTCGGTCAGGGTGACCCGTACCTCGGTGCACTCGGCGGGGGCGATCCAGCCCTGCTGCTCGATGTCCTTCCACGGCGCGTCGTACCGCTTCGGGCCGATCAGGCTGAACACGTCACCCTCGCGGCCGTCCTCGCGTACCAGGGTCGCCGTGAGGCCGAGCCGGCGGCGGGCCTGGAGGTCCGCGGTGAACCGGAAGATCGGCGCGGGCAGCAGGTGCACCTCGTCGTAGACGACCAGGCCCCAGTCGCGGGCGCCGAACAGGTCGAGGTGGGTGAACGCGCCGCCGCGCCGCGAGGTGAGCACCTGGTACGTGGCGATGGTGACCGGGCGGATCTCCTTGCGCTCGCCCGAGTACTCGCCGATCTCGTCCTCGGTGAGCGACGTGCGCGCGATCAGCTCGCGCTTCCACTGCCGGCCGGCCACCGTGTTGGTGACCAGGATGAGCGTGGTCGCCTTGGCCTCGGCCATGGCCGCCGCCCCGACGAGGGTCTTGCCGGCGCCGCAGGGGAGCACGACCACGCCGGAGCCGCCCGCCCAGAACGCCTCGACGGCCTCCCGCTGGTACGACCGCAGGGTCCACGGCTTGCCGCCGTCCTTGCCGGCCTCGGCCAGCTCGATGGGGTGCGCCTCGCCGTCCACGTAGCCGGCCAGGTCCTCGGCCGGCCAGCCGAGCTTGAGCAGCGCCTGCTTGAGCCGGCCCCGCTCGGAGGGATGCACCTGGATGGTGTCGTCGTCCAGCTTCGGGCCGAGCATGCCGGCGAGCTTCTTGCTCTTGGCGACCTCGATGAGCACCAGCCGGTCCAGCGCGCGGAGCACCAGACCGTGGGCCGGGTCGTTGGCGAGCTGGAGCCGGCCGTACCGGTCCATCGTCTCGGCCACGTCGACCAGCAGCGCGTGCGGCACCGGGTAGCGGGAGTACTTGATCAACGCGTCCACCACGGCCTCGGCGTCGTGGCCGGCGGCGCGGGCGTTCCACAGGCCCAGCGGGGTGAGCCGGTAGGTGTGCACGTGCTCGGGGGAGCGCTCCAGTTCGGCGAAGGGCGCGATGGCCATCCGGCACGCCTGGGCGTCGGGGTGGTCGATCTCCAGCAGCAGGGTCTTGTCCGACTGCACGATCAGTGGTCCACCGCTCACGCCAGCGTCCTCTCCTTGTGCCGGAAATTATCGCCCGCACGGCGGCTGACCTGCCGAAGGCGGACCATCCAGTGTTGCACGCCGGCGGGTGTCCGGAAAAAGTCTCGCTGGACACGCAACGTCACACTCCTTCCGGACGTCTAGCAAGCGGGACAACCGTCCAGGGGGAGGGCCCATGAAGCGTGTCCGTTTCGCAGCCCGGGCCATCGGCCTGGCGGTGGTCGTGCTGGTCGGCGTCGGTGCGTGCGCGCACGATCCGCAGGGCGACGGGTCCGGGGCCGCCGCCCCGCAGCCCGTCGGCGTGACGGAGGAGGCATCGGGGGCGAGCGCGCCGCCCACGCCGGAGCAGCCGGCCGTGTCCCCGACGGCGCAGCCGAGCCGGACGGCCACGCCGAAGCCCAGCCGCACCACGCCGAAGCCGGCCCCGTCCCGCTCGACCGGCTGCCCGCAGGGGGAGCAGCAGCGGGCCGTGGAGACGTACCTGAGCCGGCTGGGCGGCTTCGGGACGCTGACCGTGGACGGTAAGCAGTCGGCCGCCGACTGCACCGCGATCAAGAAGTTCCAGCTCCGGTACGGGATCAGCCCGGCCTCCGGCCGCGCCGGCCCCACCACCTACGACGTGGCGAAGCGGCTGGCCAGCACCGACACGGCGCGCTGCCGCGCCGGCTCCGGCACCACCTTCTGCGTCGACCTCACCCGGCAGACCGTCTGGGCGATGCGCGGCGGCAAGGTGGTCATGGGCCCGACGGTGACCCGCACGGGCATGTCCGGCTACGCCACCCCGTCCGGCACCTACTCGGTCGGCGGGAAGAACATGCGCGAGTGGTCCAACCCGTACGAGGTGTGGCTGCCCTACTGGCAGCGGTTCAACGGCGGGATCGGGTTCCACGAGACCACGACCTACCTGCACAACTCCTCGATCGGCTCGCACGGCTGCGTGAACCTGCTGCACCGCGACGCCGTGCGGCTCTGGGAGCTGGGCTCGGTCGGCACCCGGGTGGTCGTCTTCGGCCGCCGGCCCGGCACCTGATACCCGACCGGGCGTGACCCCCGCGCCTGGATCGGGGTTTTATCCCCTGTCCGGGTGACCCTCTCCGGTGCCACGCTGGAGGTCGGGTCCACCACGGTGCGGGGGAGGGGCTGGAGATGACCGTCGATCATGACGTGCTTCCCGACGACGACCGGGCGCGCCAGCAGGAGGTCTCACCGGCGGCCCTGGTCGGCTACGCGGCCGCCGCCACCGGCATCTTCGGCTGGTTCCTGTTCGGGCTGCTCGTGCAGCGGCAGGGCTTCGTCGACTCCGTCGGCGAGTCGGCCGGCGCCGCGTTCGCCCTGCTGCTCGCCGTCTCGGTGGTCGGCACCCTGCGCCGCAACGGGGACTAGTCCTCCAGCACCGCAGCGGTGATCCGGTGCAGCGCGAACGTGTGCAGCATCTCCGTGCGATCGTCCTCGGCGCGCAGGTAGCCGGCCCCGATCGAGACCGGCCGGACCAGCCGGGACGCGGTCGCCCCGTGCGCGTCGACGTAGCCGACCCAGACCAGCGCCTTGTCCCGTACCGCCTGCTGGAGCACGGCGAGCGCGTCGCTGTGGGTGTGCGCCGGCCCCGGGCCGGTACGCGCCGTCCCGCCGCGGACCACCGCCGGGGCCCGCCGCGCCGCCCGGGCCGCCGCGTCGCCCCGGCGGATCTGCTCGACCACCCCGAGCAGCCGGGGCATCGGCAGCCGCGGCGCCGCCAGCGGATCGAGGCTGCGGCTGGCCGCCGGCACCCGGGCCGGCGCCCGCCGGGTCTTCGGTCGGGCCAGCACAGCCGCGCCGCCGGCGTCCTCGGCCACCGGCGCGTAACCGGCGTCGCGCAGCGCGGTCAGCATCCGGTTCACCTGGTACGGGGTGACGAGCACCGTCGGGGCCAGCCGGCGCAACGCCAGCGACTCCAGCCGCCTGTCGGACAGCACCTCGGTGAGCAGCGCCTCGTCGTCGCTGCGCACGTAGCCGCCCGCCGACCCGAGCCGCAGCCCGCCGTGCTTGCGCGCCACGTCGTCCACCAGGTAGCTCATGCCCTGCGGCACCGGGGTACGCGACCGGCGGCGGAACAGCGCGTGCAGGTCGTCGGCCGAGTAGCCGGCGTCCAGGGCCCGCCGCACGCTGGCCGTGGTGACCCGGTAGACGCTCGCCCCGCCGGCGGACTCGTGCTCCGCCACCACGTCCAGCTCGGCAGCGAGCGCCGGGTCGGGCGGGCCGGGCACCACGACGGTCAGGTCGGCCTGCACGAGGAAGTGGTCGACCGGGGCGGGGAGCAGCGCGTCCAGCGCCCGGACGGCGGTGGACGGCTCGCCCGACTCGGTCTCGGAGTACAGCCCGAGCGGGTCGTCGGCCCGCTCGTCGGCGTCGTTCAGCTCGGCGAGCAGCAGCCGCCCGTACGAGGTCAGCGCCCCCAGCCCGGTCACCCCGAGCTGGGCCGCCTCGGCCAGCACCTCGCGGTGCGTTCCCTCCCGGCCCCGGGCGCGCCGCGGCGCCCGCCAGTCCAGCAGCTCCAGCACCTCGTCGGGGGTCGGGGCGGTCGCCGGGGGCAGGTCGGCCAGCACGGCGAGCACCGAGCGCCGGGCGGCCGGCGCGCCGGCCCGTTCCGCCTCGGCGGAGAGCACCGCGATCGGCCGGTCCCGGTCGTCGCGCTGGCCGACCAGGCCCACCTGGCGGGTCATCGTCAGCCAGGCCCGGGCCAGTTGCTCCCAGCGCTGGGCCAGCGAGGCGGCCCGCCACACCTCGTACCCGCCGGTGGGCAGGATCTGCTGGTCGCCCCCGTACCGGCTGGTGGCCGACCCGGTCAGGTCCAGCTCCCCGACCAGCCCGGCCGCGTACGCCACCTCGAAGATCAGGGCGGTGGTCGGGTCGTCCAGCCCGAGGCCGCGAGCCAGCCGGCGCAGGTCGCGGACGCCCACGCCACCGGAGCGCAGCACCGGGGCCGGCTCGGCGGCCAGGGCCTCCAGGAGCGCCTCGGTGTGCCGGACCACCTCCATGGTCTGCCCGGCGCCGGCCGAGTCGACGGACTTGGCCTCCCGCGGCGGGCTCGACACCTCGGGCGGGCTGGTGCGCAGCGGGCCGAGCGGGCCGGTGTCCCGGCGCAGCAGCAGCCCCACCTCGCGGGGCAGCTCGACGGTGCCGCCGCCCTTGACGGCCGACATCCGGACGAGCAGCCGGTGCTCCACCAGCCAGCGGATCGGGGAACCGGTGGCCGCCCCGCCGTTGACCAGGTCCGGGGGAAGGATGTCCTCCTCGCCGGTGGCGGGGGCCTCCAGCGCGCCCGGTGGCACGCTGCCGACCGGCGGGCCGGCGGCGAGCCGGTCCAGGATCGCCCGGGCCGAGGGCGGCGCGGCCAGCAGCGTCCGCCGCAGCTTCGCCGGGTCCGTGCACACGGCCGCCGCCCGCGGGTCCAGCTCCGCGGCCGGCCGGCCCAGGCCCGCCAGGTACGGGGACACCTCGTCGACGCCGCCCACCACGTGCAGGTCGTGCTCCGGCCCGTACAACAGGAAGAGCGCGCGGAGCCGGTCCACCGCGCCGCGGACCGCGGTCGGGGCGGGCGGGTGCGGGCCGGAGGTGGCCAGGGCCAGGATGGCCTCGGTGGCGGTGCCGCCGCCCTCCGGGTCTCGGGTGAGCCGGGCGGCGTCCAGGATCTGGAGGGTGAACTGGTCCAGCCCGTCGAGCGCCCGCGCCACGGAGACCCGCGACTGGGCGCGGATGGCGAGGGCGGAGACGTCTGCCGGCACGGGCACGACGAGGTCCGGCCGCAGCTGGAGGAGGGCGGCCAGGGACTCGTCGGGAAGGGTCCGCAGGTGGTCGGCGAATGAGGTGGTCATCGTCGTTCCACGCTAGCCCGGCCGGGGCCGGTCGCGCCCCTCGGACGGGTACGTTCTCGACATGCCCCCGCTCATGGTCGGATTCGACCTCGACATGACCCTGGTCGACTCGCGCCCCGGCATCGCGGCCGCCTTCCGGGCGCTGACCGCGCGCACCGGCGTGCCCGTCGACGCCGACCTGGCGGTTTCCCGCCTCGGGCCGCCGCTGCGCACCGAGATCGCCCACTGGTTCCCGCCGGAGCAGGTCGAGGAGGCGGTGATCGCGTACCGGGAGCTCTACCCGGCGTACGCGATCACCCCGGCCCTCCCGATGCCCGGCGCGGAGGCGGCGATCGCGGCCGTGCACGCGCACGGCGGCCGGGTCATGGTGGTCACCGCCAAGATGGGCCGGCTGGCGAAGCTGCACCTGGACCACCTCGGCCTGGCCGTCGACGAACTGGCCGGCGACCTGTTCGCGGAGCAGAAGGCGACCGCGCTGCGGGAGCACGGCGCCACCCTCTACGTCGGCGACCACGTGGCCGACATGGCCGCCGCAGAAGCTGCGGGAATCCCGGGCGTGGGAGTAGCGACCGGCCCGTGCACGAGGGAGGAGCTGAGCGCGGCCGGGGCCCACGTGGTGCTGGATGACCTCACCGGATTCCCGGCGGCGCTCGACCGGATCATCCGGCTAGCCTTGGAGGGGTAGAGGTTCCGAGCGAAGCAGGGGTTTTCAGGTGCCGACGGGTCGAGTGAAGTGGTATGACGCGGCCAAGGGATACGGGTTCGTCACCAGTGACGAGGGTGGCGACGTGTTCCTGCCGAAGGGCGCGCTACCGGCGGGTGTCACCGACCTGAAGGGCGGCCAGCGGGTCGATTTCAGCGTGGTGGACAGCCGGCGGGGCGCTCAGGCGATGGGGGTCAAGCTGCTGGAGGCGCCGCCGTCGGTGGCGGAGCTGCGCCGCCGGCCGGCCGAGGAGCTGCACGGCCTGGTCGAAGACATGATCAAGGTGCTGGAGGCGAAGGTCCAGCCGGACCTGCGCCGGGGCCGCTTCCCGGACCGGAAGACCGCGCAGAAGATCGCTCAGCTGGTCCACGCGGTGGCGCGCGAGCTGGAGGTCTGAGGGACGAGCCCGGCGTCGGCGGCCCGGCCCAGCAGCGCTTCCACGGCGGCGAAGCCGGCCTCTCCGAGGTCGGCGGTGAACTCGTTGACGTAGAGGCCGATGTGCCGGTCTACCACGTCGGGCTCCATCTCCTGCGCGTGCGCCAGCACGTACTCCCGGCTGGCCTCCGGGTCGGCCCACGCCTGCCGGACCGACTCGCGGATCCAGGCGGCCGCCTCGACCGGGTCGACCGCGCCCTTGCGGGCCAGGATCGCGCCGAGCGGGATCGGCAGGCCGGTGTCGCCCTCCCACCACTCGCCCAGGTCGACCAGGGCGGTCAGCCCGTGCCGCGGGTAGGTGAAGCGCGCCTCGTGGATCACCAGCCCGGCGTCGTACCGCCCGGCCGCCACCCCCGGCATGATCTCGTGGAACGGCACCACCTCGATCCGCGCCGGCGGCCGCTCCGCCGCCCAGAGCCGGAACAGCAGGTACGCCGTGGTCCGCTCACCCGGCACCGCCACCGTCGCGCCCGACAGGTCGGTCCGGTCGCCCCGGGTGAGCACCAGCGGGCCGCAGCCCCGGCCCAGCGCGCCCCCGCAGGGCAGCAGGTGGTAGTCGTCGAGCAGCCACGGCAGCGCCGCGTAGCTCACCTTCACCAGGTCGAACGCCCCGCGCTCGGCCGCGGTGTTGGTGACGTCGACGTCGGCGTAGGTCACCTCGACCGCCGGTGCGCCGGGGACCCGGCCGTGCACGAGGGCGTCGAAGACGAACGTGTCGTTGGGGCAGGGCGAGATCGCGAGGGAGAGCGCCACGCCCCCACCGTAACCCCGCCCGCTCCGGTGCCCACCACCCCGGCCCGCCGCTGTGACGGGCGACCTGTCGCGCGCGCCGGTGACCCCCGGCGCCGCCGGTCCAGCCGCTACGAACTTGATGACGTGGACGGATCGCGGCGGCCGGTTGACGCCGTGCGCCAGCCGCCGTGCGCCGGACGCCTTGCGCCGGGCGACGGGCGACGGGCGACGGGCGACGGGCGACGGGCGACGGTGCAGGGTACGGGGGTGCGGGTGCTGGCGTTCGGAGTAGGGCTCGCCGGTTCGACTTGGCGACTGTTGTTCAGTGGCTAGGAACTTGATGACGTGGACGGATCGCGGCAGTCCGTGACAACCTGTGTGCCGGATGCGGGGCATCGGCGCTGAGGTCCGGCTCTCCGGTGTCGCTGCTCGACCGTCGGGCGGCCCGTCACGCCGGACCGATCTATGGCCTCCGTAGCAGTCAAGCCCGGGGACCCGACTCATCCACGTCATCAAGTTTGTAGTCGTCCGCGAGGTCCAGCGGGATCACCTGCCGTAGGTCCTGATTCATCCACGTCATCAAGTTTGTAGCCGTCCGCGAGGTCCAGCGGGATCACCTGTCCGAGGTCCTGACTCACCCACGTCATCAAGCTTGTAGTCGCCAGCGACCTCGTCCGTCCCCAGGCGGCGGGGTTTTCCACATGGTTATCCACAGGTGGACAGGCCCGGGTTGAAGAGCGGCGCGGCATCGCAAGAACATGGCTCGGTGACCGGTGGAGAGTCCGTGACCGACCTGGCTGCGACCCTGCGGTCGCTGCGCCGCGCGGCTGATCTGAGCCAGCGGGAGCTGGCCGGGAAGTCCGGAGTGCCGCAGCCCACGATCGCCCGCATCGAGTCGGGGCGGTCGGCGGATCCGAGCTTCCGCACCGTCGAACGCCTCGTCGGGGCCGTGGCCGGCCGGATCGTGCTCCAGGGGCCGGTGACCGGTGAGCTGGCGCCGGTGCCGCACGAAGGGTTGCGGGACGCGGCGGGCCGGCACTGCCCCGCGCACGTGGACGCCCGCGAGGTGCGGGAGCCGAAGGACTGGCCCGGCGCCTGGTGGGCGCACTGGTTCAAGGTGCCATCCAACCGCTGGCCGCCGTTGCCCGCCGTGACGTTCCGGCTCGATCGCACCGTGCGCGACCGGGAGCGGCTGCGCGAGGCAGTGCGCCGCGACTATGTGGTGCGCCGCTACGTCGATCCGGCGCTGCCGTCGACCTCCTGGCGGTTTGTCGCCGAGCTGCCCGACGGTGATCTCGTCGGTGAGCTGCGCGCGCACGAACGCATCAGCGACCTGCTCATCGGGCATCCCGAGCCGGGCCAGCGGCAGGTGGTGCTGGACGGGGTGCTCGTCGCGTCGGCGTACCGGTTGCTGGGCATCGGACGGCGGCTGGTCGCCGCGCTCCTGGGGGAGATGGACGGGGCCGGCGTGCGGTCGGCGCATGCGATCGCTGAGAGCGCTGGCGCCAGATTCCTCCTCGCGTGCGGCTTCGAGCTGGAGGCGAGCCGGCCGGCGGCGTTGCGGTTCGACCGGCCGGTCAGCGGAGGGCGGCCGCCGCCGCGGTGAGCGCGGCGAAGGCCTCGCGCATCCGCCACGAGCCGCGGTCGCGGGGGCCGATCGGGTTGGACACCGTGCGCAGCTCGGCGAAGGGGAGGCCGGCGTGGGTGGCGGCGACGGCGACGCCGTACCCCTCCATGGCCTCGGCCACGGCGTCCGGATGCCGATCGGCGAGGGCCGCCGTGCTCGCGGCGGTGCCGGTCACCGTGCTGACCGTGAGCACCGCGCCGACCGTGGCCTCCGGGAGGGCGGTGCGCAGGGCGGCCAGCAGGCCCGGGTCGGCGGGTACGGCGCTGCCGCCGCCGAGCAGCTCCGGGGGCATGCCCAGCTCCTCCAGCGGGATGAATCCGGCGGGGGACTCGGCGCCCAGGTCGGCTGCCACGCTGCGGTTTGCCAGGACGGTGCCGCCGACCGGGGCCCGGCCGACGAAGCCGCCGGCGATGCCCGCGCTGACCACCGCCCGGTACGGCTTGCCGGCCGCCTCGGCGAGCGCCAGCAGCCGTGCGGTGGCGGCGCCGGCCACGGCGGGGCCGACCCCGACCGGCGCGACGGTGACCGTGGGGTCGGTGAGGCCCGCCCGGATCGCGTCGGCCTCGGCGGGGACCGCCGTCACCACCAGCAACCCGGTCACGCCACCGGTCCCCGGGGCTCCCGCCGGTTCTCCTCGTCGCTGCCGCCCGGCCCGCCGACGGAGGACGAGGGGCGGTAGATGTGGAACCCGGGCGGTGACAGCTCGTCGTCGTCGGTGGGACGCGGCGGGTCGGTCCGGGGCGGTGCCGGCGAGGTGGGGGCGGGGTCGTCGAACTCCGTACCCGCCCCGGTGGCCAGTTCGTCGTCGCCGAGCGGGCGGCCGACCAGGCGCTCGCCGCGCAGCCGAGTGGCCACCAGCACCCCGCGGGCGGCCACCAGGGCGGCCACGCAGGCGGCGATCGCCACGCCGATCGGGCCGGTGAACGGGACCAGCCCGAGCCCGCCGCCGGCCACGAAGGCCAACATCAGCGCGGTCTCCGAGTGGGCGAACGAGCTGGCCCGGAGCCGCTCCGGGATCCGCTCCTGGATGGAGGCGTCCACCGCGAGCTTGGCGATCCCGCTCATCAGCGAGGTGACCACGCAGAGCAGCGCCACCATGGGCAGCGAGAACTTCAGGGCGGCGAGCACCGCCACCCCGGCCACGACGATCGTGCCGCTGGACTGGATGGCCGCCGGGCGGTGGATGCGCAGCCGGGTGCCGATGGCGGTGGCCAGGAAGGTACCCACCGCGAGCGCCCCGCCGGCCAGGCCCAGCGCGCCCTGGGCGCCCAGGTCCCGCCCGAAGAAGTCGGTGGTCAGGTCGCCGGCCTTGATCGCGAAGGCCAGGAAGAGCAGCAGGAAGCCGTAGAGCCCGCGCAGCGCCGCCGCGCCGATCAGGGTGGCGATCACCAGCCGGCCGGCGGGCCGGCCCCGGCCCAGCGGGCGTTCCCCGTCCCGGCGGCGCAGCGCCCGCAGCGGCCTGGGCACCCGCTCCGGCGGCTCCGAGTCGGCCCGCGGCGGCAGCCGCAGCGAGATGATCATGCCGATCAGGAAGATGAGCGAGGCGACCCGCAGCGGCCACTGCGGCCCGAACCAGAACGCGGCCAGCCCGATCGGGGCGACCAGCGCGCCGGCCACCGTGCCGTAGACGCTGGCCCGGGCACCCACCTGCGACAGCCCGAGCCCCTCGGGCAGCAGCCGGGGCACCGCGGCCGAGCGGGCCACCCCGTACGCCCGGGAGAGGGCGAGGACACCGAACGCGGCGGGATAGAGCCCGAAGCCGCCGATGTAGTCGGAGATCAGCCAGGCCAGGAAGGCCCGGCCCAGCATGGTGGCGGCGAGCGCGTAGCGGCGGCCGTGCCGGAAGTGGTCCAGCAGCGGGCCGACCACGGGGGCGAGCATGGCGAACGGGACCATGGTCACCAGCAGGTAGAGCGCCACCTTGTTGCGCGCCTCGCCGAGCGGGACGTCGAAGAAGATCGTGCCGGCCAGGCCGATGGCGATCAGCGTGTCCCCGGCGCAGGACAGGGCGTGCAGGTCGAAGAGGCGGACCATGCCGACCTCGTTGCCGGCGCTGCGGGCCCGGGCCGTGCCGGCCCGGCGGGTCATCCACCGCCCGCCGTGCAGCGAGCCCCGGAGCAGGACGCGGGTGGCGCGGATGCCGGTGCCGACGGTCCGCCCGAGGACGGACCGGCCGGAGCGGGAGGACAGCGGCATGTGTCCCATCCTCGCCCATCTGATCCACGCGTGCCGCATCACCCGGAGAGAACGACTCCGGGGAGTGCCTGTCACCCGACGGCAGGCATGGGGAACAATGGTCCGGTGACCAGGCCCGCCTCCGCCCGCGCTCCCCGGCTCGACCAGGTGTGCGCCGCCGCCGTCGATGTGGCGCGCGCCGCCATCACGGAGGTGGACCCCGCCGACGTCGGCGATCACCTCCAGGCCGTCGCCGAGGGCGACCGGCTCGTCACCCACTACTTCGAATGCCGCCTGGCCGGCTACCGGGGCTGGCGCTGGGCCGTCACGGTGACCCGGGTGCCACGCAGCCGCACGGTCACCATCTGCGAGACGGTGCTGCTGCCGGGCGCCGACGCGCTGCTCGCCCCGGGCTGGCTGCCCTGGCAGGAGCGGCTCAAGCCGGGCGACCTGGGCCCCGGTGACCTGCTGCCCACCCCGACGGACGACGAGCGGCTCGCCCCCGGCTACCTGCTCTCCGACGACCCGGCCGTGGAGGAGACCGCCTGGGAGCTGGGCCTCGGCCGGGCCCGGGTGATGTCCCGCGAGGGCCGCACCGACGCGGCCCAGCGCTGGTACGACGGCGACCACGGCCCCAACGCCGCGATCTCGGTGGCCGCGCCGGCCGCCGCCCGCTGTGGCACCTGCGGCTTCTACCTGCCGCTCGCCGGGGCGCTGCGGCAGTCCTTCGGCGCCTGCGGCAACTTCTACGCCCCCGACGACGGCCGGGTGGTCAGCGCCGACCACGGCTGCGGCGCCCACTCGGAGACGCTGATCGAGGCGGCGGAGAGCCCGGTGGACGAGCTGCCCACGGTCTACGACGACAGCGCGGTCGAGGCGATGTCGGTGAGCCGGGCCCCGGGTTCGGTGGAGGCGGCCGAGCCGGCGGAGCCGTACGGCCACCCCTGACCGGTCAGCTCTGACGGGCGGTCAGCCCTGACGGGCGGTGGCTCCCCGGCGGCGGCGCCGGTTGGCGTCGTGCCGCATCATCACGGCCAGCCCGGGGAAGCCCCACAGGAAACCGGCCAGGCAGGTCCAGAGCCAGTTCTCATGCCCGTGCGCGGTGAGCCAGTCGCGGAAGAAGAGCAGCAGCACGAGCCCGACCACCGCCCAGGCGACCAGCCCGGCGAGGGCGAACGGCACCATCGGCGGGTCGAGCGGCTCGGGCCGCGGCGGTTGCTCCTGGGGCACCCGCCCAGCGTACGCGATCGTTCTTCCCTGCCCGCGAGTGATCTGGGACGATGCGCGCGACAACCGGTCGATCGACATGTGAGGACCCGATGGCCATCGCGCCGCCGCCGGACCACGGCACCCCACCCGATCCCGCGCACCCGCGCAACGCCTTCGACCGCTTCTTCGAGATCTCCGCCCGCCGGTCGACGCCGGGCCGGGAGGTCCGGGGCGGGCTGGCCACGTTCTTCACGATGGCGTACATCGTGGTGTTGAACCCGCTGATCCTGGGCGGCGCGGTCGACGGGGACGGGCGCAAGCTCGCCATCCCGGCGCTGGCGGCGGCCACGGCGCTGGTTGCCGGCGTGATGACGATCCTGATGGGGGTCGTGGCCCGGTTCCCGATCGCGCTGGCCGCCGGGCTGGGCGTGAACGCGCTGGTCGCGTTCGAGATCGCACCGCAGATGACCTGGGCGGACGCCATGGGCCTCGTGGTGATCGAGGGGGTGCTGATCGGCATCCTCGTGCTCACCGGGCTGCGTACGGCGGTGTTCCGCTCGGTGCCGACCCAGCTCAAGACGGCGATCGGCGTCGGCATCGGCCTCTTCCTCACGATCATCGGCCTGGTCGACGCCGGGTTCGTCCGGCGGGTTCCGGACGCGGCGAACACCACGGTCCCGGTCGGGCTGGGCATCAGCGGCCGGATCGTCAGCTGGCCCCTGCTGGTCTTCGTGGTGGGTCTGCTGCTCACCCTGGTGCTGGTGGTACGCCGGGTGCGCGGCGCGATCCTGATCGGCATCCTGGCCTCCACCGTGCTGGCGATCGTGGTGGAGGCGATCGGCAACATCGGGCCGTCGTTCGTCGACGGGAAGCCGAACCCGAAGGGCTGGGCGTTGAACGTGCCCGAGCTGCCGGCGAAGGTGGTGGACGTTCCGGACCTCTCGCTGCTCGGCAACTTCAACGTGCTGGACTCGTGGACCCGGGTCGGCTGGCTGGTCCCGCTGATGTTCGTCTTCACCCTGCTGATCACGGACTTCTTCGACACCATGGGCACGATGGTCGCCATCGGCCAGGAGGGCGACATGCTGGACGACCGGGGCACCCCGCCACGGGCCCGGGAGATCCTGCTGGTCGACTCGATCGCCGCCGCGGCGGGTGGCGCGGCCTCGGTGTCGAGCAACACGTCGTACATCGAGAGTGCCGCCGGTGTCGCGGAGGGCGCCCGGACCGGGGTGGCCAACCTGGTCACGGGCAGCCTGTTCCTGCTGGCCATGTTCCTCGCGCCGCTGGCGGTGGTGGTGCCCTTCGAGGCCGCGTCGACGGCCCTCGTGGTGGTCGGCTTCCTGATGATGACGGCGGTCCGCACGATCGACTGGACCGACTACGAGATCGCCATCCCGGCGTTCCTCACGATCGTGCTGATGCCCTTCACCTACTCGATCTCGAACGGCATCGGCGCCGGGGTGATCACCTTCGTGCTGCTGAAGCTGGCGAAGGGCCGCTTCCGGGACGTCCACCCCCTGCTGTACGGGGTGGCGGCGCTGTTCGTCCTCTACTTCCTGCGCGGGCCGATCGAGTCCGTGGTCCTCTGACCCCTGGTGAGCCTGGTCATATCGCATGTCGTTAGCCAGGCTCATTAGTTAAGCTAACTAACGTGACGGAGCGGACGGTGACGGCGAAACGCGTGCCACCGGCGCAGCTGGCCCCTCAGCTGCGTGATGCGATCACCCGACTCAACCGGCGGGTCCGACAGGCCCGACCGGTCGGCGACCTCACGGTCACCCAGCTCTCGGCGCTCACCAGCCTCAACCTGGCGGGCGCCCTGACACCCCGGGAGCTGGCCGATGTCGAGCGGGTGCAGCCGCCCACGATGACCAAGATCGTCGCAAAGCTGGAGGACCGCGGCCTCGTGCAGCGGACCCCCCACCCGACCGACGGACGGCAGGTCATCCTGGCGGCAACCGAAGGAGGACGGGCCGTACTCGAGCAGTTCGAGCGGGCCCGCAACGAGTGGCTGGCCAGCCGGCTGGCCGCCCTGACCGAGGAGGAACGCGACACGCTGCGGCGCGCCGCCGACATCCTCCAGGGCATCGCTCGCGCCTGAGCGGGTACCCGCGTCCTGCGGTCCGCTTCGTCCGTTGTGGATGAGGCGTACATGATCGCGAGGAGGCGCACCAAGAGTGCAGGCCAAGTTGAGCACGATGTTCCAGTCCCTACGGGTCCGCAACTACCGACTCTTCGCCACCGGACAGCTGATCAAGTTGATCGGCGTCTGGATGATGTACATCGCCCAGGACTGGCTCGTCCTCGACCTCAGTGGCAACTCGGCGACCGCGCTCGGCGTGGTCACCGCGCTCCAGTTCACCCCCGTGCTGCTGCTGACGCTAATCTCCGGTCGCCTCGCCGACCGCTATGACAAGCGGATGCTGCTCTTCATCGCCAACATCTTCTGGACCGTGCTGGCGCTGGCGATGAGCCTCCTGGTGGTCACCGGGCTGGTGCAGCTCTGGCACGTCTTCGCGTTCGCCGCCCTGCTCGGGGTGTTCAACGCGGTGGAGACCCCGGTCCGGCAGGCGTTCGTCTCCGAGCTGGTCGGCATGCCGCTGCTCCCGAACGCGCTCTCGCTCAACGCGGCCACCTTCAACTCGGCCCGGATCCTCGGCCCGGCCGTCGCCGGCCTGGCCATCGCCGCCTTCGACGTCGGCCCGGTCTTCCTGATCACCGCGTTCAGCTCGATCGCCCCGCTGATCAACGTGGTCCGGATGCGCACCGACGAGCTGTACCGCAAGGACCTGCCGCCGGCCGGCCAGCGCGATCAGGCCAAGGTGGTCGACGGCCTGCGGTACGTCGCGCGGCGCCCCGACATCCTGCTGCCGATGGCGCTCATGTCGGTGGTCGGGATGACCCTGTTCAACTTCCAGCTCACCCTCGCCGCGCTGGCCAAGACCGTGTTCCACACCGGTGCCGCCTCGTTCGGCCTGTTCACCACCGCGCTGGCGGTCGGCGCGCTGGCCGGCGCCCTGTCCGGTACCGGGCGGCGCAGCCGGCCCAGCGTGTGGCTGGTGCTCGGCGCGGCGGTCGGCTGTGCCAGTTTCGGCACGCTGGTCGGGCTCGCCGGGTCGTACTGGCTGGTGGTGGCGCTGCTGCTGCCCACCGGGTTCTTCATGGTCTTCTTCGCCCAGGCCGCCAACCAGCGGGTCCAGCTCGGCGTCGACGCCGCCTTCCGTGGCCGGGTGATGGCGCTGTGGGTGCTCGTCTTCCTGGGCACCAACCCGGTCGGCGCGCCGATCATCGGCTGGGTGGCCGAGACCTTCGGGGCCGGCGCGAGCATCTGGACCGGTGGCCTGATCTCGCTGGCCGCCGCGCTGCTGGCGCTCACCTGGCAGCTGCGCCGCTCCGGCGCCCGGCTGCGGATGCGGGTGCTGCCCATGCCGCGCTTCTACGTGGTGTCGCCCGGAGCGGAGTGACCCGTCGACCGCCCGAAGGACCGGTTCCCGACCGAGGGGACCGGTCCTTCCTCATTCATTCGCGTCCGGATGTCGCCAAACGGGTGGCGGGCGGGGACGACGCGGCTTAGCGTCGATATGTGGGAGTGGGACGGGGTCTGCTGCTGGTGCTGGCGATTCTCGCCGTCTGCTGCCTGCCGGCCCTCTTCGCGCTGGTCTTCTGCGCCGACGAGATCCTCGACCGGGTGGCCTGCGGGTGGGCCGAGTGGCGCGAGCAGCGGCGGGAGCGCCGCACCATCGCGCGGCTGGACCGGGCCATCGAGGCCGAGTCGCTCACCAGGGACATCGACCTGACCGAGTTCGACCGGGAAGGCCGCCGCCCGCTGGAACAGCTCGCCATCGACCTGCGCCGCCTCGGCGGCCACCGGCTCGCCGCCGCCGACCGCTCGGTGGTCTGGCACGGCGCGGTCATCGACGCGTACGACGAGCGGCTGCGGGCCGCCTGCGGGGCGCTGGGCATCGCCGAGCACCTGGCCGAGCTGGAGGGCGTCGACCGGGAGATCGAACGGGTCCGCGTCGAGGGCCTCCTGCACGCCGCCGGGCTCACCCTGCCCGCCGCCCGCCCCGGCCATCACCAGCGGCACCGCTGAGCGGTGCGGCTCTTCGTCGCGATCTACCCGCCGAAGCCGGCGGTCGACGACCTGAGCGCCCAGGTGGCCCGGCTGCACACCGGCGCCGCCGCGGCCGCCGGCACCAACGTCCGGCTGGCCGACCCGGCCAACGCGCACCTCACCCTGGCCTTCCTCGGCGACACTCCCGACGACCGGCTGGTCGACGTGGAGAGCGCGCTCGGCCTCGCCGCGCAGACGTTCCGGGACGCCCGGGGCAGCTCCCCGCGGCTGCGGCTCGGCGGCGGGGGCAGCTTCGGGCGCGGCCGGTTCACGGTGCTCTGGGTGGACGTACGCGGCGAGGTCGACGGGCTGACCGTGCTCGCCCGGCTCATCCGGTCGGGGCTGCGCCGGGCCCGGCTGCCGCACGACGAGAAGCCGTTCCGGGCCCACCTCACCATCGCCCGCCCCGGCGACCGGATCGACCGCGCGGACGTGCTCGCCGACCGGGTGACCCTGCACGACTACCTCGGCCCGGAGTGGAGCGCCGACGAGCTGGTCCTGGTGCGCAGCCATCCGGGCCCGCGCCCCACCTACGACCGCCTCGCGGCCTGGCCCGTCTGAGTCGCAGGGGCGCCCGGGTCCGCCGGGGCGGGCGCGGGGCCCGCCCCGGCGAAGAACCGGCGGGCAGGCGCGGGGCCCGCCCCGGCGCGGGGACTACCAGGCCCAGGCTTCGGGGCCGGGGCCGCCGTTGCCGACCGGCGGGAAGAGCTCATCGAGCTTCTCCAGCGTGGTCTCGTCGAGCCGCACGGCCAGCGCGCCCAGGTTGCGGTCGAGCTGGTCCATGGTGCGCGGGCCGACGATCGGGGCGGTCACGCCCGGGCGGGAGAGCAGCCAGGCCAGCGCCACGTCCGCCGGGTCGTGGCCCAGGTCCGCGCAGAGCTTCTCGTACGCCTCGATGGTGGCCCGGTGCTCGGCGAGCGCGTCGGCCGACCGGCCGCTGGCGCCGCGGGCCGCGCCGCCCTCGGCCATCTTGCGGATGACCCCGGCGAGCAGCCCGCCGTGCAGCGGCGACCAGGGGATGATGCCCAGCCCGTAGTGCTGCGCGGCCGGGACCACCTCCAGCTCGACGTGGCGGGTCATCAGGTTGTAGATGCACTGCTCGGAGACGAGGCCGAGGAAGTTGCGGCGGCCGGCCGCCGCCTGCGCCTGCGCGATGTGCCAGCCGGCGAAGTTGGACGAGCCGACGTAGAGGACCTTCCCCTGGGCGACCAGGGTCTCCATGGCCTGCCAGATCTCCTCCCACGGCGTGGTCCGGGAGATGTGGTGCATCTGGTAGAGGTCGATGGTGTCGGTCTGCAGGCGGCGCAGCGAGTCCTCGCAGGCCCGGATGATGTGCCGGGCGCTCAGGCCCTGATCGTTGGGCCACTCGCCCATCTTGCCGTAGACCTTGGTGGCCAGGACGACCTTGTCCCGGCGCCCGCCGCCCTGGGCGAACCACCGGCCGATGATCTGTTCGGTGACGCCCTCGCCGGTCTTCCAGCCGTAGACGTTGGCGGTGTCGAAGAAGTTGATCCCGTGTTCGAGTGCCCGGTCCATGATGGCGAAGCTGTCCGGCTCGTCGGTCTGCGGACCGAAGTTCATGGTGCCGAGGCAGAGCCGGCTCACCGACAGACCGGTGCGTCCCAGGTTCGTGTACTCCATGGGTCCACCCTGGCACGCGGGCACTTAGAGTGCCTCACGCAATCCCAGGGTGGACCGTCGCTCAGGAGGACTCGCGGGCCGCCGGGCCGGTGCCGAAGAGGACGTCGTCCCAGCTGGGCAGGCGCTTGCGCGGCTTGCCACCGGCCTCGGTGGACTCACTGCCGGTGCCGCCGGTCGCCGCCGCGGGACCGGTGCGACGGGGCCGCAGCACGGCCAGCGACGGCACGGCGGGGATCTCCTTCGGCGCGTCCGAGTCGTCGTCGAACGCGGAGCCCTGGCCGCCGCCGAGCAGCGCGGCCGCGCCTCCGGTGACCGCCCGCTGGCGGGGGGCGTCGGACCCGGCCAGCGCGGCCGGGGAACGGGTGTCCAGACCGCGACCGGACGTGCCGCCGAGCGGCCGGTCCAGCGAGGCGAGCAGCGCGTCCCGGCCGGCGCGGATCGGGTCCCGACCCGGACGGGCGTGCTCGGAGGGCGACGGCAGGCCGTGCCCACCCCGGCTCGGCTCGCCGCGCGACGGGCCGGGCAGCGCGTGGCCGCCCCGCTCGGGCGCCGGCTCCTGGCCGAGAATCGGCGTGGGACGCTCGGCGCACAGGTACTGCGCCATGTCGTCGTGCGGCGCGACGTTCTGCCGGGTCTTGTCGAGATCCCAGACCGCCTGCGCGGTGGCCTTGCCGGACGGCCAGGTGGCGATGATCCGCCAGGTGCCGTCGTCGCGGCGGTAGGCGTCCCAGGAGATCTTCTCGGTGTCGATCCCGTGCTGGGCCAGCCGGCCGTTGACCACCTCGGCCAGCGGCGTCGGCTTCTCGGCGCCCTTGAGCCGGGTGCGCCGGGCGTGCTGGGCGAGCATGGCCCGCTCCTGGAGCACCGGGCCCGCGTAGCGCAGGACGCGGTCGACCGGGACGCCGGCGATCCGGGCGACGTCCTCGGCGGACTCGCCGGAGCGGATCCGGGCCTGGATGTCCCGCGGAGAGAGCGACGGGGTCGGGTCGGCGGCGCTCGGCACGACCGCGAGCGGGGCCGCGCCCGGCTCGGCGTGCAGCGCCGAGGCGATGCGCTCGTCGATGGGCAGGGCGAGCAGGCGCCCGACCTCGTCGGCGAGCACCAGAGCCTGGCCGTCCTCCGAGAGGGCGACGAAGCGTACTGGGCGCATGGGCTTGCCTCCGTCCCGCTTCGCTGGCCGTCACGCCACGAGCCGGCCACCCGGGCGTCCTCGGACCACCGTACGCTCCTCTACCCGAAGGTGGGGGATGCGACACCCGGCATGTTGCGACTGAGCTGCGGCGATGATCACGGTGGGTGGTCGCCGGAGCCCCGGCGACCACTCACCGTCACCAGACGATCAGAGTCGCTCGACCACGTAGTCGATGGACGCGGTGAGCGCCTCCACGTCGGACGGCTCGACCGCCGGGAAGAGCGCGACGCGGAGCTGGTTGCGGCCGAGCTTCCGGTAGGGCTCGGTGTCCACGATGCCGTTGGCGCGCAGCACCTTGGCGATCGCCGAGGCGTCCACCCCGTCGGCGAAGTCGACGGTGGCGACCACGTTGGAGCGCAGCGCCGGGTCGGTCACGAACGGGCTGGCGAACGACGAGCGCTCGGCCCAGCCGTAGACGATGCCCGCGCTCTCGGCGGTGCGCTTGGCCGCCCAGGCCAGCCCACCCTGCGAGTTCATCCAGTCGGTCTGCTCGGCTGCCAGGAAGATGGTGGCCAGCGCGGGCGTGTTGTAGGTCTGCTCCAGCCGCGAGTTGTCGATCGCGGTGACCAGGTCGAGGAAGGCCGGGATGTAGCGGCCCGATTCCTTGATCTCGGTGGCCCGGGCGAGCGCGGCCGGCGACATGAGCGCCAGCCAGAGACCGCCGTCGGAGCCGAAGCACTTCTGCGGGGCGAAGTAGTAGACGTCGGTCTCGCCGACGTTGACCTCCAGGCCCCCGGCGCCGGAGGTGGCGTCGACCAGCAGCAGCGAGCCCTCGTCGGCGCCCGGCACCCGGCTGATCGGCACCGCCACGCCGGTGGAGGTCTCGTTGTGCGGGGTGGCGTAGACGTCCACGCCCGCCTCGGCGACCAGGGTCGGCGCGCTGCCCGCCTCGGACTTGCGCACGGTCGGCTCGCCCAGGAACGGCGCGTCCTTGACCGACTTGGCGAACTTGGCGCCGAACTCGCCGAAGCTGGCGAACTGGGCCCGGTCGCGGACCAGGCCGAAGGTGGCGACCTCCCAGAAGGCCGTGGTGCCGCCGTTGCCGAGCACCACCTCGTAGCCCTCCGGGACGGAGAAGAACTCGGCGATGCCGCGACGCAGCCGGGCCACCTGGTCCCGGACCGTCTTCTGCCGGTGGGAGGTGCCCAGGTAGCTGGTGGCGACGTCGGCGAGTGCGGAGACCGCCGCGGGACGGACCTTGGACGGGCCGCAGCCGAAGCGGCCGTCGGCGGGCCTGATGTCGTCGGGAATCCGGATGGTCGGTGCGTCAGCCACGGTCTTCTCGATCCTTCCGCGTGGGCGAGGGCGGGCCCTTCAGCGGGCGCGGAGCGACGGCGGCCACGCGCGGGCGCGCGGCGGAGCCGGGTCCGAGCCCGGTCCGGCGGCGCTGCCGGCCTTCATCCTCGCACCCGCGCCGCCCGTCCCGACGGCTGGTCCCACTCCCGGGGCTGAGGGATGCGCCACACGAACCAGGGCCCGGTCCGTCGCGGACCGGGCCCTGGTGCGGGGTACGCGGGGCGGGATCAGACGCCGTGCGGGATGGCGTCCCAGCCCTCGACCTGCTGCGGCTTGCGGCTGCCCGGCCCGACGTAGCGGGCCGACGGGCGGACCAGCCGCTGGAGCTTCTTCTGCTCCAGGATGTGCGCGGACCAACCGCCCATCCGGGCGCAGGTGAACATCGAGGTGAACATGTGCGCCGGCACCTCGGCGAAGTCCAGCACCACGGCCGACCAGAACTCGACGTTGGTGGCGAGCACCCGGTCCGGGCGGCGGGCCTGGAGCTCGGCCAGGGCGGCCTTCTCCAGCGCCTCGGCGATCTCGAAGCGCGGCGCGCCCAGCTCCTTGGCGGTGCGGCGGAGCACCCGGGCGCGCGGGTCCTCGGCCCGGTAGACCCGGTGGCCGAAGCCCATCAGCCGCTCACCCCGGTCGAGGACGCCCTTGACGTAGCCCTCGGCGTCGCCGCTGCGCTCGACGGCCTCCAGCATGCTGAGCACCCGCGACGGCGCGCCGCCGTGCAGCGGGCCGGAGAGCGCGCCGATGCCCGACGAGATGCAGGCGGCGGCGTCGGCGCCGGTCGAGGCGACGATCCGGGCCGTGAAGGTGGAGGCGTTCAGGCCGTGCTCGGCGGCCGAGATGAAGTAGGCGTCGACGGCCTTGACGTGCCGCGGGTCGGGCTCACCCCGCCAGCGCTTCATGAACCGCTCGACGATGGTCTCCGCCTTGTCGATCTCCTTCTGCGGCACGGCCGGCAGGCCGAGGCCGCGGGCGGACTGGGCGACGAAGGACAGGGCGGTCACCGACACCCGGGCCAGGTCCTCGCGGGCCTGCTCGTCGGAGATGTCGAGGAGCTGGTCGAGCCCCCAGTACGGGGCGAGCATGGCGACCGCGGACTGCACGTCGACGCGGATGTCGCCGGAGTGCACCGGCACCGGGAACGGCTCGGCCGGCGGCAGGCCCGGGCCGAAGCGCCCGTCGACCAGCAGCGCCCAGACGTTGCCGAAGGAGACCTGACCGATCAGATCCTCGATGTCCACGCCCCGGTAGCGCAGCGCGCCACCCTCGCGGTCCGGTTCGGCGATCTGGGTCTCGAAGGCTACGACGCCCTCCAGGCCCGGTTTGAAGTCGGCCATGTCGTCTCCTGGCTTCCGGCGGTGGTGGTTGCCGCGCGGGCTGACGGACCCGCGGCTTTGGGCGACCCTCAGGGGGTGTGTTCGGAACATCTTGCCTGCTCGGCAACCGGCTCCGCGACCCGCGGCGAGTGTGCGCCACATGACATCCCCGCCGGTGCACAAGCTCACGGGCTGGAGAAGACTGGACGCTGGGGCCTGGCCAGCGTCGGGGGACGCCGGCATCCCCGGGAGAGGGACGACGAGAGTGACGGGCGACACACCTGCCCCGGCCGGCATGCGTAACGAGTACGCCGCCGACCTGGGCCTTTCCGAATCGGATCTCGCGCCGGACTGGCACACCCAGTTCGCCCGCTGGTTCGCCGACGCGGTGGCGTATCCGCTGCCCGAACCGAACGCCATGGTCGTCGGCACCGCCGACGCCGACGGGCGGCCGAGCGGCCGCACCGTTCTGCTCAAGGGGTACGACCCGGACGGGTTCGTCTTCTACACCAACTACGGCTCCCGCAAGGGCGGCGAGGCCACCGCGAACCCGTGGGCCAGTCTGGTCTTCCCCTGGTTCCCGATGCACCGGCAGGTGACGGTCACCGGTCGGGTGAGCCGGGTCGACCGGGCCGAGACCGAGGCGTACTTCGCCGCCCGGCCGCGCGGCTCCCAGCTCGGCGCCTGGGCCAGCACCCAGTCCCGGGTGGTGCCCGACCGGGCGGCGCTGGACGCGGCGTACCGGGCGGCCGCCGAGCGCTTCGCCGGCGTGGACGAGATCCCCGCGCCGCCGCACTGGGGTGGGTTCCGGGTGCGGCCGGAGACGGTGGAGTTCTGGCAGGGCCGGGCCAGCCGGCTGCACGACCGGCTGCGGTTCCGGCGTACCGGGGACGGCACCTGGGTCACCGAGCGGCTGGCCCCGTGACGGGGGTGCAGGAGGCCCGGCCGCGCGGAGCGCGCCGCTGGGCCATCGACCTACGTCCGCTGGGTGTGCCCGCGTACCGCCGGGTGTGGCTCGGCAACGCCGTGGCGATGTTCGGCTTCCAGTTCACCGCCGTGGCGGTGCCGGTGGAGATGTTCGACCTGACCGGCGGCTCGTTCTGGGTCGGCCTGCTCGGGATCGCCGGCTTCCTGCCGCTGCTGGTCTTCGGGCTGTGGGGCGGGGCGGTCGCCGACGCCCGGGACCGGCGGCGGGTGCTGCTGGGCGGGGGCGCCCTGCTCTGGGCGTCGACGCTCGCGCTGCTGGTGCAGTCGCTGCTGCGGGTGGGCAGCCCGGTGCTGCTGCTGGCCCTGGTCGCGGTGCAGTCGATCGCGTTCGCGATCACGTCGCCGACCCGGAGCGCGATCCTGCCCCGCCTGGTGCCGGCCGAGCTGGTGCCGGCGGCCAGCACGCTGAACTTCACCACGTTCACCGCGACCTCGGTCTTCGGGCCGCTCGCCGCCGGCCTGATCTTCGCCACCTGGCGCACCGACGTGGGGCTGCCGATCGCGTACGGGGTCGACGGGCTGCTGTTCACCGTGTCGCTCTGGGCCACCCTGCGGCTGCCGGCCATGCCCCCCGAGCCGGACCCGGACGGCGACGGGACGCCGCGCAGGGCGGGGCTGGCCAGCATCGTCGACGGGCTTCGCTACCTGGCCACCACGCCGGTGCTGCTGCTCTCCTTCGCCATCGACCTGATCGCCATGATCCTGGCCATGCCCCGGGCGCTCTTTCCCGAGCTGGCGCACGAGCGCTTCGGCGGCGGGGCGGCGGTCGGCTGGCTCTACAGCGCGATCGCCATCGGCGCGATGCTGGGCGGCCTCACCTCCGGCTGGATCGGCCGGGTCCGCCGGCAGGGCGTCGTGCTGGTGGTGGCCGTGGTCGGCTGGGGCGTGGCGATCGCCGCCGCCGGGCTGGCCCGCCAGCTCTGGCTGGTGGTGGCGCTGCTCGGCCTGGCCGGTGCCGCCGACCTGGTGAGCGCGACCCTGCGCCAGTCGATGCTGCTGATCTACGCGCCGGACCGGATGCGCGGCCGGCTCCAGGGCGTCAACACGGTGGTGGTCGCCGGTGGCCCGCGCCTGGGTGACCTGCGGGCGGGTGCGATGGCCGCCGCGTCCGGCACGACCATCGCCATGGTGGGCGGCGGTCTCGCGTCGGCCGTGCTCGCGGTGCTGCTCGTGGCGGTCTTCCCGGCCCTGCTCCGCTACCGCTCAGCCACCGAGCCCACCGAGCGCCACTGAGCTCCCCGGCGTTAGGCGGGGCCCCCTGCTATACCGCAGGCGTTAACAGGGGGCCCCTCCTTTCATCCGCTAGGGTGCCGGGCATGACCAGGGATGAGCGGCTGTCACCGTCTGGGGCACAGTGGACCATCGCGGCCGGCGGCCACGAGGCCGTCGTGGTCGAGGTCGGCGGCGGCCTGCGGACCTACCGCCACGACGGGATCGACTACCTCGACGGGTACGCGGCGGACGAGCTGGCCCCCGGGTCGGCCGGCCACGTGCTGGCGCCCTGGCCGAACCGGATCCGCGACGGCGTCTACACCTTCGGCGACCGGTCGTTCCAGCTCGACCTGACCGAGCCGGCCCGGCACAACGCCATCCACGGCCTGGTCAACTGGGTGCGGTGGCAGCTCGTCGAGCAGTCGCCGGAGAGCGTGACGATCGGCTACGAGCTGCCGCCCAGCCCCGGCTACCCGTGGGCGCTGCGGCTGCGGAGCCGGTGGAGCGTCGGCGCGGACGGGTTGCGCGCCGACCACGAGGTGACGAACTTGTCCGAGGAGCCGGCCCCGTTCGGCTTCTCCGTGCACCCCTACCTGCAACTGCCGAAGGTCGGCGTGAACGAGCTGACCCTTCGGGTGCCGGGGCGGACCCGGGTGCTGCTGGACAACCGGCTGCTGCCGGTGGCCGCGACCGAGGTGGCCGGCTCGGAATTCGACTACACCGAGCCCCGGGCCATCGGCGACGCGGTGCTCGACCTGGCCTTCGGTGACGTGGCGCGGGACGCCGACGGCGGCTCGTCGGTGACCCTGGCCGCCCCGGACGGCTCGGCCGCGGTGCACATCTGGGCGGATGGCGAGTTCGGCTGGTGGCAGGTCTTCACCGGGGACACCCTCACCGGGGAGCGGCACCGGCGCTCGGTGGCGGTCGAGCCGATGACCTGCCCGCCCGACGCGTTCCGCTCCGGCAAGGACCTGATCACCCTGGCCCCCGGGCAGACCTGGCGGGGCACCTGGGGCATCCGGCCCGGGGCCTGAGCGTGGAGTTCGCCGAGGTCGTCCGGCGTCGCCGGATGGTGCGCAACTACGACCCGGACCGCCCGGTCCCGCCCGACGTGGTGGACCGGCTGCTCGACCACGCCGTCCGGGCCCCGTCGGCCGGGTTCGCCCAGGGCTGGGGCTTCCTGGTGCTGGAGGAGCCGGCGGACCGGGAGCGGTTCTGGGCGGCGGCCACCCCGGGCGGCGGCGGCCGGGAGCGCTGGCTGGCCGGGATGCGCAAGGCTCCGCTGATCGTGGTGCCGCACGCCAACCGCTCCGCGTACCTGGACCGGTACGCCGAGCCGGACAAGGGCTGGGCGGACCGCTCGGAGGACCGCTGGCCGGTGCCCTACTGGTATGTGGACACCGGGTTCGCCGCCCTGCTGATGCTGCTCACCGCCGTGGACGAGGGGCTGGGGGCCTGCTTCTTCGGCATCCCGCCGCAGCGGATCGGGGCGTACCGGGAGGCGTTCGGCGTGCCGGCGGAGTACCACCCGATCGGCGCGGTCACCGTGGGTTACCGGGTGCCCGACCACCGGTCACCGTCGCTGCGGCGCGGTCGCCGGCCGGTGGACGAGGTGGTCCGGCGGGGCCGCTGGAATTGAGGGTGGTTCGGCGCGTCCGGCCCGGGTATCGGCGGTAGCGAAACCGACATGAGGGAGTAAAACGCCGGGTGGCGGGTGCGGCTAGGCTGGCACCGACATCATCAGCCCGGCCGGGGGGAGGGGAGCGTGCCGTGATCTTCAGGGCGGTCCGGGACGGGCGTCCCTACCCGGAGCACAACCTCACGCTCAAGCAGTGGGCCGAGATCCCGCCGCGCCCGCTGCGGCTGGACCAGCTCATCACGACCAAGCGGGAGCTGGCGCTCGACAAGCTCCTCGCGGAGGACTCCACCTTCTACGGCGACCTCTTCCCGCACGTGGTGCAGTGGAACGGCGGTCTCTATCTGGAGGACGGCCTGCACCGGGCGCTGCGCGCGGCGCTCCAGCAGCGCAACCAGATCCACGCCCGGGTGCTGGTGCTCAGCGGTCAGCCCGAGTGACGCGCCCCTGAGTCTTCGTTAAGGTGACGCCATGACCCCTCTCGACCTGCTGGACATCGACGCGTCGCTGGGCGAGGAGGAGCGGCAGATCCGCGCCGTCGTACGCCAGCTCGTCGACGACCGGGTCCGCCCGCACGTCGCCGGCTGGTACGAGGACGGCCACGTCCCGGCCAAGGAGCTGGCCCGCGAGTTCGGCAAGCTCGGCCTGCTCGGCATGCACCTCACCGGCTACGGCTGCGCCGGCGCGTCGGCCGTCGCCTACGGGCTGGCCTGCCTGGAGCTGGAGGCGGGCGACTCCGGCCTCCGCTCGCTGGTGTCGGTGCAGGGTTCGCTGGCCATGTACGCGATCTGGCGCTACGGCAGCGAGGAGCAGAAGCAGCGCTGGCTGCCCGCCATGGCGGCCGGCGAGGCGATCGGCTGCTTCGGGCTGACCGAGCCGGACCACGGCTCCGACCCGGCCTCGATGGCCACCCGCGCCCGCCGCGACGGCGACGACTGGATCCTCAACGGCAGCAAGCTGTGGATCACCAACGCGCCGATCGCCGACGTCGGGGTGGTCTGGGCGCGCACCGACGAGGGTGTGCGCGGTTTCGCCGTACCCATGGACACGCCTGGCGTGACGGCGCGGGAGATCCGGCACAAGATGTCGCTGCGCGCGTCGCTGACCGGCGAGATCGCCCTCGACGACGTGCGGCTGCCGGCGGACGCCCGGCTGCCCGAGGCCATCGGGCTCAAGGCGCCGCTGAGCTGCCTCACCGAGGCCAGGCACGGCATCGTCTGGGGCGCGCTCGGCGCGGCCCGGGACTGCCTGGAGACCGCACTGTCCTACGCGACCACCCGGACCCAGTTCGGCCGGCCGCTGGCCGGCTTCCAGCTCACCCAGGCCAAGCTCGCCGACATGGCCGTCGAGTGGAACAAGGGGCTGCTGCTGGCCCTGCACCTGGGCCGGCTGGCCGATGCCGGGAAGCTGCGTCCCGACCAGGTCAGCGTGGGCAAGCTGAACAACGTGCGGGAGGCCCTGGCCATCGCCCGGGAGTGCCGGACCATCCTGGGCGCGAACGGCGTCTCCGGTGAGTACCCGGTGATGCGGCACGCCAACAACCTGGAGAGCGTGCTGACCTACGAGGGCACCTCGGAGATTCACCAGCTGGTCATCGGGCAGCGGCTGACCGGGCTGTCCGCGTTCGCCTGAGCTGCGGATTCACCCGATCGGGTCGCTCGGCGAGCGACTGTCGCACGGTGGCCGTACCGTCATTCTCAGTCGATGTGTCTGGCGAGGACGGTGAGGGGCGATGGCCCGCGACGGTGACAGCAACCAGCCCACCAGGGAGTTCCCGGAATACCCGACCGGCGAGTCCCTCCGGGCGCGGTCCGACGGTCCGTCCGAGGCCCGGCCCGGCGCCCCGGCGTCGTCCGGCGGCCCGGTGCGCGGCCTGCTCTGGGTGCTCGGCGCGGCCGCGCTGGCCGTGGTGGTGCTGCTCGGCGTGCAGGCGACCGGCCTGCTGCCGGACTTCCGCAACCCGTTCGCCAAGGAGCAGACCGACCGGAGCCAGCCGCCGCTGCTCAAGTCGATCCGTGACCTGAGCCGCTACGTGGCCGCCGAGGGCAACTTCCAGGTGGTCGTCGACGTGCAGAAGGACCGGCGCAACGTGCCGGACTTCCTGCTCAACGAGCGCACGCTGTTCGTCGGGGCGGGCCGGATCGAGGCGTACGTCGACTTCTCGAAGATCGCCGACGGGGCCGTGGTGGTCTCCGACGACGGCAAGTCCGTGGAGATCAAGCTGCCCGCGCCGCAGCTCGGCGAGACCGACCTGGACATGGACAAGAGCTACGTCTTCGCCGAGCAGCGCGGTCTGATCAACCGGCTGAACGACCTGGTCGGCGGCGATCCCAACCGGCAGCAGCAGGTCTACCAGCTCGCCGAGGACCGGATCACCGCCGCGGCCCGCGACAGCGGGCTCACCGCCCGGGCCCAGGAGAACACCCGCAAGATGCTGGAGGGGCTGCTCCGCTCCCTCGGCTACCAGAAGGTGACCGTCACCTACACGGCGCCCTGACGCCGGCGCGCCCGCCCCGGGTGGTCCCGGGGCGGGCGGCGCGGGTCAGTGTCGGCCGGCGGCGAGGTAGCGGTCCTCGTTCGGCATGAGGACCCAGAGGATCAGGTAGACGATCACCTGCGTGCCGGGCAGCAGCAGCGACAGCAGGAACAGCAGCCGGACCATGCCGGCCGACATGCCGAACCGCTGGGCCAGGCCGGCGCAGACGCCGGCGAACACGCGCCCCTGGCGGGGCCGGACCAGTTTGCGACTCATCGTCGAACTCCCACTTCTGCGGCGATCCGCCGCGCTGATTCCACGGTAGGAACGGACGCGCCTCCCGCCCTCGGTCCCGAGGAGGATCGGCGACCCGGGAACCCGTAGGTGCTTTACCCCGGCGGCCCCCGCCCGACCCTCGTCCGGGTCGGCCGGGCCCGCCGGTCCCGCCGGCAGGCGGCGGTGACGGCAGGCGGCGGTGACGGCGGCACGTGGCGGTGACGGCGGGGAGACGGGCGGAGGCGCAGGCTGGGGGCGTGCCGGGGCGCGGGCGGGAGGTGGCGGGGGCGGGTAGGCTCGCCGGTCGGGCGCCCACACCCCGGGTGCCGCCCGCCGCCTCCCGCACCGGGAGGCGGCACACACCGGGCCGAACCCGCACGACGGGGACGACGGCGAGGAAAGTGCAGCCATGATCAGTGTTTTCGACCTCTTCAGCGTCGGCATCGGGCCGTCCAGCTCGCACACCGTGGGGCCGATGCGGGCCGCCCGGACGTTCGTGGCCGGGCTCAAGGCCGACGGCCAGCTCGCCGACGTCGTGCGCGTGCAGGCCGAGCTGTTCGGCTCGCTGGGCGCCACCGGCCACGGGCACGGCAGCGACCGCGCCGTACTGCTCGGGCTGGAGGGGGAGGTCCCGGAGACCGTCGACACCGACTCGGTCGGGCCGCGGGTGGAGCGGATCCGCGCGCAGCGGCGGCTCAGCCTCATGGGCAGCCAGGAGATCGACTTCGACCCGGACCGGGACCTGGTGCTGCACCGCCGCCGCTCCCTGCCGTACCACCCGAACGGCATGACCTTCGCGGCCTTCGACGCGGCCGGGCAGCAGGTCCGGTCCCGCACCTACTACTCCGTCGGCGGCGGGTTCGTGGTCGACGAGGCCGCGGCCGGCGCGGACCGGATCAAGCCGGACAGCACCCGGGTCCGCCACCCCTTCCTCACCGGCGCGGAGCTGCTGTCGGTGACCACCGCCACCGGCCTGTCGATCAGCGAGGTGATGCTCGCCAACGAGCTGTCCTGGCGCAGCGAGGCGGACGTCCGGGCCGGGCTGCTGGAGATCTGGCGGGTGATGCGGGAGTGCGTCGAGAGCGGCTGCGCCCGCGACGGCGTGCTGCCGGGCGGGCTGAAGGTGCGCCGCCGGGCGGCCGAGCTGCGCCGCAGCCTGGAGGCGGAGGGCGACGCCGCCGACCCGCTGCACGCCATGGACTGGGTCACCCTCTTCGCGCTCGCGGTCAACGAGGAGAACGCCGCCGGCGGCCGGGTGGTGACCGCCCCGACCAACGGCGCCGCCGGGATCATCCCGGCCGTGCTGCACTACTACACCCGGTTCGTGCCCGGCGCCTCCGAGGAGGGCGTGATCCGCTTCCTGCTGGCAGCCGGCGCCATCGGGGTGCTGTTCAAGGAGAACGCCTCGATCTCCGGTGCCGAGGTCGGCTGCCAGGGCGAGGTCGGTTCGGCCTGCTCGATGGCGGCCGCCGGGCTGGCCGAGGCGCTGGGCGGCACGCCCGAGCAGGTGGAGAACGCGGCCGAGATCGGCATGGAGCACAACCTCGGGCTCACCTGCGACCCGGTCGGCGGCCTGGTGCAGATCCCGTGCATCGAGCGGAACGCGGTGGCCAGCATCAAGGCGATCACCGCGGCCCGGCTGGCGCTGCGCGGCGACGGGGTGCACGCCGTGTCGCTCGACAAGGTCATCAAGACCATGCGGGAGACCGGCGCCGACATGAAGATCAAGTACAAGGAGACGGCGCGCGGCGGCCTCGCGGTCAACGTCATCGAGTGTTGAACCCGAAGGGGTGACCCGGCGCGTCCGTACGACGGGCCGGGACGCTCCTGGGCCAGGATGGGACGGTGACGTCCGGCGTCGCCGCGCTCTGGTCCGCCCGCACCTCGCTGCGCATCCTGGTCCGGCGTGATCTCGCGGTGAAATACCAGCAGTCCGTGCTGGGCTATCTCTGGTCGCTCATCGAGCCCCTCGGCATGGGTCTCATCTACTGGTTCGTCTTCGGCGTGCTCTACTCCGGCGCCACCCGGCGGCACCTGGGCGACGCGGCCGGGTCGTACCCGCTGTTCCTGATCACCGGGATCTTCGCCTGGATGTGGGCCAGCTCGGCGCTGACCGAGGCGGCCAACGCCCTGACCGGGCAGGCGCGGCTGATCACCACGATGAACCTGCCCCGGCAGGTCTTCCCGATCGGCCGGGTCACCGGCCGGTTCGCCGAATACCTGGCCGGCCTGCCTATCCTGGCCGCCATCGCGATCCTCTACGTCGCCCACGGCCGGATCCACCTCGGCTGGACGCTGCTCGCCCTGCCGCTGGCCGTGGCGGTGCAGTTCGTCCTGCTGATGGGGCTCGCGCTGCTGCTGTCGGCGGGCAACGTGCTGATGCGCGACATCGAGCGCATCATGCGGCTGATCATCCGGGTGCTCTTCTACGCCACCCCGATCATCTATCCGCTGAACCTGGTCCGGGACTCGGGCATGCCGGGCTGGCTGAAGATCGCGTACGAGCTGAACCCGCTGGTCGGGATCTTCCAGCTGCACCACGCCATCTGGTATCCGGACGAGTTCCCCGACGCCCGGCTGCTCACCGTCACCGTGGCGGGCAGCCTGCTGGTGTTCGCGGTCGGCTGGTGGGCGTTCCGCCGCCTCGAACCGGCCGTGCTCAAGGAACTGTGAATGGCGGCGATCATCGAGGCGGACGGGCTCGGCATCCGGTTCGTCCGCAACCGCCGCCGGCAGCTCCGACTGCGGGAACTGCTCATCCACCGGGGCTCCCGGGACCCGGACGCCGGCCGGTTCTGGCCGCTGCGGGACGTGTCGTTCCGGATCGAGCCGGGCGAGACGGTCGGCGTGGTCGGGCGCAACGGCACCGGCAAGAGCACGCTGCTGCGGCTGATCGCCGGCGTGCTGATCCCCGACGAGGGCGCGATCCGGGTGCACGGCCGGGTGGCCCCGCTGCTCGAACTCTCCGCCGGTTTCTCCGGCGACCTGACCGGCCGGGAGAACCTCTACCTGGTGGGCGGGCTGCACGGGCTGTCGTCGGCGTACCTGCGGCGGCACTTCGACGAGATCGTCTCGTTCGCCGGTGAGCAGGTGGAACGCGCCATCGACACCTCGGTCCGGCACTACTCGTCGGGCATGAAGGTGCGGCTGGGTTTCGCGGTGATCGCCCACCTGCCGCACCCCGTGCTGCTGGTGGACGAGGTGACCGCGGTCGGGGACGCCGAGTTCCGCGCGAAGTGCTATGCGACCATCGAGCGACTTCTCGCGGAAGGGCGCACGCTGGTGCTGGTGTCACACAACGAAAAGGACCTCACCCGGTTCTGTCGTCGGGGGCTCTACCTCGACGCCGGGCGGCTGACCGTCGACGGGACGATCGACGAGGCGCTGCAGGCGTACGCCGGCGCGACGCAGCGGTGACGCTCGCGATCGTGCTCGCCGCCGGGCCGGCGGCGGGCCTGAGCACCGACGCCGGGGAGCGCCTGGCCGACCGGCTCGCCGGGCAGTGGCGCCGGGCCGGGGCGGACGAGGTGCGGGTGGCCGCCGGCCTGTCCGAACTGGCCGACCTGGTGGCCGCCGCCACGGGGCCCGTGCTGGTCAGTGGGGCCGACCTGGTGGCGCACACCGCCGTACTCAAGCACCTGGCGACCAGCCCGGTCGGGCCGACGGTGGCCCTGGTGCTGACCGATCCGCCGGCCGCCGGACAGGTGACCGTCCGCGAGGAGCGCGGCCAGGTGGTCGCCGTGGACGACTCGGCGGGCGCCACCGGCGTGTTCGGCGGTGCGCTGCGCGTCGGCCCGGCGGACCTGCCGGCCCTCGCCGCCGCCGCCCGCGCCGTGGGCGGGCCCGCGACCGGCGCGGCGCCGGCCCCGGACGGCCCGGCGTCCGCCCTGGACCGGGTCGTCGCCGGCCTCGTCGGCTGCGGCACCCTGATCTTCGCCCACCGGGTACGCCTGCTCGTGGCGCACCGGATCGGCGACCCGGCGGAGCTGGCCGCGGCGCAGGCGGCCGTGGCCGCCGTCGACGAGGACCGGGCCGAGCTGAGGCTGTCGGTGAAGGAGCGGGACGACTTCTTCAGCACGTTCTTCGTCAGCACCTGGTCCCCGCACGTGGCGAAGGCCGCCGCCCGGATCGGCCTGGGCCCGAGCGGGGTCACCATGATCTCGGTGGCGTTCGCGGTGGCCGCGGCCGTGCTCTTCGGCGTCGGCGGGCGGCCCGCGCTGGTGGCCGGTGGGATCCTGCTCTACCTGGGCTTCGTGCTGGACTGCGTGGACGGCCAGCTGGCCCGCTACACCCGGCACTTCAGCGCCTGGGGCGGCTGGCTCGACACGATGGCCGACCGGGCCAAGGAATACCTGGTGTATGCCGGTCTCGGCTACGGCGCCACGCACGCCGGCTTCCGCTACGGCTGGGCCCTGGCGATCGCCGCCATGACCCTCCAGACGGTGCGCCACATGACCGACACCTGGTACGGGGTGCTGCACGACGAGGCGGCCCGCCGCCCGCGCGCGGCGACCGGCGACGCGGGCGGCATCGGCGGGAAGCTGAACGCCGCCTCGACCAAGGTGCAGGCGGACACCGGCTCGGTCTCCTACTGGCTGAAGCGGACGGTGGTCTTCCCGATCGGCGAGCGGTGGGCGCTCATGGCGGTGGCCGCCGCGCTGTTCGGGCCGCTGGTGGCGCTCTGCGCGGTGCTGGTGTGGGGGGTGCTGGCGTTCGCGTACACGGGGGCGCTGCGCACCCTGCGGGCGCGGTGGATGCGGGTGCCGGTGATGGGCACGGTCGACACCGGCCTGCACCGCGACGACGGGCCGCTGGCCCGGACGCTGCCGGCCGCCCGGCAGCCGCTGGCGCTGGCGGCGCTGGGCGCGCTGGGCGCGGCGGCGCTGCTGGTCGTCGCGCTGCGGGTGGTGCACGCGGGCGCCGACCTGAGCGCCTGGGTCGTGCCCCTCGGCCTGCTGGTGCTGCTGGGTGGCGCGCTGGGCGCGCGGGCGGCGCACGGTGGGCCGCTGGACTGGCTGGTCCCGGCCGCGCTGCGCGCCGGGGAGTACCTGTTCGCGATCGCCGTCGGGGTGGCCGGGCGGGTGCCGCCGTGGCTCATCTTCGGGTACGTCTTCGTGCTGACCCTGCACCACTACGACCTGACCGCCCGGCTGGAGAAGCGGCAGGCCGCACCGCCGCTGCACCCCGCCTCGCTGGGCTGGGAGGGGCGTTCGGCGCTGCTGACCATCGGGTCAATCGCCGGAATTGCGAGCATCGCTCTCGCTACACTCGGTGCGTACCTTCTCGTGGTTTTTGTCGCGAGCGTGGTCCTCGCCTGGGTGGTCCTGCCGGCCCGCGCCCGTGGGGGTGACCGCTCGCCGGGCTGACGGAGGGCCGGCCGGGATGACCCTGATCAGCTTCGTCGTACCGGCCTTCAAGGTGCAGGGCTACCTCCGGGAGTGTCTCGACTCGATCCTCGACCAGCCGTTCGAGGACGTCGAGGTGATCGGGATCGACGACGCCTCCCCGGACGACAGCGGCGAGATCCTCGACGAGTACGCGGCCCGTGACCCCCGGGTCCACCCGGTCCGGCTCACCGAGAACGTCGGGCTCGGCCCGGCCCGCAACATCGGGCTGGACCGGGCCGTCGGCGACTACGTCTGGTTCGTCGACGGCGACGACTGGCTGGTCCCCGGCTGCCTGCCGCACGTGGCCGACCGGCTTCACGCCACCCGCCCGGACGTGCTGCTCGTCGACCACGTCCGGGCGCACTGGAACAACGTCGGCACGCGCAGCGCCATGCGGGACGTGTTCCCCGAGTCGCCCGGCGAGGCGACCTTCCGGCTGCCGGAGCGGCCGGAGACCCTGCGGCTGCTGCACACCGCGTGGAACCGGCTGGTCCGCCGGGAGTTCCTGGTCGAGCAGGGACTGCGCTTCGCGCCCGGCTGGTACGAGGACGTCTCGTTCAGCTATCCGGTGCTGATGGCCGCCGAGCGGATCGGCGTGCTGGACCGGGTCTGCCTCAACTACCGGCAGCGCCGCACCGGTGCGATCACCCGGACCCGGGGCGACCGGCACTTCGAGGTCTTCGCCCAGTGGCACCGGGTGTTCCGGCTCCTGGACCAGTGGGGGCCGGCGGTGGTCAACGGGCTGCGGCCGGCCGTCTTCGAGCGGATGATCTGGCACTACCTGACCGTGCTCGGCAACGGCGAGCGGATCGCCGCCGAGCTGCGGCCGCCGTTCTTCGCGCAGATCCACGCCGACTACGCCCGCTTCCTGCCGCCCGAGGGCTACCCGGTCCCGTCCGGGCTGGAGGGGGTGAAGCACCGGCTCGTGGCGGCCGGGCGGTGGCGGACGTTCAGCGCGCTCCGGGCCGCCCACCAGGCCGAGGAGCGGGCTCGCCGCTCGGCCCGGCGGGTCAAGCGGCGGGTGCTGCCGGTCGCCCGGCTCAACGCCCGTCGGGCCCGGGACGCGGTGCTGCACGAGTACTACCGGGCCGAGCTGCACCGCCCCCTCGACCCGACGCTCGCCGTCTACGCCTCGTACTGGTACCGGGGCTACTCGTGCAACCCGGCCGCCATCTACGCGGCCGCCCGCCGGCTCGCCCCGCAGGTGCGCGGCGTCTGGATCGTCCGGCGGGACCGGATGGCCGGGCTGCCGCCGGGCGTCGAGTACGTGGTGGCCGGCACCCCGGACTACTACCGGGTGCTGGCCCGGGCCCGGTGGCTGGTCAACAACGTCAACTTCCCGGACTTCGTCCGCAAGCGGCCCGGCTCCGTGCACGTCCAGACCCACCACGGCACCCCGGTGAAGGTGATGGGGCTGGATCAGCAGCGCTACCCGGTCGGCGCGGCGGGCATGAACTTCGCGAACCTGCTGCGCCGGGTGGACCGCTGGGACTACAGCGTCAGCTCGAACAGCTTCTCCACGCAGATGTGGGAGCGGGCCTACCCGGCCGACTACACCACGCTGGAGGTCGGCTATCCGCGCAACGACCGGCTGGCGCTGGCCACCGCCGAGGAGTGCCGCCAGGCCCGCGCGGGGCTGGGCATCGGCCCCGACGAGTACGTGGTGCTCTACGCGCCGACCCACCGGGAGCACCTGCCGGGCTGGCGGCCGCCGTTCGACCCGGACCGGCTGCGTGCGGCGCTCGGCCCGTCCGGGCGGCTGCTGATACGCAGCCACTACTTCCACGACCGGGAGCGCCGCCCGCAGGGGCCCTCGGCCGACGGGGTGCTGGACGTGAGCGCGTACGACCCGGTTGAGGACCTGTACCTGGCCGCGGACGTGCTGGTCACGGACTATTCCTCGGCGATGTTCGACTACGGGGTGCTCGACCGGCCGATCGTGGTCTACGCGCCCGACTGGGACGCGTACCGGGTGGCCCGGGGCGTCTACTTCGACCTGCTGGCCGAGCCGCCGGGCGCCGTCGCCGTCGACTTCCCCGGGCTGCTCGACGTCTTCCACAGCGGCGCGGTGCGCGGGGCGGCGGCCGAGCAGGCCCGGCAGCGGTTCCGGGCCCGGTTCTGCGCGCTGGACGACGGGCACGCCGCCGAGCGGGTGGTCCGCCGGGTCTTTCTGGGCGAATCGGCCGGGAAAACCGGTTACTGAGCGGTCGCTTTACTGATGGAAGGCCGCCAATCTCGTTAATGGTTCTTTCACGAGCCGAACATGGCACGTTTACCCGATGTGCGAGGGCCATGATCCTGGTCACAGTCATTCCCGGGTTCGGCCGAGAGCTGGGGAGGCAGACGGTGACCACCGTCGCGCTCAAGGATGTCACCAAGGTGTTCCAGGACGGGACAGTCGCGGTCGACACCATCAATCTGGACGTCAACGACGGCGAGTTCATGGTGCTGCTCGGCCCCTCGGGCTGCGGCAAGTCCACGGTGTTGCGGATGGTCGCCGGGCTGGAGGATCCCACCTCGGGCGCGGTGATGCTCGGCGGCGAGGTGGCCAACGACCTGCCACCCCGGGACCGGAAGATCGCCATGGTCTTCCAGGACTTCGCGCTCTACCCGCACATGACCGTCGGCGACAACATCGGTTTCCCCCTCCGGCTCTCCGGCATCGAGCCCGGGCCGCGCGGTGAGCGGATCCAGGACGTGGCGAGCGCGCTGGGCATCGGCGACGTGCTCGCCCGCAAGCCCAGCCAACTCTCCGGCGGCCAGCGGCAGCGGGTGGCGATGGGCCGGGCCATAGTGCGCCGGCCCGGCCTGTTCCTCATGGACGAGCCCCTCTCCAACCTGGACAGCGGCCTCCGCGCCGAGCTGCGCGCCGAGATCTCCGGGCTGACCCGCGAGCTGGGGGTCACCACCATCTACGTCACGCACGACCAGGCCGAGGCCCTGACCATGGCCGACCGGGTCGCCATCATGCGTAAGGGTGTGCTCCAAGACGTGGGCACACCCACCCAGGTGTACGGGCGCCCCGCCACCCTCTACGTCGCCGCGTTCCTCGGCAGCCCGCGGATGAACCTGCTGGAGGCGTCGGTCTACGTCCACCTCGACCGGTACGTCACGCTGAACCTCGGCGAGCAGTCGCTGTACCTGCCGTGGGACGACATCCGCAGCCGGGCCGTGGCCCACTACCACGGCGAGCGGATCGTGGTGGGCATGCGGGCCGAGGCGCTCACCCCGGTCGCGCCCGACACCGCAGGCGACGTGCTGCACGGCCGGATCCGCTACCTCGAGCACCACGGCCACGAGTCGCTGGCCTTCCTCGACATCGGCGCCACGGCCATCGTGGTGGACGAGATGGGCAGCCGGGCCGAGAACAGCGCCCCCGGCCAGCGCGGCCTGCGCCGGTTCGGGCAGGTCATGCAGCGGCTCGCCGGGCGGCCGGCGGACGCGCCCGTCTCCGCCGCGCCGAGCGGCGGCGGGAACCGGACCAGCGTGCTCCCCGACCCGGGCCGGCACCATCGCCGCCCGGCGGAGCTGGCCGTGCGGCTGGCGCCGTACCCGCAGGTGTCGGCGGGGCACCCGCTCGCCGTCCAGGTGCGGATGGACGCGCTGCACTTCTTCGACGAGCGCGGCGACCGGATCGACGTCGGCTGGCGCTGAGGAACTTCCCCCGGGCGGCCTTCTCCTGCCGGCGGCGCCGCCTTCGTTCCGGCGGGCCCTCGTGCCTCGGTGCCTTGCCCTCGTGCCTCGGTGCCTTGCCCTCGGCGAGGGCCTTGCCCCTCGGCGAGCGCCGTCATGCGTCGGGTGCCTCCCTGCCGGTGGGCTTCGGGCGGCCGTCCCGCTGCCGCTCTTCCGCGCTGGTCGTCCTGTGGCCGGAACACGCGGTGTCACGGACCGCGCCGACCCGAGGGGAACCCTTCCGCGCCTTTGCTCTGCAGCCACGGACGCGCTGGTTGCGCTGAGTGAGCGCGCTGGTTCGGGGACGCGGCGGACGCGGGTGAGGGACCGCAGCTCAACGGGTGATGCGTGGATGGCTGCAGAGCAAAGGCGGGCAGGGCCTTCCTGGTGGTCCGTCGGGGACGTCACTCCCAGTGAACCCGGCGGTCCTGCACGCCTAGTGAGGGAGGCCGGTCAGTGCTGCGGCGGGTCCACGACCGGCCGGCGGTAGGGGCCCCACGCCACGAAGCGCCGGAACAGGTCGGCGGGGGACGGGCCCGCGTCCGGGTTCAGGCGGTAGAGGTCCCGGGCCGCCTCGTGCAGCAGCCCGCACAGGTAGAGCGAGAGCCCGATCTGGTCGTCCGCGTACTCGGCCTTGAGCAACAGCCGGGCCTGCGCGCAGGGCCACGGCTGCCCGCACGCCCGGCAGCACCACATGGGCCGGAGCGCCGTGTGCGCCGAACCGACCCTCGACGGCTCCCCTGTGGTCGCTCCCGGTGAGATCTTGGTACGGAGTGGCCCCTCCGAGGGCGCTTTCCTACCAAGATCTGCTCGATCGTTCATGCGGCCTCCTTCGGGTGGGGGTGGGCCCGCCTCGGTTCGGGGGGTTGGGTGGGGCGGGCCCGGGAGCGGCCCTTGACGGGTCGGGGCGGCTCCGCTGGGTGACAGTCTGGTTACCGTGGGGCTAGGGTCGGAAGCCGTTCCCTCCCCACCAGCCCGGCCGTGCGATCGGCCGTCCCCCGTTGTGCAGAGGTGTGCAGATGAGCCGGATGCCGATGCTGGAACTGTTCGCCGGGGAGCTGCGCCGGCTGCGCGGCGACGCCGGGTTGTCCCAGGAGGCACTGGGCGAACGGGTCAACTACTCGGCCTCGCTGGTGGCGGCCGTGGAGCAGTGCCGCCGCCCACCTCGGGAGGAGTTCGCCCAGCGCTGCGACGAGGCGCTGCGGGCAGGTGGCCTGCTGGTCCGGATCCGGGACGCTCTGATCCGGGAGAGCCTCATGCCGTGGTTCCGGGAATGGGTGACCATCGAGCAGGAGGCGACCGCGCTCCGCAGCTTCGAGCCGCTGGTCGTGCCCGGCCTGCTGCAAACCGAGGAGTACGCCCGGGCGCTCTACGACGGGGCGGGTCAGCTCCTGGGCGACGAGGTGGAGCAGCAGGTCGTCGCCCGGCTGGCTCGGCAGGCGGTGCTGAACCGGCCCGGCCCGCCGCAGCTCGTGGCGGTGTTCGACTACACCGTGCTGGAGCGCCCGGTCGGCGGCCCCAAGGTCATGCGCGAGCAGTTGCGGCAACTGGTCGAGGCGGGCCGCCGGCCTCGCGTCCACCTGCACCTGGTACCGCGAGGGACGGGCGCCTACCCGGGGTTGAACGGCGCGTTCGTGCTCGCCACCCCACCGGATGGCGACGACGTGGGCTATCTGGATAACCAGTTGCACGGCACCATCGTCGAGCGGACCGTGGACGTAAACTCCCTGCGGCAGATCTGGGAGTCCGTGCGCGCGGAGGCCATGCCGCACGGAGCCACCCTGGCGGCGATCTCGAAGGCGGCAGAGCAATGGACCTGACCGGCGCGATCTGGCGCAAGAGCATCCGCAGTAGCGGCAACGGCGGCAACTGCGTGGAGGTGGCCGACAACCTGCCCGGCGTGGTGGCCGTGCGGGACAGCAAGGACCGGCCGGGACCCGTGCTGACCTTCACCCCGCTGAGCTGGGCCGTTTTCGTCGAGCAAGCCCGCCGATCGGCCCTTGCCGGGCAAGTTACCGACGAGTAGCGTCTGGGCATGTCCATCGACTCTCGCCAGGTGGCGGCCGGTCTGCTGGAGGCCGTGCCGTTCGCCCGCACGCTCGGTATCGAATTCGTCGAGGTCGCCCCCGAGGCCGAGGGCGGCGTCCGGGCCGTGGTCCGGCTCCCCGACATCCCGGAGCACCACAACCACGTCGGCGGCCCGCACGCCGGGGCCATGTTCACCCTCGGCGAGACCGCCTCCGGGGCGGTGGTGCTGGCCGCGTTCGGGCAGGTGCTCGACCGGGCCGTACCGCTGGCCGTGACCGCCACCATCCGCTACCAGAAGGTCGCCCTCGGGCCGGTGCTGGCCACCGCGCGGCTCGGGCGCCCCCCGGCCGAGGTGCTCTCCGAGCTGGACGCCGGGCAGCGGCCGGAGTTCCCGGTCGAGGTGGAGATCGGCACCGAGGACGGCACCGTGACGTCGGCGCTCACCGTGATCTGGACACTCCGCCCGAACCGCTGAGGTCCGAATGGGGTTTGTCCGGCCGGTGCCCTGGATAGATTCAGACAATGCTGGGCCTACCCGCGCAGGTGACCGCCTGTCTCTTCGATCTGGACGGTGTGCTGACGCAGACCGCCAAGGTGCACAACGCCGCCTGGACCGAGACGTTCAACGCGTTCCTCACGGCGCGGGCGGCGGCCACCGGCGAGCCGTTCCGTCCGTTCGACCCCGGCCCGGACTACAACCGGTACGTGGACGGAAAGCCGCGGGCCGACGGGGTGCGCTCCTTCCTGGCCTCGCGCGGGATCACCCTGCCCGAGGGGTCGCCCGACGATCCGCCCGAGGCGGACACCGTCAACGGGGTGGGCAACCGGAAGAACGTCATCCTGCTCAAGCGGATCCACACCGACGGCGTCGAGGTCTACGAGGGCTCGGTGCGCTACCTGGAGGCGGCGGCGGAGGCCGGGCTGCGCCGCGCGGTGGTCTCGGCCAGCGCCAACTGCCGGGACGTGGTCGCCGCCGCGGGGCTGGACCCGCTGCTGGAGGCCCGGGTGGACGGGCTGGTCGCCCGCGAGCGCGGGCTGCGCGGCAAGCCGTACCCCGACACCTTCCTCGCCGGCGCGCAGCTGCTCGGCGTGGACCCGGCGAACGCGGCCGTCTTCGAGGACGCGCTGGCCGGCGTCGCCGCCGGGAAGGCCGGCGGCTTCGGGTACGTGGTCGGCATCGACCGGGTCGGCCAGGCCGACGACCTTCGCGCGCACGGCGCCGACGTGGTCGTCACCGACCTGTCGGAGCTGCTGACCGGGGCGCACGCGTGATCCGGGAACGGGCGTACCCGGTCGAGCCGTGGCACATCCGGGAGACGCGGCTCGACATGGACGTGCTGGCCCAGTCCGAGTCGGTCTTCGCCCTCTCCAACGGCCACGTCGGGCTGCGCGGCAACCTCGACGAGGGTGAGCCGCACGGCCTGCCCGGCACCTACCTGAACTCCTTCTACGAGCTGCGCCCCCTGCCCTACGCGGAGGCCGGCTTCGGCTTCCCCGAGTCCGGGCAGACCGTCGTCAACGTCACCAACGGCAAGCTGCTCCGGCTGCTGGTCGACGACGAGCCGCTCGACGTCCGGTACGGCGAACTGATCTCCCACGAGCGGGTCCTCGACCTGCGCGCCGGCACCCTGCACCGCGAGCTGCACTGGCGCTCGCCCGCCGGCCGGGACGTGAAGGTCCGCAGCACCCGGCTGGTGTCGTTCACCCAGCGGGCGGTGGCCGCCATCCTCTACGAGGTCGAGGCGCTGGAGGGGCCGCTGCGGCTCATCGTCCAGTCCGAGCTGGTGGCCAACGAGACCCTGCCGCCGCAGAGCAAGGATCCCCGCGTCGCCGCCGTACTCGAATCGCCGTTGCAGGCGGAGGAGCAGTTGACCACCGACGACGGCGGCCTGCTCATCCACCGGACCAAGGTCAGCGGGCTGCGGGTCGCCGCCGCCATGGCGCACGACGTGGACGCCCCGGAGCGCGTCACCATCGAGTCCGAGGGCTACGAGGACTGGGTCCGCACCACCATCGGCTGCGTGCTCAAGCCCGGCCAGAAGCTGCGGGTGGTCAAGTACCTGACGTACGGCTGGTCCAGCCGGCGGTCGCTGCCGGCGCTGCGCGACCAGGTCGGTGCGGCGCTGGCCGCGGCCCGGCTGGACGGCTGGGACGGGCTGCGCCGGGAGCAGCGGGAATACCTCGACGAGTTCTGGGACGCCGCCGACGTGCGGGTGGAGGGCGACCCGGAGGTGCAGCAGGCGGTCCGGTTCGGCCTCTTCCACGTGCTCCAGGCCGGCGCCCGCGCGGAACGCCGGCCCATCGCCGCCAAGGGCCTCACCGGCCCCGGGTACGACGGGCACGCGTTCTGGGACACCGAGATGTTCGTGCTGCCGGTGCTCACCTACACCCAGCCGGGCGCGGTGCGCGACGCGCTGTACTGGCGCTACTCCACCCTCGGCCAGGCGCAGGAGCGGGCCCGGACGTTGAACCTGGCCGGGGCCGCCTTCCCCTGGCGGACGATCGAGGGGCCGGAGTCGTCGGCGTACTGGCCGGCCGGGACGGCGGCGTTCCACATCGCCGCCGACATCGCCGACGCGCTGCGCCGCTACGTGCTGGTCACCGGCGACCGGGGGCTCGAAGAGGAGATCGGGCTGGAACTGCTGGTCGAGACGGCCCGGCTGTGGCGCTCGCTCGGCCACCACGACCGCACCGGCCGGTTCCACATCGACGGGGTGACCGGCCCGGACGAGTACACCGCCGTGAAGAACGACAACGTCTACACCAACCTGATGGCGCAGCGGAACCTGCTCACCGCCGCCGACTGCGCCATGCGCCACCGGGACCAGGCCCAGGACCTCGGCGTCACCGAGGAGGAGGCCGCCGCCTGGCGGGACGCGGCGAACGCCATGCACGTTCCGTACGACGCGGAGTTCCAGGTGCACGGGCAGGTGGAGGGCTTCACCCGGTTGCAGGAGTGGGACTTCGAGCACACGCCGCCGGAGAAGTACCCGCTGCTGCTGCACTACCCGTACTTCGACCTGTACCGGAAGCAGGTCGTCAAGCAGGCGGACCTGGTGCTCGCCATGCACTGGCGGGGCGACGCGTTCAGCGGCGCGGAGAAGGTGCGGAACTTCAGTTACTACGAGCGGCGCACCGTGCGGGACTCCTCACTGAGCGCCTGCACCCAGGCGGTGATGGCGGCCGAGGTGGGTCACCCCGAGCTGGCCCACCGCTATCTGCGTGAGGCCGCGCTCATGGACCTGCACGACCTGAACGAGAACACCCGGGACGGCGTGCACATGGCCTCGCTCGCCGGGGCCTGGATCGCTCTCGTCGCCGGCTTCGGCGGCCTGCGTGACCACGACGGGACGCTCTCCTTCTCGCCGCGGCTCTCCAGCCGGCTCAGCCGACTGGAGTTCTCCCTCCAGTGGCACTCCATGCGGCTGCGGGTCGACGTCCGGCCGCACCAGACGACGTACTCGCTGCGCAACGGGGGGCCGGACACCGTGCTGGAGCTGCGGCACCACGGCGAGCCGCTCCGGGTCACCGCCGCCCAGCCGGTCACCGTGCCGGTGCCGCCGGCGCACCCCTCCGGGCCGCAGCTGGAGCAGCCGCCGGGGCGGGCGCCCCTGCTGCACCTGCCCGAGAACGTGAGCTGAGCGAAGCCCCGGCCCGCGTGGTGCGGGCCGGGGCTTCGTCGGCGTACCTCAGAACTGGCGGCCGTTGGACGGCCGGCCGCCCGTGTCGCGCGGAGCCGTCGCCCGCGCGTCGTCGGCGGTGCGTGCCACGGCGGCGCGGTCCGCCCAGTCCGGCGAGTCCTTCAGCTCCTGTTTGCGGTTTTCCTGGTCGGTGAGTTCCTGCTCTCGGGACCTGTCCTGCTTCGCCATGACGAGCCTCGCGATCCGTCGGGGTCCGTGGTCACCCCGCGCCTTCCCGCTCCCGGCGGGCTCAACCGTCCAGGTGCCGGGCGAAGCTCAGCCGCAGGTGGTTCTTCGGCCGGGCGCCGACGATCGAGCCGACCACCTGGCCGTCCCGGAACACCAGCATCGTCGGCATCGACATGATCTGGTACGCCCGCGTGCTCTGCGGGTTCTCGTCCGAATTGACGGTGACGAAGCGCAGCGCGTCGCCGAACTCCTCGGCCAGCTCCGCCAGATGGCGCGAGACCGGGCGGCAGGGCGGGCACCACTCCGCCCAGAAGTCGACCACCACCGGCCGGTCGGCCGCCAGCACGGTGGCCGCGAAGGTCTCGTCGGTGACCGGGGTCAGTCGGCCCTGGTGCGTGTCCTGAGGCATGTTTCCTCCCGATGGGCGATCGCGCGGGCGAGCTGGTCGTGCAGCTGGTGGCGGACCGCGCCGAGCCGGTCCAGGTAGTCGTCCACCTCGGCGAGCTTGCGCCGCAGGACCGCCACCGAGTCGGGGCAGACGTCGCCGGAGCTGTTGCCGGCCCGCAGGCAGGCCACGAACGGCCGGATGTCGTCCAGCCCGAAGCCGACCGCCAGCAGCGCCCGGATCTCGTGCACGACGCGCAGCTCCGCCTCGTCGTAGACCCGGTAGCCGTTCGCCGACCGGCGCGGGCACACCAGCCCCTGGGACTCGTAGTAGCGCAGGGTCCGGGTGCTGGTCCCGGCCCGCTCCGCCAACTCACCGATCCGCATCCCACCCACCCCCACCTGGCGCTCGCCCCCTGACCGCCCAAACGCTAAACCTTGCCGCCAACGTCAAGGCAACCCTCAACCCCCGGCCGCCGCCCCCCGCCCCAGTGATCATGAAGTTGGCGGCGGCGGAAATCGCTCTCCTCGCCGCCAACTTCATGATCACGCCGGGCCGGGGTATGCGCGGGGGGAGGAGGTGTCCGGGTATGGGGGATGTTCGTGAGGTCAGTGTTCCTGTTGTCGATGGTGGGTTGGCTGCCGATGTGACGGTGCCGTCGGGGGCTGTCGGGGTGGTGTTGTTCGCGCACGGGAGTGGCAGTTCGCGGCACAGCCCGCGCAATGTCGCGGTGGCGCAGGAGTTCAACGGGCGGGCGCTGGGCACCGTGCTGGTCGACCTGTTGACCCCGGAGGAGGACGAGCGGGACGCGGTCACCGCCGAGCTGCGCTTCGACATCGGGATGCTCGCCGAGCGGCTGGCCGCGATCGTGGACTGGATGGCCGGCGAGTCGACCCTGGGCCGGCTGCCGATCGGGCTGTTCGGCGCGAGCACCGGCGCGGCCGCCGCCCTGGTCGCCGCGGCCGCCCGGCCCGACCAGGTGGGCGCGGTGGTCTCCCGTGGCGGCCGTCCGGACCTGGCCGGCAGCTCGCTCTCGGCGGTACGCGCCCCGACGCTGCTGATCGTCGGTGGGCTGGACGAGGAGGTGATCGTGCTCAACGAGCACGCCCGGGCGGAGCTGGGCGACGTCGCCGAGCTGCGGATCGTGCCCGGCGCCACGCACCTCTTCGAGGAGCCGGGCACCCTGGAACAGGTGGCCGACCAGGCCGGGACCTGGTTCACCACCCACCTGCGCCAGCCGCATCCGGCCTGACCGCGCGGAGCCGGGCGGGTCAGTCGGGTAGGGCGGCGCGGTGGCGTTGCACGGTGTCCAGCACCCGCCAGGTGACCGCGGCGATCGGCACCGAGACGAACGCGCCCGCGATGCCGGCGATCAGCGTGCCGGCGGTGACCACCACGAGGATGACCGCCGGGTGGAGCTGGACCTGCCGCTTCATCACCAGCGGCTCCAGCAGGTTGCCCTCGATCTGCTGCACGGCGATCACCGCGGCCAGGGTGAGCAGGGCGGTGGTGGGGCCGTTGGCGGCCAGGGCGACCAGCACCGCGATCGCGCCGGCCACGGTGGCGCCGATGATCGGCACGAACCCGCCGAGGAAGGTGATCAGCGCGAGGGGCAGGGCCAGCGGGACGCGCAGCACCACCAGCGCCAGCCCGATGCCGATCGCGTCGATCGCCGCGATGACCATCGTGCCGCGGCTGTACGCGCCCAGCGTCCGCCAGCCGGCCCGGCCCGCCTCGGCGGTCAGGTCGCGGCGCGGTCCGGCCATCCGGCGCAGCACCCAGTGCCACATGGTCCGGCCGTCCTTGAGCAGGAAGAAGAGCAGTACCAGGCCGAGCAGGATCGAACCGGCCACCTCGGCGGCCGTCCGTGCCCCGGCGACCGGGTCGGGCGCGCTGCCGCTGAGCCCCTTCCGGATCTGCTCGACCTGCTGGTCGAGTTGTTCGTCGGTGACCGGCAGGCTGGAGGTGACGAAGTCCCGGCTGCGCTCCAGGCCCTGGTCGAGCTGCTGGCTCAGCTCGCCGAACTGGCTCGCCGTCAGGTTCCACACCAGCGCCCCGACGCCGACCAGGACGCCGAGCAGCAGCAGGACGCTGAGCAGCGCGGCCAGCGCCGCCGGCACCCGGAGCCGGCGCAGCCCGAGCAGCACCGGGTCGAGCAGCGCGGTGAGGAAGAGCGTGCCGGCCAGCGCCACGGCCAGCGGGGCGAGCAGCACCGCGATCTTCCCGAGCAGCCAGAGCGCGGCGATCACCACCACGAGACAGGCGCCCCAGGTGACCGCTGTCCGTACCGGCCAGGGCAGCCCGGCCCAGGCCTGCCGTGGGCCTGCGGCCCGGTTCCGTGCCGCCGGTTCCGGCGTCCCCGCGTCCTCGTCCACGTCGCCTCCTCGATCGTGGCCGTTGGTACCCGACGCACGTGAATCCGACACCCGGGCGACCTCCGGACAGGGAGCGTTTGTGCCGCCGGTCCCAGGGAAGGCATTCACGGTATCGAAGGGAGAACCGACATGAGCGACTTCATGGACAAGGCCAAGGACTTCGCCGACAAGCACGACAAGCAGGTCGACCAGGGGATCGAAAAGGGCGGCGACATGGCCGACAAGCGGACCCAGGGCAAGTACGACGAGAAGATCGACAAGGGCGTCGACATGGCGCAGCAGCGAACCGGCGAGGGCGACACCGGCCGCTGACCGGGTTCTGATCCCGGGTCGTCCCGCGCGGGCGGCCCGGGATCGTCGTGTCGGAACCGGAACGACCCTCTGGTCTCCATCGACCGTTCTCGCTACCATCCGCAGTCGGGGCATGACTCAGCGTCGAGTCGTGCGGAGTCGACCCGCACCGCCCGCGGTGCCGTGGACGAGAGCGAGCCAGCCGGTGACCGACACTTCCCAGGCGACCATCCCACAGCGCTACCCGTTCAACGCCCCTGTCCGGCTCGACCTGGACGCCCGCTACGCCGAGCTGCGCGAGCAGCCGCTGGTCCGGGTCCAACTGCCCTACGGCGAGCCCGCCTGGCTGGCCACCCGGCACGCCGACGTCAAGACGGTGCTCGGCGACCCCCGGTTCAGCCGGGCCGCGTCGATCGGGCGCGACGAACCCCGGAACACCCCGCGCCAGCAGGAGACCGGGATCCTCTCGATGGACCCGCCGGAGCACACCCGGCTGCGCCGGCTCGTGGCGAAGGCGTTCACCGCGCGCCGGGTCGAGGAGCTGCGGCCGCGTACCCGGGCGGTGGCCGACGAGCTGATCGACGGGCTGCTGGCCGCCGGGCCGCCCGCCGACCTGGTGGCGCACCTGGCCACGCCGCTGCCCATCCGGGTGATCTGCGACCTGCTCGGCGTGCCGGTGTCCGACCAGGACCAGTTCCACACCTGGTCCGAGGCGATCGTCTCGACCACCTCGCTGGAGCCGGAGCGGGCCCAGCACTACCTCGACAGGCTGCTGGCCTACATGGGCGAGCTGGTCGCCCGGCGCCGGGTCGAACCCGCCGACGACCTGCTCAGCGCCATGGTGCGGGCCCGCGACGAGAACGCCGACCGGCTCACCGAGCAGGAGTTGGTCACCCTCGCCGCCGGGCTGCTCGCCGCCGGCCACGAGACCACCGTGACCCAGATCCCCAACATGGTGTACGTCCTGCTCACCACCCCCGGCGCCTGGGAGACCCTGCGGGACCGGCCGGAGCTGGTGCCGGTCGCCGTCGAGGAGCTGATGCGGTTCATCCCGCTCGGCGCCACGGCGGCCTTCCCCCGCTACGCCACGGAGGACGTCGAGCTGGGCGGGGTGCTGGTCCGGGCCGGCGAGCCGGTGGTGGTCAACATCGCGGCGGCCAACCGGGACGACAGCGTCTTCGCCGACGCCGACCGGCTCGACCTGACCCGTGCGGTCAATCCGCACCTCGGTTTCGGGCACGGCGTGCACCATTGCGTCGGCGCGCAGCTGGCCCGGATGGAGCTGCGGGTGGTGCTGGAGACCCTGCTCGACCGGGCCCCCGGGCTCCGGCTGGCCGTGCCCGTGGAGGAGCTGACCTGGAAGAGCGGCCTGCTGGTGCGGGGCCTGGTGGCCATGCCGGTGGCCTGGTGAGCCGGGCCGGGGCGGAGGAGGGCGCGTGAGCGGAGCGAGCGAATGGCGGCTGCACGTCGACGCGACCCGGTGCATCGGGTCGGGGATCTGCGCCGGGGTCGCGCCGGCGCACTTCGTGCTGGTCGACGGGCTGTCCCGGCCGGTGGCCGAGCGGATCGCCGCCGACGAGTCGGTGCTGGACGCGGCCGAGTCCTGCCCGCTGGAGGCGATCGTCGTGTCCGAGGTGGACAGCCTCCGGCGGATCGCTCCGGAGGGCTGACCGTCACCAGCCCGGGTAGCGCGCGCCGTTGACGTTGACCCGGAGGCTGAACAGCGAGCTGGAGGCGCAGATGTAAAGCTGGTTGCGCTTCGGGCCGCCGAAGGTGAAGTTGGCGACCACCTCCGGCAGGTGCAGCTTGCCGAGCAGCGTGCCGTCCGGGTCGAAGCAGTGCAGCCCGTCGTGCGCCGCCGCCCAGACCCGGCCGGCGTCGTCGAGGCGTACGCCGTCGAAGGAGCCGGCGTCGCAGGTGGCGAAGACCTCGCCGCCGCGCAGCGTGCCGCCCTCGGTCACCGCGAACCGGCGCAGGTGCTTCGCCCGGGTGTCGACCACGTAGAGCAGGGACTCGTCGAGGTTGAACGCCAGCCCGTTCGGCTGCCCGAAGTCGTCGGCGACCAGGCGCACCTCACCGTCGTGCGGGTCGACCCGGTAGACGTGGTTGCCGCCGATCTCACTCTCGGCCCGGTGGCCCTCGTAGTCGCTGTCGATGCCGTAGCTCGGGTCGGTGAACCAGATCGACCCGTCGGAGTGCTCGACCACGTCGTTGGGGCTGTTCAGCCGCTTGCCGCGCCAGCGCTCGGCGAGCACCGTGTCGGTGCCGTCGGCCTCGGTCCGGGTGACCCGCCGGTTGCCCTGCTCGCAGCTCACCAGCCGTCCCCGCCGGTCGACGGTGTGCCCGTTGGCGTAGCCGGCCGGCTGGCGGAACACCCCGACCGCGCCGGTGGTCTCGTCCCAGCGCAGCAGCCGGTCGTTCGGGATGTCGCTGAAGACCAGGTGACGCCCGGCGGGGAACCAGGCCGGACCCTCCAGCCAGCGGCCCCCGGTCCACAGGCACTCCGTCCACTCGTCGCCGTTGACCCGGCGGAACCGCTCGTCCCGTACCTCGAAACGTGTCCTGAACCGATCCACGCCGACCCGCCTCCGCCCGTGACTGACATCCGGCCTGACGCTAACAAGCGGCGCGGGCCCGGGGTGGTGCTGCCGGCACACGGCGGCGGCCACGCCCCCCGTGCCGGGAGCGTGGCCGCCTCGTCCGGTGGTCAGGACTTCTCGCGCAGCTCCTTCAATGAGGTGGGCCGGCCGCTGAGCGCGTCGCGCATCCGGTCGACCAGGCCGGCGCCCGGGGCCAGCAGCCTGTTCGCCGGCGGGTGGTCCGGCGCGGCCGGGTGCGGCCGGGTCGGCGCCGACTTCTTCGCCGCCTCCACCTTCCCGGCCAGCTCGACCAGCTCCTCGCGGGCGCAGGCCGCGCGCAGCCGGGGGAAGAGGTCGCTCTCCTCGTCCTGCACGTGATGCCGGATGGTCGCCGTCAGGTGGGTCAGCAGCTCGTCGAAGCGGGGGTCGGAGGGATCCACCGACTCCAGCTCCTTCATGGTCCGCTCGGCGTCGGCGTGCTCGGAGATCTCGTGCTCGGCGAGCTGGTCGCCGTCGGGCAGCGCCTTGCGGGCGGCCGGGTAGACATAGGCCTCCTCGGCCACCGCGTGCCGGACCAGCTCCGCGATCATCACGTCGGCGAGCTGCCGGCGGTGCTCCGGGCTGCCCTGCCGGCTCTCCAGCTCGACAAAGATCGCCTCGACCTCGTGGTGGTCCGTCGTCAGGACGTCGACGACGTCCCGCTCCGTCCGTACGTCGTTCATCTCAAAGCCCCTTACCGGTGGGTTGCGGAACGGCTTGGTCTCGCCACTACCCCCGGACGAGCGGTCCAACCAGGCGGCTCCGTTGCCCCGGGCGACAAGAGTCCCGGCAACGGCCGCCCTCCGTTAATCTGACGGCCAACTGTCCGGCCGGTGGCTGCGGTTGCGTGGTGCCTGCCCAGCGATCCATCCGCCAGGAGGACACCCGTGAATTTCCGTTCCAGCCGCTGGCTGCTCGCCCCCGTCGTCGCGGGGGTGGTGGCCGCCGCCGGACTGAGCCTGGCCAACCCGATCACCGACGCCGACGCCGGCGCGGCGAAGGGCAAGGCCCGCAACGTCATCTTCATCAACGGTGACGGCATGTCCGCCGCCCAGCGCGAGGCGGCCCGCCTCTACCTGGCCGGCCTCGACGGCCAGCTCGCCATGGACAAGCTGCCGTACTCCGGCCAGCTCACCACCAGCCCGCACGACCCGAAGACGCCGATCACCGACTCGGCCGCGGCGGCCACCGCCTGGGCCACCGGCGAGAAGACCTACAACGGCGCGATCAGCGTCGACGTGGACGGCAACCCACTGCCCACCCTCGGCGCCCAGGCCAAGGCGGCCGGCAAGTCCACCGGCCTGGTCACCACGGCCCAGGTCACCGACGCCAGCCCGGCGGCGTTCTTCGCCAACACCGCCGACCGCGGCGCGCAGGACGAGATCGCCCGGCAGTACCTGGACGTCACCCGCCCCGACGTGATCCTGGGCGGTGGCGAGGACTGGTGGCTGCCCGCCGGCACCGCCGGCGCGTACCCGGACAAGCCGGCCGAGGACACGTCCGAGGCCAGCCGGGGCACCAAGGGCGACCTGATTGCCAAGGCGAAGGCCAAGGGCTACCGCTACGTCTCCACGCCCGCGGAGCTCCAGGCCGCCAAGGGCGACAAGCTTCTCGGCCTCTTCGGCAACGAGGAGCTGTTCCAGCAGCGACCCGAGGGCCAGGGCGACGTCTACGCCCCGCCGGCCAGCCTGGCCACGATGACCGAGAAGGCGCTCTCGACGTTGTCGACGAACAAGAAGGGCTTCTTCCTCCTCGTCGAGGAGGAGGGCATCGACGAGTTCGCCCACAACAACAACGGCACCCGGATGCTCCAGGCGCTCGGCGAGCTGGAGAAGGCCGTGGCGGTCGCCCGCAACTTCGCGGCCACCCACCCGGACACCCTGGTCGTGGTGACCGGCGACCACGAGTGCGGCGGCCTGACCGTCGAGGACACCGCCACCTCCGACGAGTCCGGTGACGACATCTCGGCCGAGGACGGCCCGTTCCCGATCAAGGGCAGCAGCCAGAGCTTCAACCTGGACTGGACGACCAGCGGCCACACCGGCGCCGACGTGCCGGTGACCGCGTACGGGCCGCTGGCCGAGCAGTTCACCGGCAAGCACCCGAACACCCACGTGCACGACGTGCTGTCGCAGGTCCTCACCCACTGACCCGCCGGCTCCCGGCGCCCTCCCGTCCCCGTGGCGGGAGGGCGTCGCCGGGTCAGTGCCCCCGGGCCGGCTCGCGCAGCAGGTCGGGCAGCTCGCCGAGCGCGGTGAGCGCCGGGCCGGCCCAGCTCGGGTCGCTGTCGTTGTGCTCGGTGGTCCGGACCACCGTCATGCCGACCGCCGCCGCTCCGGCCAGCTCGCCGTCGGCGCCGTCACCGACGAAGACGCAGTCGGCCGGCCCGACGCCGAGGCGTTCGGCCGCCAGCCGGTAGATCGCCGGGTCGGGCTTCGCCAGGCCCACGTCGCAGGAGAAGACCGCCACGTCGAACCGGCGGGCCACCTCGGTCGACGGCCACGCCTCGGCGGTCTCCGCGGTGGCGTTGCTGACCAGCCCGACCGGGTGGCCGTCGGCGCGCAGCGCGTCCAGCACCGCGACGGTCGACGGCGGGACGCCGGCCAGCAGCCGCCGGGCCAGTGCGCGGCGGTGCGCCGCCGCCCGGGCCACCTGCTCCTCGGTGGGCGCGCCGCCGAGCTGCCGGGCCAGGACGCGTACGGTCTCCGCGGCGTCCCAACCGGTCATCCGGTCCCGCCAGGTGGCGTGGTACGCGTCGACCAGCGCGGCCGGCTCCACCCCCACCATCAGCGCCATCTCACCGACCACCCGGTCCCGCTCGGGGTCACCACCGGGCACCAGGGTGTGGAACAGGTCGAAGATCACCGGTCGCGGCACGGTCAGACTCTAGCGGGGCCGTCCGGGGTTCGGGGACGCAAAAGGGCCGGCCTCCCGCTCGGGGAGACCGGCCCTCGCTCGGTTCGGTCAGGAGCTGTAACCGCGGCCGGCGATCCAGTTGGCCAGCTCGGTCACGTCCATCCAGTACGTCGGCTCGTTCGGGCTGGCCGGGTCGGCGATCAGCACCGTGTTGCCGTCGTCCTTGTACTCCACCACGGTCACGTAGTGGCCGGGGTAGCTGTGCTCCACACCGTCGATGTCCAGGGCGCCGCCCAGGATGTTCGCGACGACCGGCCGGTCCTGGTCGACGGCGGCCCTCACGTCGGCGCGCAGGCGCTCGACCTGCTCCCTGGTGGCCACGTCGTCCCGGATCTCGGTGGTCTTGTACTTGCCGCCCGTGTACTCGTTGAGCACCCGGGTGATGTCGATGGCCGAGTCGGTGCCGTTCTCGGTGGTGCCCAGCTTGGCGGCCAGCTCGTCCTGGCTGATCTTCTTGCCCTCGGCCGAGAGCGCGATCCGGGTCGAGGCCGGGCCGCAGTAGAAGAAGTTCGGCTGCGCCTCGTACTCGTAGCCGGCGCTGCGCTCGCCCTTGCCCTTGAGGGCGGTCGACGGGGCGGCCTGCGCCGCGACGGCCGGGCCCACGACGGTCCCGCCGCACATCACCAGACCGGCGACGGACAGCATGCTCTTACGGAAGATCGAGTTCATGTCGAAGCTCCATTCGGGGGTTGACGTCTCCGGGGTGCGGAGGCGTGGCACCGGAAGTGGCGCTCGGCGTGCTCTCGGGGATCTCGGTGCGCACTGGAGGCGCTGCCCCACTCGCTCACCGGGGGCGGCGGGCCGGCTGCCCGCTCACTCGTATCGCTCGTACGAGAGGTGCAACGGACCGCTGCCGGCTCCGATTTCCGCAGGTGGCGGCCGTCACGGTTTAACTGGACATCCGGCCCGAGCGGGTCGCCGGGGCGGTGACAGCCGGGTCAGGTGGTGCCGGTGGGAAGGCTGCCGAGGAGGCGGGTCACGGCGATCTCGATGACCACCCGCTGCGGATTCGGACGCGGGGTGCGGTAGCGGGCGGCGTACCGCCGCTCGGCCTCCGCCACCGACTCCGGGTCGCGGCGCAGCACCGCCCGGCCCTCCACGGTGAGCCACCAGCGGCCGTCCAGGTGGCAGACCGCCACGGGCGTGCCCGCCGCGCCCGCCGCGGCGACGTGCCGCGCCTTGGCCGAGGCGCCCGAGGTGATCACGCGGGCCAGGCCGGCGTCCGCGTCGAAGGTGACCCCCACCGGTACGACGTGCGGGGTGCCGTCCGCGCGCAGGGTGGTCAGCGTGGCGAGATGCCGGTCCCGGAAGAACCGGGCGACCCGCTCGTCGTGGGGGTCCAGCCGGTGGTCGCCCGCCATGTGCCGTCCTCGCTGCCCTGGTGCGGGGCCGACCGCCGGCCCCGCGCCGATCATGGCACGGGGCGGTGCTGCCGGCCCGTGCCCGGCGGGGATTCTGACCGGTCGGGCAGCTCGCGCTGCGCGGCCCGGTGCTTCGCGGCCAGCCGGCCCAGGTAGAGCAGCGCCCCGGCCAGCACACCCATGTCGTCCAGGTAGATCGGGTCGGGAAGCACATCCACTGGCAGGATCGTGTAGATCAGCGCGCCGTAGAAGGCGACCTTGCCACCGACCCCGAGCGCGCCCAGCATGCGGCGGGTGCGGACCACCCGGACGGCGAGCAGCACCGCCCCGACCAGCGTCGCCAGCGCGGCGACGGCGGCGAGCACGACAAGTACCCAGGCTTCACGGGACACGAGGTCACGCTAACCGAGCCGGGCCAGCTCCGCCCGGCGCGTCAGTATGCGGGCACGGCCGCCCGGCCCCGGGCCACCGGGGTCAGCTCGCGGGTGGTCTCGGCCGCCCGGGTGGCGGTCGGCAGCTCACGGGTGGCTCCCGGCCCGGTCAGGTCCACGATGGACAGCGCCGGCCGCGGCTCGGTGACCGGTCGGGTGGCCGCGTACGCCTCGTCGCGCAGGCTCCGCGCGGCGGCGGCGGCCAGCTCGGCGGCCCGCCAGGCGGCCTGCTCCCGCTCCCGCGCGGCCTCCTGCCGGGCCCGGAGGTTGTCCCGGACCAGCCGGCGCAGCAGCAGCTCCTGCTCGACCGGGTGCCGGCTGGGATCCCAGCCCCGGTGGCCGAGGATGTCGCTGAGCTGCTGCACGGTGATCTCCTTGCGCCACTGGGCGTCCAGGGCGGCCCGGTGCAGCCAGCGCTCCCGGTCCACGTACTCCGCGGGCGTCCGGGCGGTCCGGGGCAGGGGCAGCGCCGCGGCGGCGGCCAGCCGGCGGACGTCCTCCTCCGCCGCCTCGTACGCCCGCCACGCCTCCTCGACCTCCTCCTGCGCGGCCAGCCACTCGGTCCGGCGCCGCTCGGCGGTCGCCGCCGCCCGCGACGCGGCAACCGCCACCTCCTGCGCGTACCGGGACTGCTCCCGGGCGTGCTCGCGGGCCTGCTCGGCCAGCTCGATGCTGCTCGGCCGGGCGGCCTCGCTGATCCGGTCGCCGAACACCGACCGGAACCGGTCCGGGCGGACGATCAGGGCGGCGACCACGAGCGCCGCCACGGCGAGCAGGGCCAGCCAGATCACGGCGGCTCGGGGAACGTCGGGCAGGACGGTGGAGAAGACGGTCTGCATCACCAGCACCTCGTGGTGGAACGGTCGGAGTCAACGGTCGGGGCCCGGATGCGGGCGGGGGCGCGGCGGCGCGCGACGGGGAGCGTCGGGGCGCGGTCGAGGGGCGCCCGGGGCGTTCCCGGGTCGGCGCGGTCAGGCGCGCGGCGGACCGCGGCGGGCGATGGCGGCCCGGCCGGGGTCGGCGGCGACCACGACGCCGGGGCCCGCCACCGGTGCGGGGGCGTCGGCGACGGCCTGGTGCGCCGGTCCCGCCGGGGCCGGCGCGGCGAGCGGGTGCCGGACGGGCGAGTCGGCGGCGGAACGGCTGCCGGACGCCGTCCTGGCCGGACGGACGGCCGGACCCACGTCGACCGGAACGGCGACCGGAGCGTCGACCCGGAGGTCGGCGGCCGGGCGGGCCGCCGCGGCCGGGTGGAGGTGGTCGGCGGCCGGCATGGCTGCCGGGCCGGTGAGGCCGGCGATGAGCGCGAGCGCGGTCACCGCCGTGCGGGCGATCCTGCGCAGCGTGGCCGTCCAGAGGGACGGGGCGAACGCTACGGGCAGCACCGTTTCAACCTATCGGTCAGCTCCGCCTCGTGCAGCTCGACGATCTTCCCGGTCGACGTGACCCGTCCCACCATTCGGTGTGGACGAACCCGGTCCCGCCGGCGGCTCGGCGCCTCGCCGGACGCGAAACGGCGCGGCGCCCCGGTGGGGGACGCCGCGCCGTCGTGAGCCTGCGGTCAGTTGCCGCCGAGCACCGGCGGCGGGGCCGCCTCGCCGTCGGACCAGACCATCTCGTCCTCGGTCAGCCAGGTCAGCCGGCCCTCGGCCTCGTCGTCCTCGCCGCCACGCGCGCCCAGCACACCGTTGCGGCCGGCCATGGCGGGACGCCCGGTCGTGCCGCCCTTGCCGGTGGACCGGCCCTCCGTCTCGACCGTCAGGCCCCGTCCGGAGGCGAGGCGGCCGGTGCCCGCGGCCGACCGGCTCTCGGCGCCGATCCCGCCCATCCGGCCGGAGCCCGCCGAGCCGCCGCCCGAGCCGGCCAGCGACCCGGTGCCGCCCAGCACGCCCGGCATGCCGTAGAGCGAGCCGCCGCCCCCGGCGGTCGGCAGGGTCGCGTTGGTGCCGCCGAGCCCGGGGCCCGCCGCCAGGCCGGTGGTCGGGCCGGTCGCGGTCAGCGGGGCCGCACCGGCGAGCGAGGTGCCGGTCGGCTCGACCGTGCTGCCCGCGCCGATGGTGCCCGGCGTGCCCGCGCCGGGCTGGCCGCCCGTCGTGTCACCGCCGCCCGTCGTGCCGCCGACCGTGCCGCTGCCCGGGGCGGTGTGGTGCACGCCCGAGGTGGTGGCGGTGCCGTTCGCGGCGGGACCGAAGCTTCCCACGCCCGGCCCGGCCGACGGCGTGCCGACCGAGGGGCCGCTCTTCAGCGTCGGGTCCGTCGGGTCGCCGTGACCCGGGAGCCCCGAATCCGGCGGCTCCGGCACGACGATCCGGCCGTAGGCCGAGAAGTCGTAGCCCTCGGCAAGCTTGGCGACCACCTGCACCATCCGCTGGTGCGCCTTCTCCTGCTCGGCCTTGTCCTGCTCGTGGCCGACGATGCCGCCGACCAGCGCGCCCGGCACACCGCCGACCAGGAAGCCCTTGCCGGCGCCGGAGAGCAGCTTGTCGTTGTCGTCGGTCTCCTCGGGGCTCTCCGCCTTCGCCTGGGCGGTGCGCAGCTCGCTGGCCATCATGTCGAGCCCCTGTCGGATGCCCGTCATGCCCTCGGCCAGGTTGCCGGAGTAGTCGGCGACCAGGTTGAGCCGGCGGTGGAACTCGCGGGCGGCGTCGCCCGTCCAGGTCTTCAGCAGCGCGTCCAGGTCGGCGGTCAGATCCCGGCTGAGGTCGTCGAGGGTGCCCTTCATCGACGTCCACTGGGCGCTGAGCCCGTCGATCTGCTTCGGGTCACCGGCGTTGACGCCCTGGTAGAGCTCCTTGTGGCTGACGTGCTCGTAGCGCTGGGTGTATTCAGACACGCGGATCCTCTCCCTTCGGCTTCATCGCCTCGGTCAGCCCGGAGAGAGCGGCGACGATGTCGGCCGCGGCGGCGGCGTTGCGTGCCTCGGCCGTCCGGTAGTTGGTCATGATGGTCCTGGTGGCCTTCTGGGCGGCCACGATCGCCCGTCGCAACCGCTCGACGTGGTTGGCGTAGCTCTGGTGCGTCTCGGAGTAGCGACGGGAGTTGTCGGTGGCGTCGGTGAACGTGCCGAGTGCCGGCGGCCGGCACTGCATCTCGGTGTTGAGCTTCTTCAACACCGACTCCGCCTCGCTCAGCCGGCGCTCGAGCCGCTGGTGGAAGTCCTCCAAGGACAGTACGTCCACTGTCGTGCGCCCGGTCATGGCTGCATCCCCGTAGTCATCGTCGAGAACCGTTGGCCACGTTCAGGTTAGTCGACCCGGGCCAGCCGGGGCGACCCGTCGTCCGGCCCTATCCACTTCGGACCGTGTCCGTCGCGGTCATCCGCCCTGCGCAGGGGCCACGTCGTCGTCCGGCCCGGAGGTCGCGCCGCCGCTCGACACCGCGCCCGGATCGAACTGGTTCATCGCGTCCTCGCGCTCCAGGGTCGGCCCGGTCGGCACCAGGGCCAGCAGGGACGCGGGCACCGCGAGCGGCGTCACGTCGCCGTACCCCAGGGCGCTCTTCGCGTCGCCGGAGGCGGTGCCGAGCGGGTAACGGACGCCCTGCGGGGTGATCAGGTAGACGGTCGTGCCGGCCGCGGCCTTGCCGGTCTCCCCGGCGGTGGCCTGCACCAGCACGCCCTTGCCGCCGGGCAGCAGCACGCTCTCGGCGGTCCGCACCGCGTCCCGGTCGCTCTGCCGCGCCGCCACCCCGGTCGACACCGTCAGCTCGGCCGGCGGCTGGTCGAAGACCTCCAGGGTGGTGGTCGGCTGGCCGGCCGGCCCGGGGCGGTACGTGGCACAGAGCACCGTCCGCCCGGCGCGGACCTCGTGCAGGGTGGGCAGCCGGTCCGGCAGGCCCTCGGCCTCCAGCCGCTGGTCGGTGAGAAGCTGGCCGGCCTGGTCCGGCGTGATGTCGGTGACCTGGCCGCCGCCGCCGAGCAGCAGCAGGGCCGTCACCTCGCGGATCGCCACCAGGCCCTGCTTGGCCAGCACGTAGTACTGGCCGGCGGCCCGGTAGACCTGGCCGACCCGGGCCGGACGGTCGCCGACGGTCAGCCCGCTGGGGTTGCCCTCCCCGTCGATGGTCGGCTTGCGCAGCGCCGGGCCGACCGGCACGGCGTTGAGCAACTGCTGCCCGACCGTGAGGGTGGTCGCCCCCGCCATCTTCAACGCCACCAGCGCCTGCTCGTCGCCGACCACCCGCAGCCGCGCGCCGCCGGTCAGCAGGTAGCGCGCGTCGTTCAGCTTGACCAGGACCGCCCGGTCGGTGAGCGGGGTGCCGCCGGGCAGCGGCCGGTCGATCACCAGCCGGGTGGTGGAGCGCTGCGGGTCGTTCGCGTCGGGCACGTCGCACACCGACCAGGGGAGGCCGACCAGCGACTTCCGGTCCGGCACGGCGTCCGGGGCGCCCACGATGCCGACCGCCCGGCCCCGTGGCCGATCCTTGATCGAGGCCTGGGACATGGTGCGGACCGGCGCGCCGGCGTCGTTGAGGATGAGCCGGGCCGAGGCGTAGTTGAGCGTCGGGTGCAGCACCTTGTCGTCGGTGAAGACGTAGGTCGCCCCGGTCTCCCGCTCGATCACCAGCGTGTTCGGCTCCAGCGGGGCGGAGTTGCTGGTGAACTGCCCGTACGCCCCCGCGCCGCCCAGCACGACGGCGGCCGCGATGACGCTGCCGAATACCGCCATGCCGAGCCGCCGCATCGGCAGGTCGTTGGTCTCCGGGTCGCCGGAGAGCAGCGCCGAGACGATCCGGCGGGTGACGAAGCGGTACGCCTGCACCTGATCGCGGCGGGTCCGCATGACTAACCTCCGGCAGGGGTGGGTCCGCGCGGCGATCAGGTCCGAACTCCGCCGCGGGCTTCCCTACGATAAGGGGCCGTCGACGGTTCACCGGGACCCCGCCCGCCACCCGGCGACGCACCGCACCGGCGGATGCCCAGGATGTCCAGAAGGGACCCTCACCGATGACCCAGGTCCAGGCGCCACCCGGTCGTACGGCCACCGTCCCCGCCGTGCCGGCGGACCGACCGGTCACCCCGGCCGACCGGCGCCGGCGCGGCCGGCTCGGCCCGGTCGTCGTCGGCCAGCTCGTGGTGCTGGAGTGCGCCGCGCTCGCCGTCTGGTTCGCCACCGGCGGCCCGACCTGGCTGCTCGCCACCGTCGGCGCGCTGGCGCTGCTGGCCGTGGTGGCCGCCTTCGCCCGGCGCGGTGGCCGCTGGTGGTACGAGGACCTCATGCTCCGCCGCCGGCTGCGCCGCCGCCGTGACCGGGCCCGCGGCGCCGCGCCGGCCGGCGACGCGCGGCTGGCCGCGCTCGCCCCGGACCTGTCCGTCGTCGAGCTGACCGAGCGCGGCACCCGGCTCGGCATCGGGCAGGACGACCGGGGCTGGTTCGCCGCCGTCGCGCTCACCGGCCGGCCCGGCTCACCGGCCGGGTCGATCGAGGCGGGCGTGGTGGACCGGGCGCTCGCGGTGCTCGCCGACTTCTCCGGGCCGGTCACCCAGACCCAGGTCGTCTCGCACACCCTGGTCTGGTACCCGGCTCCGGGCGCGCCCCCGGCGGCGCACCGGACGGTCTGGGTGGCGCTGCGCCTGTCGGTCGCCGACGCGCGCGCCGAGACGGTGAGCCGGGGCGGCGGCATGCACGGCGTGCACCGCACGGTCGCAGCCGGCATCGGCCGGCTCGGCAAGGCGCTCAACGCCGCCGGTCTCGGTCACCGGGTGCTCGGCCGGGACGAGCTGCACGCCGCGGTGGTCTCCGGCGCCGGCCTCGACCTGGCCCCCGAGTCCCCGGTGGAGAGTTGGGAGAGCCTGCGCGGCGGCGGCTGGACCCAGCGCTGCCTGGCGCTGCGGGTCCGCCCCAACGGCTCGCTGGGCGCGCTGGTGGACGCGGTGACCGCCACCTCCGCCCCCTCGCACACCGTCGCGGCCGTGGTGCTCCCCGGCGGCCGGCAGCTCCCGCCGCTGCTGCGGGTGGCGGCCATGGACGGTCACGCCGAGGCGCTCGTGAAGGCGGTCCGGGAGGTGGCCCGCCGCTCCGGCGTGCCGGCCCGCCCGCTGGACGGCCAGCACGGCCCGGCGGTCTACGCGACCGCGCCGGTGGGCACCGCGATGGGCACGGTCACGGCCGAAGGTTGACGATCCAGCCGTAGAGGCCGCACACCCAGACGGCCAGCGGCACCAGGGCGACGATCAGCAGGATCTCGACGATGTCGAGGGTGCGGCCCCAGACCGGCGAGATCCGCTTGCCCGCCACGGTGAGCCCGTAGATCAGGCTGATCACGGCGACCACCAGCAGGCCGCCCAGGATCAGCCCGAGCCGGACCGGCAGCGGGTTCGCGCCGAAGGTGGCCGCGGCCGCCAGCCCCAGACCGAGGGTGCCGGCGAGGAGCACCGGGGTGCGCTGGCCGCGGCCCAGGAACGGGCGGGCCCGCAGCAGCGCCAGCAGGGCCAGCACCAGGCAGAGCAGCACGGCCGGCAACCGGCCGTTGTCGGCGAGCACCACCTCGCCGCCGAGCACCAGCACCGACACCGTCCACAGCAGGCCGGTGAGGTACGCGTCGGCGCGCTCGCTGTTGCGCAGCACCTGCGGGCCGTCCACCGACTCGGTGTCGCTCTTCAGGTCGTCCGGACCCGTCGGGATCGACGGCACCGGCAACCGGGCCAGCCGGTAGGAGATCATGGGCAGCGCCGGCAGGGCGCCGAACGCCACCGTCGCCACCACCGCGGCGGCGGCCGCCGCCCCGATGTCGAACGCCAGGCAGAGCGCCGCGCCGAAGCCGACCGCCACGCCCACCCCGACCGCGCCGAGGAAGAGCGGCAGGCGGTCCCCGACGGCCAGCGCGGCGACCGCGCCGAAGAGCACGACCGCGGTCGCGGCGAGCAGCACGTGCGGGCTGGCCAGCTCGGAGAGCCGCCGGTCGCCGGCGAGCACCAGCAGGCCGCCGATCGCGGCGTAGCCGAGGCCGCCCGTGGCCAGCACGGCGCCGGTGCGGCTGTCGCCGGCCGCCCGGGACAGCACCGCGGCGCTGATCAGCAATGCGACCGCGACCACCAGCGCGGCGAGCGCACCGGGCAGCTGGGGCGGCCCGGCGAACAGCGTGAACGCCGCGCCGGCCGCCAGCGCCGCACCGGCGAAGAGCACCGAGAACGCCCGGGTGGTGCCGACCTGCCAGGCGCCGGCCCGCTGGTTGGTCGACGTGGCGACCGCGTCCACCACGTCGTCGAAGACGATCTCGGGCGCGGCGGCGGCCCGCGGGTTGAAGTAGAGGACCTCGCCGTCGCGGACGCCGAGCTGCGCGGCGGTGCGGCCGCCGTCGAGCGGCTGACCGCCGAGCCGGGACAGGCTCCAGCCGCCGTGCCGCACGCCCTCGTCGGCGAGATCCTCGCCGGCGTAACGCAGCAGCGTCGGCAGCAGGTCGGCCAGCGGCACGTCGGACGGCAACGCCAGATCCATCCTGGTCCGCGGCGCCACGATGGTGATCCGGCTCAGTCCGCCGGTCGCCGTTTTCGTCGCCACAGTGGCCTCCTCGTGCTCGCCTACGATCCACCTCGGCCGCCCGCGCCGCCCCCGTGGGTCCACGGCGCCTCCGGGAGATTACCTACGATGGCGGTCGCACAGGTTGCCCACCCGACGACTCGGGTGCGTCGGCCGATGACGAGCAGGGCCGCTTCTGGGGAGGAGACAGCCGTGAGCACGGTGGTGTTCCGCCGGCTTCCGCGTCAACCGGGGCCCGCGCTGCCGCGCGGGGAGGTGCTGCTGGAGTCCCCGCCCGAGCTGCCGGAGCCGCAGGCCAAGGGCATGGGTCAGGTGCTGATGATCCTGCCGATGCTCTGCGGCGTCGGCGCGATGGCCTTCCTCTACGCCGGCCGCGGCGGCGGCATGATGACGTACGTGGCCGGCGGCCTGTTCGGCGTGTCGATGCTGGGCATGGCGGTCGGCACGCTCGGCAACGGCGGCAACGACAAGGCCGAGCTGAACGCCCAGCGGCGCGACTACATGCGCTACCTGGCCCAGATGCGCAAGCGCACCCGGCGTGCCGCCGAGCAGCAGCGCGCCGCGATGACGTGGCGGCACCCGGAGCCGGACGCGCTCTGGTCGGTCGCCGCCTCGCGCCGGCTGTGGGAACGGCGGATCACCGAGGACGACTTCGGCGAGGTGCGGATCGCGCTCGGCCCGCAGCGGCTGGCCGTGGAGATCGTGCCGCCGGAGACCAAGCCGGTGGAGGACCTGGAGCCGATGAGCGCGATCGCGCTGCGCCGGTTCGTGCGGGCCCATTCCAGCGTGCCCGACCTGCCCACCGCGCTGTCGCTGCGCGCGTTCAGCCGGATCGCGTTGCGCGGCGACCGGGAGCCGGTGCTGGACCTGACCCGGGCCGCGCTGGCCCAGCTGGTCACCTTCCACGCGCCGGACGACCTCCTGGTGGCCGTGGTGGCCGCGCCCGACCGGCAGCCGGCGTGGGACTGGGTGAAGTGGCTGCCGCACGCCCAGCACCCGGGGCGTACGGACGCGGCCGGCGCGCGGCGGATGGTCTTCGCCAGCCTGGCCGAGGCGGAGGCGGCGCTCGCCAACGAGCTGGGCGGCCGGCCCCGGTTCGCCCCGGAGGCGAAGCCGCTCACCACGGCGCCGCACCTCGTGGTGGTGCTCGACGGCGGCGAGGTCTCGCCGACCTGCGCGCTGATGGGGCCGGGCCTGCTCGGCGCCACGGTGATCGACCTCTCCGGCACGGTGCCGCGCGACGCGGGCCGCTGGCTGCTCTGCCTGGACACCGGCAACGGCAGCGGGCTGGACCTGGTCCGCGGCACGGCCACCTCCCGGCTGGGCCGGCCGGACCGGCTCACCATGGCGGCCGCCGAGGGGCTGGCCCGGCAGATCGCCCCCTACCGGCTCTCCCAGCAGCAGGGCGCCAGCACCGAGGAGCCGCTGGCCCGCAGCATGGAGCTGCCGGACCTGCTCGGCGTGGGCGACGCGGCCACCGTGGACACCCAGCAGACCTGGCGGCCGCGCAGCCACCGGGACCGGCTGCGCATCCCGCTCGGCGTGGGGCCGGACGGCAACGTGGTCGAGCTGGACTTCAAGGAGTCCGCGCACGAGGGCATGGGCCCGCACGGCCTGGTCATCGGCGCGACCGGTTCCGGCAAGAGCGAACTCCTGCGTACGGTCGTCGCGGCGCTGGCCGTGACGCACTCGTCCGAGGAGCTCAACTTCGTCCTGGTCGACTTCAAGGGTGGCGCCACCTTCGCCTCGCTGGACGCGCTGCCGCACACCAGCGCGGTCATCACCAACCTGTCCGACGAGCTGCCGCTGGTCGACCGGATGCGGGACGCGCTGGCCGGCGAGATGAACCGCCGCCAGGAGGTGCTGCGCGCGGCCGGCAACTACGTCTCGCGCTACGACTACGAGAAGGCCCGGGCCGCGGGCGAGCCGCTGGAGCCGATGCCCAGCCTGCTCATCATCTGTGACGAGTTCTCCGAGCTGCTCGCCGCGAAGCCGGACTTCATCGACCTCTTCGTGATGATCGGCCGGCTCGGCCGGTCGCTCGGCGTGCACCTGCTGCTGGCGAGCCAGCGGCTGGAAGAGGGGAAACTCCGGGGACTCGACACCCACCTGTCGTACCGGATCGGTCTGCGGACCTTCTCGGCGGTGGAGAGCCGGATCGTGCTGGGCGTGCCGGACGCGTACGAGCTGCCCAACGCGCCGGGCCACGGCTACCTGAAGACCGACACCACGACGATGCTCCGGTTCCGGGCCGCCTACGTGTCCGGCCCGTACCGGGCGCCGGGGCAGGTGCAGCGGTCCACCCGGGCGCAGGTGCAGCGCCGGATCGTCCCGTACGGCATCGACTACGTGCCGGCGCCGGCCCTGCCGAGCCCGGCCGAGACCGCGCCCGAGCCGGAGCAGACCGGCGACGGCAAGGCCGTGGCCATGCTCGACGTGCTGATCGACCGGCTCCAGGGGCGGGGCCGCCCGGCGCACCAGGTCTGGCTGCCGCCGCTGGCCGAGCCGCCGAGCCTGGCCGAGCTGCTGCCCCCGCTGGCCGTGCACCCGACGTTCGGGTTGACCACCGCGAACTGGCCGGGGCGGGGCCGGCTCACCGTGCCTGTCGGCATCGTCGACCGCCCGTACGAGCAGCGCCGCGACCCGATGATGGTGGACCTGGCCGGCGCCGGCGGCAACGTGGTGATCGTGGGCGCCTCGCTGAGCGGCAAGAGCACGATGCTGCGCACGATGCTGGCCTCGCTGGCGCTCACCCACACCCCGCGCGAGGTGCAGTTCTTCTGCCTCGACTTCGGCGGTGGCGCGCTGCGCAGCCTGGACGGGCTGCCGCACACCTCCGGGGTGGCCGGGCGGCGGGACATCGAGGCGGTCCGCCGGACCGTGGCCGAGGTGGTCGCTGTCATCGACGAGCGGGAGAACCGGTTCACCCAGCACGGCATCGACTCGGTGGCCAGCTACCGCCGGCGCCGGGCGGCCGGGGAGTTCGCCGACGACCCGTTCGGCGACGTCTTCCTCGTGGTCGACGGCTGGAACACGCTGCGCCAGGAGTACGAGGAGCTGGAGCAGACCATCACCAACCTGGCCAACCGCGGGCTCGGTTTCGGCGTACACGTGGTGATCACCGCCGTGCGGTGGGCGGAGATCCGGATCAACATGCGGGACCTGCTCGGCACCAAGCTGGAGCTGCGGCTCGGCGACCCGGCGGAGTCGGAGATCGACCGGCGGGCCGCGCAGAACGTGCCGGGCGGGACGCCCGGTCGCGGCCTGACCCGCGACAAGCTGCACTTCCTCACCGGCGTCTCGCGGATCGACGGCAAGCGCGACATCGAGGACCTGACCGAGGCGTCGGTGGCCCTGGCCGGGCACGTCGCGGCCAATTGGCCGGGCCGCCCGGCGCCGAAGGTGCGGCTGCTGCCGCGCAAGCTGGCCGTCACCGAGCTGGCGAAGGTGGTCGACCGGTCGGCACCGGGCATCCCGATCGGCGTCAACGAGTCGGCGCTCGCCCCGGTCTACCTGGACCTGACGACCGAGCCGCACCTGACCGTGTTCGGCGACGCCGAGTGCGGCAAGACCAACCTGCTGCGGCTGATCGCCCGGGGCGTCGCCGAGCGGTACACCCCGGCGCAGGCCCGGCTGGTCATCGCCGACTACCGGCGTGGCCTGCTGGGTGCGGTGGAGGGCGACCACCTGCTCGACTACGCGCCGTCCAACCAGGTGTTCAGCCAGGGTCTCGGTTCGATCCGCAGCGCACTGCAGAACCGCCTGCCGGGTCCGGACGTGACCACCGCGCAGCTGCGCGACCGGAGCTGGTGGAAGGGGCCGGAGCTCTACATCCTGGTGGACGACTACGACCTGGTCGCCTCCGGCGGCAACAACCCGCTCAGCGCCCTGCACGAGCTGCTGCCGCAGGCGCGGGACATCGGCCTGCACCTGATCATCACCCGCCGGGTGGGTGGTGTGGCCCGCGCCCTCTACGAGCCGGTGCTGCAACGCCTGCGCGAGCTGGACTCGCCGGGCCTGCTGATGTCCGGCAGCCGCGAGGAGGGTGCCGTGTTCGGCAACCTGCGGCCGAGTCCGCAACCGCCGGGCCGGGGCACCCTGGTCCGCCGCCGGGACGGCCAGCAGCTCATCCAGACCGCCTGGACGGAGCCCGTCTGACGGGGCGGACGTCAAAGGAGCGGGTCCGGTAGCGTCGGCCCGACCGTCGAGCTGAGGAGAAGACAGTCGTGAGCAGCCCGTGGGGTTACGGCGGCGCCGGTGGCGCGGTGGAGAACCTGCTGCGCCAGGCGCAGGAGCAGCAGCGCCGGCTGGTGGAGTTCCAGCAGCAGCGCGCCGAGCTGCGGGTGACCGGGGAGAGCCCGGACGGCCTGGTCCGCGTGACGGTCGACGGCGACATGAAGGTCGGTGGCATCGACGTCAACGCCCGGGCGATGCGGCTGGACAGCTTCACCCTGGCCGAGTCGCTCCAGGCCGCGATCGACGCGGCGTACGCGGCCTTCGCCGAGCGGCAGCAGGAGCTGATGACCGAGGTGCTCGGCGGCTCGGAGCTGGTCCGCCGGGCGCAGGCGGGCAACCTCACCCCGGAGGACTGGTTCCGGGAGTTCGGCGTGGATCTGACCGACCCGACCCGCGGCCTGCGCCGCTGACCAGGGAGGAGACGCGGTGGCGAACAAGGTCGACGTCGACGCGATCCGCAAGGCGAGCAAGAAACTCGACGCTCCGGACGGCCCGATCCAGTACCTGCGCAACGTGCAGACGCTGCTGGAGAGCGTGAAACTGCCGGACGGCGCGCTGACCCTCTTCGGGGGCGGCACCGTGCAGGCGCACAACGCCTCGGTGGACGGTCACCTGAAGAACGTCAGGACCGGCATCGAGCACCTGCACAAGGCGGCCGAGCAGTTGGAGCAGACCGCCAAGAACTGGGAGAAGTCCGACCAGCCGTGGGTGGTCAAGTGACCGGCCGGGCGCGCGACGGGAGGAGCTGCTGATGTCGGAGATCCTGATCGCCAACGCGGCCGGCACGGTGACCGGCACGCACACGGTCGCCGCCGCGACGGCGCCGGTGCGCGGCCTGCTGCCGGCCGCCCGGGCCAACTGGATGTGGCTGGTCTTCGCCGGGGCGCTGGGTGCCGCCATCGCCTACCTGGAGACGTTCGACAACGACGAGGTCAACAAGTCCATCAAGGAGTGGGGCGACGCGGCGCGGCTGCTCGGCGGCGACCAGTTCGGGGCGGCGCTGGAGCAGGTCCCGCCGTCGGACGCCGAGTGGGACTTCGACGACCGGGACGCGTTCGACCTCTTCCTCCGCAAGCTCGGGGCCGAGATCAACTCGCTGGCGGAGGCGTTCAACGCCAACAGGGACACCCTCACCGCCGCCCGGGACGCCTTCAACGACGCGGTGAACGCGCTGGTCGACGCGCTCATCCCGATCCTGATCGCGGTGATCGCCTCGGTCGCCCTCCAGGCGTTCCCACCGACCGCGCCCATCGCCGAGGCGATCGGCGTGGCCGGGATGGCGGCGAGCGCGGCGATCCTGGCGCTGGTCTTCGGCGACATCAGCGCGCTGTTCTCCGCGGTCGTCGGCGGCTTCCAGGGCAACGACCGGTTCGCCTTCGTGTCGGATTCCCGTCCCGGCTGGGCGGCCACGGGTCAGGACCCGGACATCAAGGACATCAAGATCGACTGGGTGCAGGACTCCAAGTTCTACCAGTGACGGCGGAAGGGGTCCGGGGTGACCTTGGTGCTCTTCGTGTACTTCCTGGTGACCGTGCCGGTCTTCCTCGGGCTGGCGCTGGTCGCCCAGCTGTCCCGCGCCGCGTGGGCGAAGCGGGCCGGCGAAGTGGTGTTGCTCACCGGCGTCGCGGCGCTGATCCCGGTGGTGCTCGACCGGGCGGTCGACAAGCCGGTGCTGTGGCTGTTCGTGGCGCTGCTTGCGGTGGTGCTGGTCTTCGGCGTGGTGATGCACGTCCGGACGTATCGACGGCCGTCCTGACCGGCCGCTGGCGGGCGCGACCGTCCACGTCGTACGGTCTGTTCGCCGGACGGCGTTGTGCGCCATGGGGAAGCAGGGCTGCGCGGATTGGACGTCGTCCGCTACGGTTCGATTGAAGTGTCCGTCGGTGGGGTGTGTACGCCTTGCCGCGGGGGAGGGGCGCGGCGGATCCGCCGCCACAGAGATGACGGAAGGGTGTGAAGCATGGCGTTCGAGGTCAGTGCAGCGAGCCTGCACACCGCCGCGAGTGACGTGCGGTCCACGCGCAGCGACGTCGACGGTGAGCTGAAGAAACTGTGGAACGTCGTCGACGACCTGGCCATGGCCTGGAAGGGCGGGGCGTCCACGGGTTTCCAGAACCTGATGCTGCGTTGGAACGAGGACACGAACAAGCTGCTGACGGCGATGGACAACATCGCCGACCTGCTTGACAAGTCCGGCACGACGCACCAGGTCAACGACGAAGAGCAGCAGCAGATGCTGGACAAGTTCCACTCTGCTCTCAACCCGTGATCCGCGAAGACAGGCAGAGGAGGAATCGATGAGCATCAAGGTTGACTACGCTGTCCTCGAGAGCAGCAACCAGCAGATGCAGGCCATCTCGCGGACCATCGACGAGAAGCTGGACACGCTGCGCTCGATGCTGACGAAGCTCGAGTGGGAGGGCCAGGACCGCGTGGCCTACGAGCAGCACCAGGCTCAGTGGGACGCCGCCGTGCGGGACATCAACAAGGTCCTGAACGACATCGGCGGTGCGGTGGGCATCGCACGCGAGAACTACATGACCACCGAGATGAGCAACTCGAAGGTCTGGGGCTGACCCGACCGATCCGCTGCGGCTCCGCTCCGGCTCACGCCGGGGTCGGGGCCGTGGTGCTTTTCCGGCCCGGGTCCGGCGTGAGCCGGACCCGGGTGTTCAGGCGTCCTGCGGTGCGCTGCGCCGGCCGGGGCGCCAGCCGCGCCGGCGGCCTCGCACGAGGATCGGCCGCAGCGCCAGCAGGACCCCGGCCAGCACCGCGCCGATCACGGCCGCCCAGATCGCCACGGTGCGCTGCCACGCCAGCGGGTCGTCGTGCGGCGCGGGCGCCGACATCGCGCCCAGCGGCGGGTCGCTGCGGGTGCCCAGCAGGCTCGTCACAGCCCGGTACGGGTTGACCACCCCGTAACCGACCAGGGCGTTGTGGCCGTCGGGCGGGTTGTCGGCGGTGCAGGTGAGCCGGAACGCCACGTCCTTCGGGCTGAGGTCCGGGTGGGCGGCCCGCACCAGTGCGGCGACGCCGGAGACGTACCCGGTGGCGAAGCTGGTGCCGCCCTGCGGTTCGGCGCGGTAGCCGGTGCCGTCCGGGGCCGGGCCGACGATGTTCAGCCCGGGCGCGGCGATGTCCACATAGTTGCCGGTGACCGAGCTGCCGACGTGCCCGCCGCTCTCGTCCACGCCGGCGACCGCGACGACCCCCGGGTACGAGGCCGGGTACGCCGGCTGGTCCTGCTGGTTCTCCTGCCGGTTGCCGGCGGCGGCCACCAGGATCACGTTCTTGCCGAGCGCGTAGTCGACGGCCTGCCGCAGCGCCGGGTCGTCGAGCGTCACCAGAGACAGGTTGATCACGTCGGCCCCGTGGTCGACCGCCCATCGGATGGCCTTGCCGATCTCGGCCGGGATGGACTCGTCGAAGGCCTTCTGGTTGTCGGCCAGCACCCGGACCGGCAGGATCTTCGCCTCCGGCGCGATCCCGGTGTACGGCGCGCCGGTGCCCTCCCGGCCGGCGATGATGCCCGCGATCAGGGTGCCGTGGCCGACCTGGTCGCACTGGCCGTCGAACTTCTCGAGATGGTTGAAGTCCTCACCGGGGAGCACCCGGCCGCGCAGCAGCGGGTGGGTGGGGGAGACGCCGGAGTCGATGACCGCGACGGTGACCCCCTGCCCCTTGGTGACCCGCCAGGCCCCGGCCGGGTCGAGCCGGTTGAGCGCCCAGGGCGGCTCGGTCGGGGCGGGGCCGCCGGGCGGGCCGCACTTGGGGGCCGCCACGGCGGGCGCGGGCACCGCCAGCACGCCGCCGAGCAGCGCGGCCACCGCCGCTCCGGAGAGGACGGATCGGGTCCGGTGTCCGGTCCGGACGCGCTCTGTCGTCCCGTCCGGCCGCAAGCTGTCGCGCACGCGGTGAGATTACCGTCGTCGTGCCGTCCGTGCGGTGACGGGCGTACGCGGGACGCGGTCAGCTTCCGGTCGCCGGCTCCGCGAGCGGCTCGGCGGTGAAGAGGGCGAGGAGGGCACCCACCTGCTGGTCGGCCTCGGCCGGGTGCCGGAAGTGCCCGTTCGGGTTGACCGTGTACTCGTTGCGGCGGCCCACCCGGGTGCGGCGGAGGTAGCCGCCGGCCTCCAGGTCGGCGACGATCGCCTGGGCGGCCCGCTCGGTGACCCCCACCTCGTCGGCCACGTCCCGCAGCCGGGCGGTGGGGTTACGGGCGATGGCCAGGAGCACGTGCCCGTGGTTGGTGAGGAAGGTCCAGTTCCGGCCGCTGCCTTTCTCACCTGGTGTCGTCGCCATGATGGTCATGGTATGGCCCCCGCGTGTCCCGGTCCTGTCGAGGCGGCCGCCCGGGGGCGCCGTCAAGATCGGACGGACGTATGAAATCCGTATCACGTAAATCTTGACGTACCTTGGACTGCGTGTGACCGTGGGTGCCGAGGCCGCCTCCGTCGCCGGCCGGCTGACCAGGGCGTTTTTGCGCGAGGACGAGGTGAGGATCAGTGCCGCCGACCACTCCCGAGCAGGCGCTCGCCGAGCTCTACGCCGGTAACCACCGGTTCGTCACCGGCGCCCCGCGCCATCCCAACCAGGACGCCGGGCACCGGGCGGCGGTCGCCGACGGCCAGCACCCGTTCGCCGTGATCGTCGGGTGCTCCGACTCGCGGCTCGCCGCCGAGATCATCTTCGACCGGGGCCTCGGTGACCTCTTCGTGGTCCGCACCGCCGGCCACACCGCCGGCCCCGAGGTGCTCGGCAGCGTCGAGTACGCGGTGACCGTGCTGGGCACCCCGCTCGTGGTGGTCCTCGGCCACGACTCGTGCGGCGCGGTCCAGGCCGCCCGCGAGGCGGTCCGCACCGGCACGTCGCCGTCCGGGCACCTCGGCGCGGTGGTGGACGCCGTCGCGCCCAGCCTGCTCCGGGCCGGCCGGGAGGGCGTCGAGGACCTCGACGGGATAATCGACATCCACATCGCGCAGACCGTGGAGGCGCTGCTCGCCCGGTCCACCGTCCTCGCCGACGAGGTGGCCGCCGGGCGGTGCCTGGTGGCCGGCCTGTCGTACCGGCTCAGCGCGGGCGAGGTGCGCACGGTGGCCCAGGCCCCGGCCCCGGCCCCGGCCGGTGCGGTGCCCGCCCCGGCCGCGCCCGCGGACCCGGCGCTCGCCAACTGACGGCGGTCAGGAAACGTCGAAGGGGCCGGCCCGCGCGTCGCGGGCCGGCCCCTTTCGGCGTACGTCGTCAGAGCAGCGACATGTGCACGTGGTCGGTGTGGTCGGAGGGCCCGCTGTAGGACTTCCAGCCGGTGGCCGGGAACCAGATCTGCCGGTTCCAGATCACGTAATAGATGCCGAGCCGGTCCGCGTTGCGGATGAGGAAGGCGGCGACGTTGTTGCCGTACATCCGCTGGTCCTTCGTGCGCCACGAGGAGAAGCCGCTCTTCTGCAACGACCAGTCGCAGGCGCGGCCCTTCGGGTGCTCGAACGGCCCGCCGTTCCGGTGGCAGCCCACGAAGCGGTTGAAGCCGGCCCGCTTGACCTCCTTGTACGCGTGCAGCGTGCGCGGGGTGACGCAGCCCGAGGTGGTCGGGTCGTTCTCGCTGCACGACTCCGGCTTCCAGTCGCCGTCCGAGGTGCGGCCGGGGCCGACGCGGGCGACCGGCGAGGTGGCCGAGACCAGGCCGCCGGTGAAGCCGATCCCACCGACCAGCTTCAGCGCCTTCTCCGTCTCGGCCTTCTCGCGGGCCATCGCGTTCTTCTGCTTCTCCTGCTCGCGGACCTCGATGTCGAGCGCGATCTTGGCCTGCTCGGCGCGGTTCTTCGCGGCGTTGATGGCGGCGAGCTTCTGCGAGTTCAGCAGGTTCAGCTCGTCGAGGGCGGCCGCCCGCCGGACGAACGAGTCCGGCGTGTTGCTCTCCATCAGCATGGCCATGGCGCCCATCCGGCCGGTCCGGTAGGACTGCGCGGCGATCTGGGCCACCTGCGGGCTCAGCGCGTCGAGCTCGCTCTGTGCCGCCTTCACCTCGAGGGCGAGTTGGAGCTGGCGCTTACGGGACGTGTCGAGCTTCGCCTTGGCCTGGAGGTAGGCCCGGTTGGCGGCGTCGATGGCCTCGGTGATGAGGGGGTCGTCCTCCTCCTCGGAATGCCCCGAGGGGGTGGGGGTGCTCGGAGCGGCCGTCGCCGGGGTCGGCCCCACCAGCACGGTGAGCGCGCCCAGCACGGCCACCACGGGGGTCAGCCAGCGGCGCAGGGGTGCCGTCACAGTGTTCCCTTCCGTCGGCCGCCGACCGGGTTAGCTGACGGGTTCGGGACGGAAGTGGCCCCTACCGCTCGCGCGGATTCACCCCATGTACCTGGTTCCCCGGCTCGCCCGCGGGCGATTGGGCGGCGGCACCGCTGGCGCCGGTGCGCGCCTTCGGCGGTGACCGGCAGCGAGGTTACCCGAGAGTCCTCCCGGTGTTCTACGTCCGGAAGCCGACCAATAGCGAGAATTCGTCCTCGCCCTGCGTGACCAGGATCGCGTTTCAGATCCGCCGTCACGCTGCGGAGTGTCACCATGCGGCCTGCGTGCTCCCCGCGGCGCCGGACCCGCCCGCCGGCGCGCCGGTCCGGCGACCGCCGAGGCCGTCCGACCGGCCGGTCAGCCTCGCTTCATGAGGCGGCCCACGGCGGCCATCATCTCGGTGGCCATCTCGTCGGCGCGGCCCTCGGCGGCGCCCTCGTGCATGCAGTGCCGGGCGTGCCCGTCGAGCAGGCCGAGGCCCACCTTGTCCAGCGCGGCCTGGATGGCGGAGATCTGGGTCAGCACGTCGATGCAGTAACGGTCGTCCTCGACCATCTTCTCGATGCCGCGAACCTGGCCCTCGATACGGCGGAGCCGCGCGAGGAGCTGGTCCTTGCTGGCGGTGTAGCCCCGGGTCGGGGTCGTCGGTGCGGTCATGACGCAAGGATAGCGTACCCCTCGGGGGTATGGTACGGTCGTCTCGTGGCCGATACCCCCACCGGGTAACGGTAACGACAGCGGCGGAAGGGAAGAAGCGCGATGGTCACCACCACGTACCAGGTGCAGGGCATGACCTGCGGGCACTGCGTCAACTCGGTCAGCGCCGAGGTGAGCGCACTGCCGGGCGTCACCGACGTCCAGGTCGACCTGGCCTCCGGCCGGGTCACCGTCACCAGTCAGAGCCCGCTGGACACGGACACCGTCCGCGCCGCCGTCGACGAGGCCGGTTACGACCTCGTCGGGGCGTGACGGGTCCGCGGACCCGAAGGAACCGAGGTACCCCGATGAACACGGCGACGAAGCTGAGCGGCTTCGCCCTCGGGCTCGCGGCGGTGTTCGGCACGGCGTACGGGGTCGGCCACCTGGCCGGCCCCGTCACCCCGGCCGTCGAGACCCGCCACGACGCCACCGACGCCGGCCACGACTCCGGCGGAACCGACCACGGTGACGGGGGCCACGCGGCCACCGCCACCGCCCACCTGCCCGGCGGGCTGCTCGTCTCCGACCACGGCTACACGCTCCAGCCGGTGACCGCCCCCGCGGGCGAGTTCGCCTTCCGGATCACCGGCCCGGACGGACGGCCCGTCACCCGCTACGACGTGGCCCACGACAAGCGCATGCACCTGATCGTGGCCCGCCGCGACCTCTCCGGCTTCCGGCACGTCCACCCGGAGCTGGCCGCCGACGGCACCTGGCGGGTCGCCTCGCCGCTCGCCGGAGCCGGCGTCTGGCGGGCGTTCGCCGACTTCACCCCGACCGGCGGCGAGCCGCTCACCCTCGGGGTCGACGTCACCGTCCCCGGCGCCCTGGAGCACCGGCCGCTGCCCGCGCCGGTGACCCGCACCACGGTCGACGGCTACACGGTCACCCTCACCGGCGCCCCACAGCCCGGTCGGACCAGCCGGCTCACCCTGACCGTCAGCCGGGACGGCCGGCCCGTCACCGACCTCCAGCCCTACCTCGGGGCGTACGGGCACCTGGTGGCGCTGCGCCAGGGCGACCTGGCGTACCTGCACGTGCACCCGGAGGGCGCGCCCGGCGACGGGCGGACCCCGGCCGGACCGGCGGTCACCTTCGCCGCCGAGGTGCCCTCGTCCGGCGCGTACCGTCTCTACCTGGACTTCCGGCACGGCGACGCGGTGCACACCGCCGAGTTCACCGTGCTGGCCGGGGACCAGGCCACGCCGGCGCCCGCCGCGCCGGCCCCCACGACCGCACCGACCCCGGACGCCGACCACGGCGCTCCCGGGCACGGGCACAGCTGACCGGAGGTGACGAGATGACATCCGCCAGGTCCCTGCCGGTCGCGCCGCACCTGATCGAACTCGCGATCGGGGGCATGACCTGCGCCTCCTGCGCCGCCCGGATCGAGAAGAAGCTCAACCGGATGGACGGCGTGGAGGCCACGGTCAACTACGCCACCGAGAAGGCCACCGTCCGGTACGCCGACGAGGTCACCCCGGCCGAGCTGATCGCCACCGTGGAGAAGACCGGCTACACGGCCGTCGTCCCGCCGCCGCCCGCGCAGGTCGCCGCCGGGGCGCCCGCCGAGCCGGTGGACGAGCTGCGCGGGCTGCGTACCCGGTTGTGGGTGTCGGCCGTGCTGACCGTGCCGGTGATCGTGCTGGCCATGGTGCCGGCCTGGCAGTTCGACTACTGGCAGTGGCTGTCGCTGACCCTGGCCGCCCCGGTCGTGGTCTACGGCGGGCTGCCGTTCCACCGGGCCGCCTGGATCAACCTGCGGCACGGCGCGGCGACCATGGACACGCTGGTCTCGCTCGGCACCCTCGCCGCGTTCGGCTGGTCGCTCTGGGCCCTCTTCCTCGGCGATGCCGGGATGCCCGGCATGACCCACGCGTTCCGCTTCGACATCACCCGCACCGACGGGGCCGGCAACATCTACCTGGAGGCCGCCGCCGGGGTGACCGTGTTCATCCTGGCCGGCCGGTACTTCGAGGCCCGCTCGAAGCGGACCGCGGGCGCTGCCCTGCGCGCCCTGCTGGAGCTGGGCGCCAAGGACGTCGCGGTGCTGCGCGGCGGGCAGGAGACCCGGATCCCGGCGGACCAGCTCGTCGTCGGCGACCGGTTCGTGGTCCGCCCCGGCGAGAAGGTCGCCACGGACGGCGTGGTCGTCGAGGGGACCTCGGCGGTCGACGCCAGCATGCTCACCGGCGAGTCCGTGCCGGTCGAGGTCGCGCCGGGCGACACCGTGGTCGGTGCCACCGTCAACGCCGGCGGCCGGCTGGTCGTCCGCGCCACCCGGGTCGGCGGCGACACCCAGCTCGCACAGATGGCGAGGCTGGTGGAGCAGGCGCAGACCGGCAAGGCGGCCGTGCAGCGGCTCGCCGACCGGATCTCCGGCGTCTTCGTGCCGATCGTGATCGCCCTGGCCGCCGGCACGCTGGGCTGGTGGCTGGGCACCGGGGGCGGCACGACCGCCGCGTTCACCGCCGCGGTGGCGGTGCTGATCATCGCCTGCCCGTGCGCGCTGGGGCTCGCCACGCCGACCGCGCTGCTGGTCGGCACCGGGCGGGGCGCCCAGCTCGGCATCCTGATCAAGGGCCCGGAGGTGCTGGAGTCCACCCGCCAGGTCGACACCGTGGTGCTGGACAAGACCGGCACCGTCACCACCGGGAAGATGACGCTGGTCGACGTGCTGCCGGCCGGGGGCGAGGACGCCGCCGAACTGCTCCGGCTCGCGGGCGCGCTGGAGGGGGCCTCCGAGCACCCGATCGCCCGCGCCGTCGCCGACGGCGCCGCCGAGGCGGGGCCGCTGCCCGCGGTGACCGGCTTCGCCAACGCCGAGGGCCTCGGCGTGACCGGCACGATCGACGGCCGGGAGGTGGTGGTCGGGCGGCTCCGGCTGCTGCGCGAGCGCGGTCTCGACGTACCCGAGGAGGTCGTGCGGGCGGTGACCGGCGCGGAGGTGGCCGGCCGGACGGCGGTCGTGGCCGGCTGGGACGGCCGGGCCCGCGGTGTCCTCGCCGTGGCCGACGTGGTGAAGCCGACCAGCCGGGCGGCCGTCGCCCGGCTGCGCGAGCTGGGGCTCACCCCGGTGCTGCTCACCGGCGACAACGCCACCGTGGCGAAGGCGGTGGCCGCCGAGGTCGGCATCGACGAGGTGATCGCCGAGGTGCTGCCGGCCGACAAGGTGGCGGTGGTCGAGCGGCTCCAGGGTGAGGGGCGGACCGTGGCCATGGTCGGCGACGGGATCAACGACGCCGCCGCGCTCGCCCAGGCCGACCTGGGGCTGGCTATGGGCACCGGCACCGACGTGGCCATCGAGGCGTCCGACCTGACCCTGGTGCGGGGCGACCTGACGGCCGCCGTCGACGCCATCCGGCTCTCCCGCCGGACCCTCGCGATCATCAAGGGCAACCTGTTCTGGGCCTTCGCCTACAACGTGGCCGCCCTGCCGCTGGCCGCCGCGGGCTTGCTCAACCCGATGATCGCCGGCGCCGCGATGGCTTTCTCGTCGGTCTTCGTGGTGGCGAACAGTCTCCGGCTGCGGCGCTTCCGCCCGGTCGGCTGAGGACCGGGGATTCGGACGGCGGGCGTCGGGGTACTCCTCTGACGGTACGGAAACCGCTGAGTGGAGGTTCTTATGGGCATCGACGACAAGATCGACAACGCGACCGAGAACACCGCCGGCAAGGTCAAGGAAGGCGTCGGCCGGGCCACGGACGACGAGCGCCTCGAGGCCGAGGGCCGCAACGACCAGGCGGCCGCCAACCTCAAGCAGGCGGGCGAGAAGATCAAGGACGCCTTCAAGAGCTGACCACCAGTTCTCGTGGGCCGGGCCGGCAGCGCTGCCGGCCCGGCCCACGACGCGTGTGACGGCTCCACATCGGATAGTCCACAGTCGCTCACCGGGGGTCACCCTGGTTGGCGCCAACTGCGTAGCATGCGGGGGGACCTCGACCCCGGAGGAGCTACGCCCATGGCCCAACCCGTCGATCCATCCGGCCTCGGCCGGGTGCTGTCCGAGACCATGTCCGCGCTGGGGCGGTTCACCGCCGGCGCCGACGGCGAGGCGCCCCCGCCGCCCGAGGGAGTCGGCGAGGCGGCCGACGGCCTGGTCCGGGTGACCGCCGGCCCGCCCGGGCGGATCACCGCGTTGACCCTCGACCCCCGGGCGATGCGGCTGCCGAGCGAGTCCCTGGCCGAGGAGATCGCCACGGCGGTCAACGCCGCGCTCGTCGACCTCCAGGAGAAGGCCATCGCAGCCGTTCCCGGCCAGGTCGACCTGACCTCCCTCGGCGAGCAACTGCGCCGGATCCAGGAGGACGCCGGCCGGCAGCTCACCACCTTCACCGACGCGCTGGTCCAGGCCCAGGACCGGCTGTCCGGCCAGGGCGGCCGCTGATGGCGATCGAGGTCGACCCGGACGGGCTGGGCAGCTCCGGTCGCGCGCTGGGCGACGTGGCCACCCGCTTCAGCGAGGCCCTGACGGCGTTCCAGGCCGAACTGGCGGCCTTCGGCCGGCCCTGGGGCTCCGACGACATCGGTTCGCTGATCGGCGCCGCCCACGACGAGGTCTCCGCGTTCGCCTTCGAGTGCTTCGACACCGCGCTCCAGGAGATCGCCGCCGCCGGCACCGACCTCACCGGCATGGCCACCCGCTACGCCGAGATCGAAGCCTCCATCACGCAGGGCTTCGACGGGCTGCGTCAGGCGCTGGGAGGCTGACGGTGGGTCTGGAACTTCCCGGCGAGCTGCGCTCGCTGCTCGGCATCCTCGGCTACACCTGGCCCGAGGCGGACGAGGTCAAGCTCTTCGAGATGGGCAACGCCTGGATCGGCTTCTCCGGCACCCTGTCCGGTGTCGTGGCCGAGGCGAACACGGGGGCCACCGCCGTCTGGTCCAGCCACACCGGCCAGGACATCACGGCCTTCCAGTCCTGGTGGAACCGGGAGGACAGCCCGGCCGACAGCCTCCGCGACGGGGTGACCGCGGCCGTGCTCACCGGCACCGGGCTGATCATCTGCGGGGCCATCGTGCTCGCCCTGAAGATCGCCGTGATCGTGCAACTGGTCATCCTCGCCATCCAGATCGCCCAGGCGATCGCCACGGCGGCGGTCACCTTCGGCGCCTCGCTCCTGGAGATCCCGATCTTCCAGCAGTTGGCCCGGACCATCGTCGGCAACCTCGTCCAAGAGGTGCTCTGGAAACTCCTCGACGGGTGACGTGGCATGAGCGGAGGCAAGGCCGGCGGCCGGTTGATGAGGGCCGCGTTGCGTTTTCTCAAGCGCACCAAGACGCGCAACCGGCCCGACCGGATGAACCCGCACTTCACCGAACATGTCTTCGGTGGTCATGTGAAGCCGGGCATGCCCAAGGGGTCCGGCTACCACTACCGGCCCGGGGGCGAGGACTTCCCGGGCCGCAGGCTGCAGCCGGGCACCGTCGTCCGGGATCCGAAGACCGGGGCGTACCGGGCCAAACCCGAGTTCTTCGACCCGACGATGAACCCGCCGCACGGCGCCTGGAAGCCGAAGAAGGGCAACGGCGGGGAGAGCTCCTTCTTCCCGGACGACTGGACGCCCGCTCAGGTGGACAACGCCATCAGCGGCGCCTTCCAGGGCGCACGGCCGGTGCCGGGCACCCAGATGTGGCGTGGTAAGTACAAGGACCTCGTGATCGAGGGTTTCTACAATGGCTCGGGCGGCTTCACGCACGGATGGCCGGTCGTCCCCTGATCCGAAGGACCTCTGTTGGCGTTCATCACCTTCTCGCTCGACGAATTTCGCCTGCCGCTGTTCGAGGTGACGGATCAGCGCTACCGGGCGCTCGGCGCCTGGCTGATCACCGACATCTCGGTCTACCAGTCGGTCTGTCTCGACGCCCTCGCGATGGTCGACGACGTGTCGCACGGCCGGCCGCTCGAGGACGAGTGGGACAGCGACAAATACGAGGTCAACTTCACCGCCGGCGGCGTCGAGTTCCGGAACGAGTGGGTCCCGGGCGAGGGCGGCCGGTACTCGCTCGACGAGGTGCGCGAGGCGGTCGAGGCGTACTGGCGGTTCCTGGTGAGCCGCCCGGAGAACCCCGATCTCATCCGTGAGTACCGGCCCGACCTGCCCGGCTGGCAGGCCGAGCTGGTGCAGTGGGAGGAGCGGTGGGGGCGGCCGCACCCGTACCGCGGGCGGCTCTTCTGAGCGTCACCGGTCGCCGGTCAGCCGGGCGGCGCGTACCTCCAGGTAGTGCCGCTCGGGCAGGCTGATGGTGGCGCGGGCGGCGGCCAGGTAGGCGGCCCGGGCGGCGTCCCGGTCGCCGGCCAGTTCGAGGAGGTGGGCGCGGACGGCGGCGAGCCGGTGGTGGCCGGCGGTCCGCTCGTCGGCGTCCAGCGGCGCCAGCAGGGCGAGCCCGGCCCGCGGGCCGTCGACCATGGCCACCGCGGCGGCCTGGTTGAGGGTGACCATCGGGTTCGGCGCGAGCCGGGCCAGCACCCGGTAGAGCGCGACGATCTGCGGCCAGTCGGTGTCGGCCGCGGCGGGCGCCTCGGCGTGCACCGCCGCGATGGCGGCCTGCACCTGGTAGGGGCCGGGGGCCGACCAGGTCAGCGCCTCGGTCACCAGCGCGACGCCCTCCTCGATCCCGGCCCGGTCCCAGCGGCCGCGGTCCTGCTCGGCCAGCGGCACCAGCTCACCGCCCGGGCCGGTACGCGCGCCCCGGTGCGCGTCGGTGAGCAGCATGAGGGCCAGCAACCCCGCCACCTCGCCGTCGTCGGGCAGCAGCCGGCGCAGCTCCCGGGCCAGCCGGATCGCCTCGCCGGTCAGCTCGGCCCGGTGCAGCTCGGCTCCGCTGGAGGCGGTGTAACCCTCGTTGAAGATCAGGTAGAGGACGTGCAGCACGGCGCCCAGCCGGGCGTCGCGGTCGGCTGCCGAGGGCATGGCGAACCGCGCTCCGGCCGCCTCGATCCGCTGCTTGGCCCGACGGATCCGCTGGCTCATCGTGGCCTCGGGCACCAGGTACGCCCGGGCGATCTCGGCGGTGCTCAACCCGCCGACCGCCCGCAGGGTGAGCGCCACCTGGGCGCTGACCGTGAGCGCCGTATGGCAGCAGAGGAAGAGCAGCTTGAGCGTGTCGTCCCCGCTCGGCGGCTCCTCGTCGGCGGCCGGGGCGACCGCCGCGTACGCCGGTTCCCGGACCGCCACGGCGACCTCGCGGTCCCGGCGGGCCCGTTCGCTGCGCCACTCGTCGGTGAGCCGGCGGGTCGCCACGGTGACCAGCCAGGAACGGGGATGGTCCGGCACGCCCTGCGCCGGCCACTGGGTCGCGGCGGCGAGCAGCGCCTCCTGGACGGCGTCCTCGCAGGCGTAGAACTGGCCGTGCCGGCGGACGAGCACGCCGAGGACCTGCGGCGCGAGGGCGCGCAGCAGGTCCTCGACCGCCCGGTCGGTCACATCTCCGTCCCGGACTGCTCCATCACCGGCCGCACCTCCAGCACGCCGACGCCGTGCGCGACGTCCGGCCAGCGCGCGGCGATCTCGGCGGCCCGTTCCGGGGTCTCGCAGTCGACCGTCAGGTAGCCGGCGAACTGCTCCTTGCTCTCCAGGAACGGCCCGTCGGTGACCTCGGTGCCGCCCCCGGCGGCGGGCCGGACGGTACGGGTCTGCGCCGGGTGGGCCAGCGCCTCACCGCCGACCAGCTCGCCGGACTCGGTCAGCTCCTTCATGATCACGTCGACCTCGCCGAAGATCGCGTTCCGCTCCTCCTCGGACAGCTCCTCGACGAAGCCGGGCCGGTTCCAGATCAGCAGCATGTACTTCACGGTGTACTCCTCGGGTCGGGGCCACCGGCGGTGGCGCCTCTCGCAGACGGGTCGGAGCCGGCTCGCCTGATCCGACATCTTCCCGGAGGAAAAGTCAGCGGCCCCCGCGCAACGGGCGGCGCGTCGGGGCGCCGGCGTCGAGGGAGGCACGGTCGGCGGCCGTGGTGCCCGAGGTCCAGCCCTCTGCGTCGCGGACCTGGAGCCGGTGCCGCGTCACGCCGGGGAAGAGCTGGTCGACCCGTTCCTTGACGGCGTCCGAGCGGGCGGCGAGCACCGGGAGCAGCCGGTCGTCGGCCCGCTCCTCGGCCGCCGTCGCGGTGGCCGCCCGCAGGCGCTCCCCGATCCGTAGCGCGAACGCGTTGAGGAACGACTCGTCGTAGCCCTTGGTGCGCCGGCCGCGGCCCGTGCGGCGTTCGCCCCGGCCGCGCAGCATCGCGGCGGTGGCCTGCACCAGCAGCGAGGTGTGCAGCAGTTCGACGGCGGCCAGGTCGGCCGGGAAGCCGAGCACGGTGGCGAAGCCGAGGTCGTCGGACCAGATCGACTCGCAGCGGTTGGCCGCCGCCACCTCCTGGATGAGCAGCGCCTTCGCCGCGGCGTACGGGGCGTCGGTGCCGAGCCGCACGCCACCGGGCCGGTCGGGTCGCTCGGCGGCGGCGTCGAGCAGGGCGGCGTCGATGCTGTGCCGGGCCATCAGCTCCTGCGCCTTGCCGGTGAGCGCCTCCGCCTCGGCGGGGAAGGTGGTCGACTCGGCCTTGGCCAGCAGCGCGCGTACCCGGTCCAGCATCCGCGAGCCGCCGGCCGGGGCGGTCGGGCGCCCGGCGGCGGCCGGTCCGCCGGGCGGCGGGCGGAGCACCGCGATCGGCGGCAGCCCCGCCACCAGCGCGAGCGCGTCGACCGCGTCCCGCAGCGCGCTGATCCGGTCGCCCTCGGCGCGCCGGTCCAGCCAGCCCCGGTCGCCGTCCCACCGCGCGCCCAGCTCGGCGAGCTGGTCGTCGAACCAGGAGGGGACCGGGTCGGGCATCGCGCGCCGCTGGGCGGCCAGCACGTCCCGGAGCAGCCGGGCGCCGCGCGGGGTCAGCCGGCGGGTGGCGATCCGTTCCAGGTCCACCGGCTGCCAGCCGCGCGGCCAGAGCCGCGCCACGCCGCGGGTCAGCCGGGTGAGGAGCGCCGCGTCCACGGCCGGCGGGTCGCCGACGATCAGCCGGTCCAGGGCCCGCTCGGCCGCGCGCACGTCGGTGCCGCGGGCCGCCGCGAGGGCGTCGGCGAGCACCTGGTCGGCATCCGGCACGGGTGGCTCCCTCTCTGGCGGCAGGTGGCGGGGTGGCGCACCCGGGAACGAACGGTACCGGCGCGGGCACCGCCCCGACCGGTGACCGCGCTCACCGTTCATCCGTCCGGGCCCGGCGTCCGTACTCCTGACCGGATCGGGGGCGGGCGCGACGAACGGAGAACGACGTGGGCGGGCGGGGCAGGCGGGACCGGGGTCTGCACCGGCGGCGGCCGTCCCGCGCCGGCATCCTGGCGCTGGTGGTGCTGCTGGCCGCGGCCGGCCTCGCCGGGTACGCGGCCCGGCGTCACCCGGACCTGCTGGTCGCGGCCGGCGTGCGGCCCGCCGGGCCCGCCCGCCCGGCGGTGACCACGCCCGCCGCGCCGCCGGTGCCGGCCGCCGGCCGGGTGCCGCCGGGCATCGGCTATCCGGACCGGGGTACGGGCCGGTTCCGCACCGCCACCGGCGTCGGGGCGGTGGCCGGCCGCGGCGGTGAGCTGCTCCGCTACCGGGTCGCCGTGGAGGGCGGCATCGACAACGTGGACGTGGAGCGGTTCGCCCGGGAGGTGGCCGTGACGCTTGCCGATCCGCGCGGCTGGACCGGTGGCGGCCGGTGGCGGCTGCAACGGGTGGGGCGCGACGATCCCGCCGACTTCACCGTGCTGCTGACCACGCCGGTGACCCGGGGCCGGCTCTGCGCCGACACCACCGACCACTACACCTCCTGCCGCAACGGCGACCAGGTGGTGATCAACGTGGCCCGCTGGGTGCACGGCGTGCCGCAGTTCTCCGACCTCGCCCTCTACCGGCAGTACCTGCTCAACCACGAGGTGGGGCACCGGCTCGGCCGGGGCCACGAACTGTGCCCCCGGGCCGGCGGCCCGGCGCCGGTGATGGAACAGCAGACGCTCGGCCTGCACGGGTGCCTCCCGAACGCCTGGCCCCGCGTCGGCGGCGCCGTGCACAGCGGCCCCTCGGGCCAGTACGACGACCCGATCCCGGCGGAGGACTGACCGGCCTGCGGCGCGCGCCCGCCGGTGGTGAGATGGACCGCATGGAGTACGTGAAGTTCGGGTCCACCGGCCTCGAGGTGTCCCGGCTCTGCCTGGGCTGCATGAGCTACGGCGAGCCGAGCCGCGGCGGGCATCCCTGGTCGCTGCCGGAGCAGGAGAGCCGCCCCTTCATTCAGCAGGCGCTGGAGCTGGGGGTCACCTTCTTCGACACCGCCAATGTCTACTCCGACGGCACCAGCGAGGAGATCGTCGGTCGGGCGCTGAGGGACTTCGCGCGCCGCGACGAAGTGGTGATCGCCACCAAGGTGCACGGCCGGATGGGTCCCGGACCGAACCGGGGCGGGTTGTCCCGCAAGCACATCATGAGTGAGATCGACGCGAGCCTGCGCCGGCTGGGCACCGACTACGTCGACCTCTATCAGATCCACCGGCTCGACCCGACCACGCCGATCGAGGAGACCCTGGAGGCCCTGCACGACCTGGTCCGTGCCGGCAAGGTCCGCTACCTCGGCGCCTCGTCGATGTACGCATGGCAGTTCGCCAAGGCTCTCTGGGCCGCCGAGCGGCACGGCTGGACCCGGTTCGTCTCGATGCAGAACCACTACAACCTGCTCTACCGGGAGGAGGAGCGGGAGATGCTGCCGCTCTGCCTCGACCAGGGCGTCGCGGTGATCCCGTGGAGCCCGCTGGCCCGGGGTCGGCTGACCCGGGACTGGGGGGAGCACACCGCGCGGGCGGAGACGGACGAGTTCGGCCGCGCGCTGTACGCGCGTACCGAGGAGAACGACCGCGCCGTGGTCGACGCGGTGACCCGGATCGCGCGGGCGCGCGACGTGCCGCGGGCGCAGGTGGCGTTGGCCTGGGTGGCCCGCAACCCGGCGGTGACCGCGCCGATCGTGGGCGCGACCAAGCCGCACCACCTGACCGACGCGGTGGCCGCGTTGGAGCTGCAGCTGACCGACGAGGAGGTGGCCGCCCTGGAGGCGCCCTACGTCCCGCATCCGGTCGCGGGGTTCCGGTAGCGGCGGCGGCCGCCCGAGGTGTCGTCCGAGTCGTCCACTGCGGACGGTGTAAGCAGCTCCATCAAGTGGAGAACAACGTGTTCAGCAATTCGTGACGGGTCAACGCGGGAACGAGGCCCAGATGTTCTTGGTCTCGTCGGTGGCGTACCACCCGACCGCGAGCGAGACCGACTCGGCCAGCATCAGCCCGCGGCCGCCCGAGTCGAGCGGGTGGATGTCCCCCAGACCCGGGACGGTGCCGAGGTCGTGGTCCGCCACGTCGAGCAGGAAGCAGTCGTCGGCCGCGAGCAGCGTGACGATCGTCGGCGGCCGGCCGTGCCGCAGCGCGTTCGTCGCCAGCTCGGTGGCGACGAGCACCACCAGGTGGGGCACCTCGTCGAGGTCCTCGCCCTGGACCAGGCCGTGCCGGGTCAGCGCCTCGCGCAGCGAGGCCCGCAGGCCCCGCAGCCCTTCGGCCGTGTCGAGCACCCACTGCTCCAGCTCGGTGGCCTGTGGCGGCGGTGGCGACGTGCGCAGCTGTCCCATGAACAGCGCCTTACCCTGCGTAGCCGGCCGCTAAGCCGGTGCGGGCCGGCTCCCGGGTCGACGCCGGGAGCCGGCCCGGCCGCTCAGCGGCGGAGCAGGGCGAAGACGCCCCAGCCCAGGTGGTCCCGCCGGTAGCGGACGTGCCGCAGCGGGTCCTCGGTCAGCTCCCGGCGCAGCTCCCCAGCCAGTTCGTCGCCGGGGTTCGCGTCCAGCCAGCGGCGCAGGTTGAGCCAGTGCGCGGCGGCGTACCGGTCCCAGCTGTCCTGGTCGGCGAGAACCATCTCGACCAGGTCCCAGCCGCATTCGCCGAAGAGCCCGACCAGCCCGGGCAGGTCCCGGAACTCGTCCCGGGACCGGGCGTGGCACCCGGTCACCGTCTCCTCGTCGGGCGGGTCGCGCCGCCAGTACGGCACGCCCACCAGGACCATGCCGCCGGGGCGCAGGGCGCGTTCCAGGATCTCCAGGGTGCCGGGCACACCCCCGCCGATCCAGGTCGCCCCGACGCAGGCGGCCAGGTCGACGCGCTGCTCCGGTACGTGGGTCGCGGCGTCGCCGTGCACGAACCGGACCCGGTCGGCGACGCCCAGTTCGGCGGCGCGCGCCCGGGCGGCGGCGGTGAAGGCGGTGCTGATGTCCACCCCGGTGCCGGTCACGCCGTGGTCCCGGGCCCAGGTGCAGAGCAGCTCGCCCTTGCCGCTGCACAGGTCGAGGATCGACGCGCCGGGCCGGAGCTTGATGGCCCGGCCGAGGGTGGCGAGCTTGGCGTCGTCGAACGGGTTGAGGATCCGGAGGTCGCCCTCGCGGATGGTGAAGCTACGTGGCAGATCCAAAGCGGTCACTCCAGGGGAAGGGTGCGGAGGTCGGAACGAGACGGGAAGCGCTCGGCACGGGCACCAAAACACCCTCTTCAGGCAGTCGGAGTGACGTTGGCGGGAGGCTAGCCACCGGCCCGCCGGCCGCCAACCGAATTACCCGGCCGGCTGGTCCACCGGGCAGGCGTACGCGGTCCGGCCGCCCACCTGCCAGGTCCGCACCGGGCTGCCGCAGCGGCGGCAGTGCTCCCGCTTGTAGACCCACCGCTCGTCCGGCGCGGTCGGGTCGCTGACCACCTGGCCCAGGTCCCGGCCGAGCGCGAGGTGGGCGACGGCGAGGCGCCACAGCCGCTCCGCCGCCGGGGCGCCGACCGACCGGGCGTCCGGGTCCAGCCCGGCCAGGAAGAGCAGTTCGGCCCGCCACGCGTTGCCGATGCCGGCCCAGACGGCCTGGTCGAGCAGCGCCGCGCCCACGGGCGCGCCGGTCGCGGTGAGCCGGCGGACCGCCTCGGCCGGATCGGCGTCGGCGCGCAGCGGGTCCGGCCCGAGCGAGGCCCGCAGGGCGCGCTCCGCGTCCGCCGGCAGCGGCTCGCAGCGGATGGGCGCGATGAGGTCGTACGCCACCGCCGGGCCGGCCAGCCGCAGCCGGGTGCCGGGGCGGGGCGGCACGGCCGGGTCGTCGTAGCGCAGGAACAGCCCCCGCATGCCGAGGTGGACGTGCAGGGCGGGCGCGTCGGGGAAGTGGTAGAGCAGGTGCTTGCCGTCCGCCTCGACGGCCCGCAGCGGCCGATCGAGGTACGGGGCCGGGTCGAAGCGGCCCTGCGGGCTGGAGAGGGTGACGTCACGCCCGGCGAGCGCATCCTGCTGCTCCCGCGCGTACCGGTGGATGAGGTGGCCCTCGGGCATGTTCGGCGCGTACCCGGCGCACCGGGACGGAAACGACCGGGGCCGCTGAGCCGGGGATCCGGCCGTACCGGCAGGTGCGGGCCGGTCGGGTGCTGAGATACCGTCACCACGTGATGGTCGAGGAGCACTGGTGGAACGGGGTGAGCGCCCCTCGTGGGCGCCGCGACGTCTACATCCGCACCGACGGGCAGCGCTGGGAGGTGCAGGCCCAGATCGGCGGCGCCGCCGGCCGGTCGAAGATTCAGGAGTGCCCGAGCCGGGGCTCGGCGAGCATCCTGGCCGGGGCGTGGCGCGGCAGCGGCGCCGGCTGGCGCGAGGTGCGGCGCTGACGCTGACGGGCCGGTCAGTCCCGCGGCCCGTTCACCGCGCGGTCGACCAGCGACTCGGCGACCTCCCGTAACTTCCGGTTGGAGTCCTGCGACACCTGGGCCAGGATGGCGAACGCCTCCTCCGCCGAGCACCGGCGCTGGCCCATGATGATGCCCTTGGCCTGCTCGATCACCGCGCGGCTCTGCATCGCCTCCCGCATCTGCTGTGCCAGGGTGGCGGTGCTCTCGTAGAGGTGCACGTTGGCCAGCGCGACGGCGGCGTGGCCGGCAAGGGTCTGCGCCAGCCCGATCTGCTCGTCGAACGCCCGCGGCACGGCGCCGTAGAGGTTCAACGCGCCGACCATCGCCTCCTGGATCGGCAGGCCGATCGACAGGGAACTGGCCGCGCCCGCCTCGCGTGCCCGGGCCGCCCACTCCGGCCAGCGGCTCTCCGCCGTCATGTCCGGCACGAGCATGGCGGTGCCGGTCGTCGCGGCGTCCAGGCACGGGCCGCGACCCTGCGCGTACTGCCACTCGTCCAGCGTCAACGCCAGCTCGCCCGTGTGGGCGGCCGTGCACGCCTCGGTGCCCTGGATGAGGGTGACCGAGACCTCCGCGGCGCCGGGGATCGCCTCCTTGGCGACCTGGGCGATGTTGGCCAACACCCCGTCGAGGTCGGCTTCGTCGTGCTTGATTCTCCCGAGTCTGATCAAGGCTGCGGCGAGGTCGAGGTGGGCCTGCGGCATGAGCTCTGACGTCCTTGTGCGAAGCGACGCCGTCGACTCGGGAACGAGTGGGACGGCAGGTGGCGGTGCGGCCCGCGGGTCACGGACCGCTGTACCGATCCGGGACGGATCGGGAGCCGGCGCCGCTTCTTGACGCTCGCTCGTGACGCCCCGGCCCGGGACGCCACCTACAGGACAGACACTTTACGTCGCGGCGCGGCCGGCGGCGACACGGCGTGCCCTCACCGAGCCGCCGTTGCCGATGGCCGGGCGGGCGGCGGGCGCACCGGTTGCCGCGCCGGCGGCCCGGGCCGGGAGGGCGCCGGGACGATCTCCAACTCGACCTGCGCGTCGGTGATGTCGAGGACGCGGCGGACGATCGGCGACGGATCCCGCAGCGTCAGCCGCCCACCCAGGTCGGCCAGCAGCCGCCGAGCCCGTAGCAGCGCGCTGATGCCGTGGGCGCAGAAGAAGGTGACCTCCGAGAGGTCCACCTCCACCGTGACCGGCGGCGGGAGGGCGAGGGACGCCACGAATTCGACGAGCAGGTGGGCGTTGCTCATGTCGATCTCACCGGCGACGCTGATCCGTGTGACGGCGCCCGGCGCCGTGCAGGTCAGCCACATGGCGGCCTCGTCCACGCGCGACGATCCGGACACTGCGGGCAGGCGGTGGAGACCCAGCTCCAGAGGGTGCTCCGACATGGCGCCTCCGATGGTGGCGATCGGCGACGCTCACGGCGGCCAGGGCCGTGAGCGGGCGAAGGGCGCATGTCTTGACCCGTCGCAAGATTACGCCCACCCGCCCGACCTCGCACGGAGGCAATTCCCCAGCCGGGGCGGCGGGGTAGGCCGGAGCCGGCGGTCAGCCGCGCGGCGACCGGTCGGGCGCGCTCGACCTGCGCGGCGTTTCGCCCGGGTTTGCCCCGGTCGTCGCGGGGGACTCGGCGAGCCGGCCGAGGAGCGGGGGAGGGCATGGCGGACAACCGGTTCCCGGCGCCGTCGGAGGGGTTCGGCCGCCGCCTCGACGAGCACGCCGCCCACGGGGGCGCGGCGGAGCCGGAGCGGCCCGCCGGGCTGGTCGACAGCGGCGTCTACGTCGACGGGGTGCGGCGCGCCTCACCGATCAGTCTCGCCGACACCTTCTCCTGCCTTCAGGAACTCGACCGGGCCATGGCCTGGATCGGGTTGTGCCGGCCGAGCGCGGAGCAGATCGACTCGCTGGCCGCCGAGTTCCAGCTCCCGGAGCTGGCCGTCGAGGACGCCATCAACGCCCACCAGCGGCCGAAGCTGGAGCGGTACGGCGAGACCCTGTTCGTGGTGCTGCGCGCCGCCCGCTACGTCGACGCGCGCGAGGAGGTCGAGTTCGCCGAGGTGCACCTGTTCCTCGGGCCGGGTTTCGTGATCACCGTCCGGCACGGCGGCGCGCCCGACCTGGCCGGCGTCCGGCGGCGGCTGGAGGCGGATCCGGCCGTCCTCGCGCTCGGTCCCGAGGCCGTCCTGTACGCGGTGCTCGATCGGGTGGTCGACGGCTACGCCCCGGTGGTCGCCGGGCTGGAGAACGACATCGACGAGATCGAGACCGAGGTGTTCGGCGGCGACCCCAACGCCAGCCGCCGGATCTACGCGCTGAGCCGGGAGGTCATCCAGTTCCAGCGGGCGGCCCGCCCGCTGCTGAAGGTCGTCGACGCGCTCATCGTCGGCTTCGACCGGTACGGCACCGGCGAGGAACTGCGCCGCCGGCTGCGCGACGTGGCGGACCACCTCACCCAGGTCGTCGAGCGGGTGGACGGCTTCCGGCACCTGCTGCAGAACATCCTCACCGTCAACGCGACGCTCGTCTCGCAGGCGCAGAACGAGGAGATGCGCAGCCTGACCGCCGCCAGCTTCGAGCAGAACGAGGAGATCAAGCGGGTGTCGGCCTGGGCGGCGATCCTGTTCGCACCCACCCTGATCGGCACGGTCTACGGAATGAACTTCGCGCACATGCCGGAACTCGGCTGGCGGTACGGCTACCTGTTCGCCATCGCGCTGATGGCCGCCGTCTGCGGCGCCCTCTACCTGCTGTTCAAGCGCCGCGGCTGGCTGTGAGGCCGGTTCGGCCGCCGCCGGTCGAGCAGCAGCATGACGACCAGCACCAGCACCGCCGCGATGAGCTGGGCCCGGGCGTTCAGCCGGGTGCCGACCGGGACGGTGGCGAGCACGGCCACGCCGGTGACCAGGCGGCTGAGCACCGGGGCGGAGTGCAGCGTGCGGCGCAGGCTCACGATCCCGGCCAGGTACAGCGCCACGCCGCCGGCCAGCGCCAGGCCCGAGCGCCAGCCGGCCGGGTCCCCCGGGTGCGCCACCGTGGCGTGGATGCCGGCCGCCGTCACCACGATGCCCAGCAGCAGCGGGATGTGGGCGAAGCCCACCCGGAGGGACAGCCGGGCCCGCTCCGGGCCGGTCGCCGCCAGCCGCTCCTCCGCCGCCGGCGTGTCGGTGTAGTACGTCCACCACAGTGCCGCCGGCAGCGCCAGCGCCAGGGCGATGACGGCCCCCGTGCCGACCCCGAGGTGGTCGGTGTCCACACCCATCCCGATCGCCACCACGGACTCGCCCAACGCGATGATCACCAGGAGCCCGTGCCGCTCGACGAAGTGCGCCGGCTCGAGCCGGAACATGGGTAGCACGCGCACCCAGGAGAAGCGGGGCACCAGGTAGGGGACGACCGACTGGAGCGCGAGCGCCGCGAGCCAGCACGCGTACCGGGCCGTGCCGCCGACGAGGCCGCCCAGCAGCACCAGCAGGGCCGACCCCAGGTTGTACGCGGCGAGCCGGGGCACCGCCGAACCGATGCCGGCCTGGCTGAACAGCGCCAGGTGCACGGCGATCACCACGAGGTAACCCACGCCGAACAGGAGCCCGGCGTGGTCGAAGGCCTCCGGCACCGCGACCGCGGCCAGCAGGAAGCCGACCATCCCCACGAAGAGCAGCAGCTTCTGGGCGGGCAGCCGGGGCGGCACGGCGTTGGCCAGCCACACGTAGCCGTCGAACATCCACCACAGGATGCCGAAGAGCAGCAGCACCCGGGCCAGCCCGGCCGGCGTCAGCTCCTCCTCCAGCACCTGAGTGAGCTGGGTCAAGGTGAAGACGAAGACGAGGTCGAAGAAGACCTCCACGGCGGTCACCCGGTCGGCCGGCGCCGGGTTGCCGGACCCCGGACGCGCGGGTGTCATGAGGACCGAGCGTAGACCTCCGCCCCGGGCTCGGGGCCCTTCTCGGGCCGCCGCCCGTCTCCGCGCGAGGCGGCCCCGAGCACCACCGTGCCGAGCAGCGCGGCGGCCGGGGCCACCGCCAGGCCGTACCGGAGGTCGGTCGACACGAGCGGGCCGGCGAGCGCGGAGCCGGCGGCGCTGCCCACCACGAACGCCGTGCTCACCCAGGCGAACGCCTCGGCCACGGTGCCGGGCTCGGCGAGCCGCTCGGCGGTGAGGAAGATGGCGGTCAGCAGCGGTGGCAGCGCGAGCCCGCTGACCATGAGCAGGCCGGCCATCGGGACCGGGCCGGGGGCGATCAGCAACGGCAGGAAGCCGACCGTGAGCGCGGCGGCCAGCAGTGGCAGCCGCCCGGGCCCACCCGGGCGGGCCCGGGTGTAGAGCAGGCCACCGGCCAGGGCGCCGGCCGCCTGCGCCGCGAGCAGCCAGCCGCTGAGCCGACGGTCGCCGGCCGCTTCGGCGTAGCCGGTCACCGCCACCGCGATGCTGCCGACCGCCGCACCGACGCCGACCACGCCGGCCATCAGCACGCTGAACCGGGGTACGCGCAGCGGGCCGGCCCAGTGCCGCGCCGCCGGCACGCCGCGCCAGGCGCGGACGGCGGGGCTGAGCGCGTACGCCGCGGTGCCGGCGAGCTGCAGCACCCCGGCGGAGACCAGGCCGGCGGGCGGGCCGGCCAGGGTCACCGCGAGGAGGGTGACCAGCGGGCCGACCACGAAGATCACCTCCTGCACGGCGATGTCCAGCGTGTACGCCGTGGGCACCGTGCCGGGCGGGAGCAGGGCGGGCCAGAGGGTACGCAGGCACGCCTCCAGCGGCGGCGTGCCGAGCCCGGCCACCGCCGCCCCGACCACGGCGCCGGTGAGGTGCCCGCCGGTCAGCGCCACGGCGCCGAACCCGAGGCCGGAGAGGACCGCGGCGGCCCACAGCACGGGCGGCTGCCGCCAGCGGTCCACCGCCCGGGCGAGCAGCGGCGTGCCCACGGCCATCCCGGCGGTGTACGCGGCCACCAGCAGGCCGGCGGCGGCCAGGCTCAGCGACTGGCGGGCGAAGAGGAGCAGGGCCAGCGGCCCGCTGGCGGTGGGCAGCCGGCCGACCTGGCTGCTGAGGAGGACCCGGAGGACCTGGGGTGCGCGCAGCACCGCCCGGATCCCGGAACTGTCGACGGACATGGGGCATCGCTCCCGGTGCGACGTGAGAGGGAAGTGGGGGCGTCCGGTGCCGGGCGCCTCAGGGAGCGAAGTCGGCCCGCTCGTGGTCGTTGCCGTAGAGCGGCAGGGCAGGGGTGAGCCACTGGGCGTACGCGGCCGCCGTGGCCTCCACCGGGATCACCCGCCGACGGTAACCCACCCGGGCGTCCGGCGGAAAGTTGCCATTCGTAGCCTTTGCGCCTTTATGCCCGGATACGCTCGGGCCTGCCGTGCCCAGCCGCTGACCCGGGAGACAGTCATGTCGCACCACCTCGACACCCCGCTCGCCGCCCAGAGCGGCCAGCTCTACCTCGACGACCTCTTCGTCTTCGACGGCGAGCGCGGAACCGTCCTGGCGATGGACGTCAACAGCTCGGTGACCCGCGCCGACATCAAGCCCGGCTTCCACCATGAGGCGCGGTACGAGTTCAAGGTGCACGTCGACGGCAGCGAGATGGAGCAGCTGACCTACCGGGTGGCCTTCGGTGAGCTCGACGGCCAGGGCCGGCAGGATCTCACCGTGCACGCCCTCACCGGCGCCGAGGCTTACGACGACGGCGCCACCGGCACGGTGGTCGCCCAGGGCCGCACCGGGGAGGAGGTCACCGGCGGCAACCTGCGGGTCTGGGCCGGGCGGATCACCGACCCCTTCTACATCGACCTGGACCAGCTCGCCACGGTCAACGACGCCTTCAAGAACGGCGCCCGGCTGGACCGCTCCGCCTGGCGGCCGGAGAACGCGAAGAACACCTTCGCCGGCACCACCGTCGACTCGATCGTGCTGGAGGTGTCCCGGGACGAGCCGATGTTCGCCGCCGGCACCCGCATCGGCGTCTGGGCGGCCACCAAGCTGGCCACCGACGCGGGCGGATGGCGCCAGATCAACCGTGCCGGCCACCCGATGATGTGGCCGATCTTCTGGCCCACCGACACCGACTTCTCGAACCCCGCCAACACCCGCCACCCCTGCGAGGACCTGCGGGCCGACGGCGAGGAGATCGCGTCGACCGTCGCCCGGGTGGTGGCGGCCAACGGCACCGCGCCGGACCCGGGCGCGTACGGCTGGAGCGTGGCCCGGGAGCTCTACCCGGACCTGCTGTCCTACCAGGTCGGCACCCCGGCGAACTACGGGTTCGCGGGCCGCAACGGGCGGACCATGGCCGACAACGTGCCCGAGGTGATGTTCTCCCTGGTGCTGAACACCGGCATGACCTCCGGCCTCACCCCCGAGGTCGCCAAGGACGCCCGCGCCGCCTCCTTCCCGTACGTGGTGCCCGCCGGCAAGTGACCCGCTGAGCGGTTCCCGCCTGTAGGAAATCTTCGCCCTCCCTGTTGACGTAGATGGTTTCTGTCATAACAATCGCCATCTATATCGACATCCATCGTTGTCGATCAACGATCGGGAAGGAGGTATCCATGGCGGCCATCCAAGGCGAGGTGTCCTGGTTCTGCTGCGGCACCGCCTGGGGACCGTGCGGCACCGCCGGGGGCGGTGCCTGCGGCACCTGCAGGTCGGGCAACTACCAGCACGCCTGGCCGAACACCTCGGACGCGTGCTGGGCCATCACCCACCCGGACACCTGCGGCCTCAGCATGAGCCGGCGGACCTGCGGCTTCCGCCACTACACCACCAACCGCTGCAACGGCGCCCGGGTCGGCACCACCATCGCCGACTGCGGCCCGCAGACGGACCTGTTCTGCGGCGAGCGCACCTGCTGCGGCTCGGCCTGCGGCAGCAACCGGATCATCGACCTGACGCCCGCGGCGTTCAGCGCGATCGGCAGTCTCTCCGTGGGGCTGCGGCCCTGCTCGGTCGACACCGTCTGAACGGGAGGGAACCGTCATGCCGCAGACCCTGGACCGCCGTCGCCTCCTCGCCACCGCCGCGCTCGGCGGCGTGGTGGGCGCCACCGGACTCGGCTCGCTCGCCCCCGAGGCGGCCTTCGCCGCCGAGCCGGCGACCGTCGAGCCCGGCGCCCCCGACCCGAACTTCGTCGAGGGCCGGATCAGCAAGATCTCCGGCCACCTGCTGCTGGTCACCGGATCCGACACCGTGCTGCACTCGATCCGGATCACCGACGGCACGAGCATCTGGAAACTGCACCCGACCACGTTCGACCAGGTGGCCATCGGCGATGGGCTCTACGCCCGCGGCGTCCGCCTGCCCGACGGCACACTGGCCGCCGACTCGGTGTGGGTGAACATCGTCAACCTGCACGCGCACATCGCCGCCGTCGGCCGCAACCTGCTCCACCTCGACCACAAGGGTCAACGAATCGTCGCCCACGTCGTGCCCGGCCGCTCCGCCGCGGTCTACAACGGCACACCGGCCATCAGCGACCTGTCCCTGCTCCGCGTGGGCCGGCACGTCCAGGTGCTCGGCGCCTGGCACCCGGACACCAACGAGATCGACATCGCCACCGTCTACGCCGCCGCCTGACCGGTACGCCCGACGGCTCCAGATCGCGGCGCCACGTCGGCCGCGGCGAACTGGAGCCGTCGCAGGGCGGCCCGCCCCAGCCGGCCGCCCCGGCGTCACCCGTCGGCCCACCCGAGGGGAGAACCCATGATCGACATGATCGCGGCGCTGCAACCGCTGGTCGTCGGCGCGGTGCTGATCTGGTCCGCCCGCGTGAAGCTCCTGAACCGGCACGCCGCCACGGTCGCCCGGCGGTCCGCGCTCGTCCGCCTGGTCGGGGAACACCGCTTGCTGCCCGCGTACCGGCTGCTCGGGGCCGTCGAGCTGATCCTCGGCGCGCTCCTCCTGCTGCCGCCCGCCCTGCGGCTGGAGACCGCCGCCGCGACCGCCGTGGCCGTCGGCTTCCTCGGCTACCTGACGTACGCCCGCCGAACCGCCCCGACCTCCTCGTGCGGCTGCCTGAGCAGCCGCCCGACCCCGGTCTCCGGCCGCAGCCTCGGCCGGGCCGCGCTGCTCGTGGCGGCGGCCGGGCTGGCCACCGTGGCCACCGGCGCGTGGCTGGCCGCGCTCACCGACCGTCCCCTGGCCGGCGGCGTGGTGCTGCTCGCCGAGGCGGCGGCCATGGTGGCGCTGTCCCCCGAACTGGACGCCGGCTGGCTGCTGCCGCTGCGCCGGCTGCGCGCCCGGCTGACCAACCCGCTGCGCGGCGGCACCGGGCTGCCGCTGCTCGCCACCGTGCAGCAGGTCCAGCTCAGCGACCCCTACCGGCGGATCGCGCCGCTGCTCCGCTCCGACGTCCGCGAGCACTGGGACGACGGCGAGTGGCGCTTCGTCGGCCACGCCGCGCGCTACCAGGGCCGGCCGGCCACCGCGGTCTTCGCCGTCCCGCTGGTCGACGGCGGGCCCGACGCGGTACGGGTCGCCGTCGTCGACGACGCCACCGGGCAGACCCTGCTGGCCCTGGCCGGGGCCGGGCGACCCGCGGGCCCGCGGCTCGACGTGGTGCCCGCGTGACGGGCGGACGGGACCACCGGCCCCGGTGGTCCCGTCACGCCGGACTGCGGACGAAGGACTCCTCGCCCCACGACCCGTCGTCCCCGTCGAAGCGGATCACCAGCTCGCACCGGTAGGTGCTGGCCGAGTCGTCCACCACCGTGGTGACGTCGGCCTCCCGCCCGTCCACCCGCCGCAGCGCGAGGTCACGCGGTGGCAGCTCCCCGCTACATGGAGGGCGCTGGTGACTCGGGTGGGTTCCCGGAGGCCCGGACGGCGTCGGCGACGGCGACCCCGGCCAGCACGACGGTGGCGGCGAGGCCGGCCACCAGCGCGGGCTCACCCAGGAGGACCGGTGCCGCGACCGCCAGCACGAGGAAAGCGACCGGCCGGGACGGCGACACCCGGCTGAACACCTCGTACTCGAACCGGGCCCGGCCGGTCAGGAACAACGCGGGCCCGCCGAAGATGACGCCGGCCAGCCAGGGCACGGTGGGCTCGGCGGGGTGGGCGATGGCCACCTCGAAACCGGCGGAGGCGGCGACCACGCCGGCCACCATGACCAGGTGGGTGTTGGGTGCGGACCGGACGAACCCGCCCGGGTCCCGGGCCGACTCGATGGTGGCCTGCAGCAGGGATCCGGCGCGGTGGACGTAGATCTGCCACAGCAGCACGGTGGCGGCGAACGCGACCAGGAGCGCCGCCGTCCGGCCGGCTGTCACGTCGTGGTCGGCGTAGGTCAGGGTGGTGACGAGGATGAGGTCACCGAGGGCCAGAGTGAAGAACTGCTGGTAGCGCTCCGCCAGATGGTCGGCCGCCACCCGGTACTGGGACGCGGGCACCTTCCCGATCCGAGGGGTGGGATAACGGAGCGCGGCCGACCCGTAGTCGACGGCGAGTGCGGCGGTCCACAGCACACCTCGCGCCCAGCCGGCCACGAGACCGCCGGCGAGCCACGGTACGGCGGACAGGACGAACCAGAAGATGAACCGGCTGGCGTGCATCCGCGCCGTCCGGCCCTGCAGCGCGGCGACCAGGAAGATGCCTCGGCCCAGGTGAATCGCCACGTAGGCGCCCGCGAAGGTCAGGGCGTGGTCGGCAAAGGCCTCGGGCAGCGTGCCGGCCATCAGGATGGTCCCGAGCATGACCCAGAGCGTCATGGCGAAGATGGGCGGCTGCTGCCTGTTGTAGAGGTCGGTGGTCAGCGCGGTGACGGACCAGACCCACCAGATCGCCATGAGCAGCACGACGGTCTGGAAGACCCCGACCGCGTCGAGACGCTGGGCCAACGATCGTGACGTCAGGGCGAGCGCGGCGACGAACACCAGATCGAGGAACAGCTCCAGCAGGGTCGCCCGCTGGGGTCCACCGTCTGCGCGGGACAACCCCACCGCTCGGTCGATCGTCATCAGGGGCCCGTCTGCTGACTCCGGCGTCGTGCGGGACTCGGCGGCGGTGCGCGACCGGCCGGAACCGGGCGCGTCGGACGCGGCCGGCTGCCCAGGTCGACACTAGGCGAGCGTCGGCCTCAGCGGGCCGGGAACGCGGGCCGTGCACCCGGCCCGCGCCGGTCAGTCGCGGTCCGGGCCACCCCGTGCCCCGCCGCCCGTCGCGGCGACCCCGCCGCCACCGCCCTCGTTGTCCCACACCGCGCGCGCGTCGGCGCCGCCGCTGGCCCTCGGGGCCGGTGGCACCCGCAGGGCGGCCAGGATGTCCGGCGCGCGCCTGACGTTGGTCGGGTCGGCGGCGGCCGCCATCGCCTGCTGGGCTGCGGCCGCTGCCGTGGCGGGCGGCACGATGAGCAGGTCGACCTGGATGTCCCCGCCGGTGGTGGCAACCAGCACGGCGGGATCGAGGGTGTCGAACCAGCCGAGCCGGACCAGGTCCGGTCCGACGGCCAACCGGCGGAACCGGCTGTCCCAGGCGTCGATGTTGAGCATGATGTGCCGGATCCGACCGTGGCGTTCCGCCAAGGCGAGGACGAGACCCGGAAGTTCGGTGACCGGGTCCCAGGACCGGGGCCACCAGGCGCCGTCGAGGACCGACCCCGCCCGATCGGTGGCGAGGACGAGCCGGGGCGCGGTGGGCACGGACGGGGGGCTCGCGGTGCCGCGTTGCCGGGTGACGGACATGGGTCAGCCCTCCCGGTGGACGGCGCCGGTCGTCGGCGAACCGGTCGGGCCGGGAGCGGGCGACCCGGGGACCGCCGTGGCGCGCCGGCGTTGACGCATCCTCAGCTGCACGATCCGGGCGGTGCCGGGAAGGGCGACGAGCAGCACCCCGATGATCGCGGCCAACAGCAGCGCCACACCGACCGGCAGGGCGGCGTGTGCGCCGAGGAACGTCACCTCGGCGCGCTGCCCGTTCTGCAACACGAAGATCATGAGCAGCAGGAGCACGATCGCGAACACCACGGCGACGACCCACAGCTCCCCGATCCGCGATCGCTTCACCGGGGGACGACGGAAGGTCGGACGAGCAGCCGCCGGGCCGTCGTGGCCGTTGGCGGTGAAGAGTGGGACGGGCCTGTTCCGGGGTGCGGTCATCACGAACCGCCGCCTTCCGATGGTGCCCGACGTACCCGGTGCCGGCGTGGGCCGGCGCGGGCGGTCGGGTGAGGGCGGGCCTGCGACGGACTGTCGCTGCCCGGCGAGCCGGTGCGGGGGAGCTGCCGGCCGGGGACGCGACGTGGAGTCGGCGACCGGGCTGCTAAATGGGCGGCGGGGGGTGACGCAGTGGCCCCGATCGGTGGGACGTCCGCCGTCAGCGGACCGTCCGTCACCGGAGTCCCGAGCGATACCCTCAGCGTACGCCTCTCCCGGTGTGCCGATCCACGGGAGCCGCTGGCAGTCGCCCTCGACCAGGTGCGGATGCGCTCCCCGGAGGCGTACGGTGAGGATGTCGCCCGGGTCCCCGGTGGCCACTGCCACCACCGAGCATGACCCTTCCGGGCGGCGCTACCAGGGAGCACCCGATGCGGATCGCCCGGCACAGGATCGTCAGTCTTCTTCGCGAACGCGGCCAGCAGGTCAGGGCCGACTGGGTCGAGCGCGAGCTACCGGAACGGGTGAACCCCGACGAGCACACCGGATTGTTCGCCACGCTGCGGCTCGATCCGGCCGACCTGGCCGACACGCAGTCCCCGTGACGGTCCCCCCGCCCGCACCGGTGGCCCGGCGGGCACCTGCCGCGGCGCGGCCGCGAGACCCCGACCGCGGCAGCGACTACGCCGACCTGTCCCGGCAGATCCGCGCGGCGGGCCTGCTCGAACGGCGGCGCGGCCACTACGCGGTGCGGATCGGCCTCGTCGTCGGCTGCTATGCCGGACTGTGGGCCCTGTTCGTCCGGTGGGGCGAGTCGTGGTGGCAGCTCCTGGTCGCGGTGGCCCTCGCGGTGGTCTTCGCGCAGGCCGGCTTCATCGGCCACGACGCCGGTCACCGGCAGATCGCCGGCTCGAGACGGGCCAACGACCTGATCGGCCTCCTGCACGCCAACCTGTTGACCGGGATCAGCTACGGCTGGTGGGTGGACAAGCACAACCGACACCACGCCCATCCGAACACCGAGGGCAGGGACCCGGACATCGGGGTGGCGCCCCTGTCCTTCACGGCCGACCAGGCCCGGCGACGGCGTGGCCTCGCCGCGCTGTTCGTGCGTCACCAGGCGTACCTGTTCTTCCCGCTGCTCCTCCTGGAGGGCCTGCACCTGCACGGCAACAGCGTGCGAGCCGTCCTCCGCCGGCGCCCACTCGCGCGCCGGCCCGTCGAGGCCGGGCTGCTGGTCCTGCACCTGGGCGGCTACCTCACCACCGTGTTCCTGGTCCTGAGCCCGGCGCAGGCCGTCGCGTTCATCCTGATCAACCAGGGTGTGCTCGGCCTCTACCTCGGTTGCTCGTTCGCTCCCAACCACAAGGGCATGCCGATCCTCGGTGCCGACGACAACCTCGGCTACCTGCGGCGGCAGGTGCTCACCTCCCGCAACGTGCGGGGCGGGAGGTTCGTCGACATCGCGCTGGGCGGGCTGAACTACCAGATCGAACACCACCTGTTCCCGAGCATGCCGTGTCCCAGCCTGCGTCATGCCCAGCCGTTGATCCGGCGGTTCTGCGCCGAGCACGACCTCGACTACCACGAGACCACCCTGGGCCGCTCCTGGGCGGAAGCGCTGCGCCACCTGGACGACGTCGGCTCCCGCGAGCGACCCGCCCGCGGCCGGTGACCGGCGGCCGGTCGGTCGGGCCCTTGTGGAGGGTTGCCATCATCGACGCGTGAGGTGGAATGACCTGGCCCGTCCGAGAGGTGCTCCACCGGGCGACGAAACGACCGCTGCTCGCGTCGACAACCGCACCAACCTGGTCGTCGCGGAGTACACCGCGATCCGGGCCGTCATGGCGCAGAAATCCGCCGCGTCGCACGCCCTGGTCGGCGCGTACCTGACCGTGGTGGCCGTGATCCTCGGGTTCGTGGTGGCGAACCGGGCCGATCCGCGCCTGCTGCTCGCGGTTCCGGTGTTGGCGGCGACCTCGGGGATCACCATCCTGCGGCGCCGGCGTGACCGCGAGGCGGCGAACCGGTACACCCGCGACGTGCTGCGGCCCATCGCCGTGCAGTGCTCCGGGGACGACCGGGTCTTCCGGTGGGACGACTTCTACGCGCAGCAGAGGGACGCCCGGTCCCTGCTGTACGAGTTCGGGTTGCAACTGGTCTTCCCGCTGTCCGGGTTCGTCTGCCTGTTCGTGACCCTGCCGCTGCTGGCCTCGGTCGGGGAGTGGCTCGCCTGGCTCACGGGACTGGGCTTCCTGGTCGCGTTGATCTCGGCGTACGTCCACGAGAACAGGCGCCATCTCGCCCGGACCGTGTCCGGCGCCCGCGCCGTCGGGTTCCGGGTGAGGCGGAGACTGCGACGGCGGGGCGGGGGTGGCGGTCCCGCCTGACCGCAACCGGCGCTACACCTCCCGCCGCCGGATCCGTCGCGGCCGGCCCGCGGGTCGATGAACTGTCTCGCGCGAAGGGTTTTCCGGCCGTCCCGCCGGGGGACGTCAGTCGCACGCCCCGGGCGGCACCCCCCAACCGAAACTCCCGAGCCGCCGGCGTACGCCGGCCGACAAGGATCTCCCATGACACAGCCGAGCGAGGACCCCGAGGACGCCTTCGCCGAACTGGGCCGGATCAGGCTGGACGAGACGAGCCTCGACGACATGCTGGGCCGGATCGCGGAGCTGGCCACCCGGAGCATCCCGGGAGCCAGAAGGCTGACGGTGAGCCTGTTCCGCGGCGCCGACGGCCGGTCCCTCGTGGCCACCGACGAGATCGCCCGCAACCTCGACCAGTGGCAGTACGACCACGGCCGGGGCCCCTGCGTGGACGCCTCGGTCGGCGCTTCCTCGATCTCCGTCCCGGACATGTCGGCCGAGCCGCGGTGGCCCGAATGGGCGGGCCGGGCCCGCTCCGCCGGCGTCGGCAGCTCACTGTCCATCGGGCTGCCGCTCCAGGAGGCGGTCGTCGGAGCTCTCAACGTCTACGGCGGCGAGGCGCACGCCTTCGACCAGGACGCCATCGCGACGGCGGAGGGCTTCGCCGCGTACGCCGCCGTGGCGCTGGCCAACGCCCACCTGTACGACAGCGCCGCCGCCCTGTCCGAGCAGATGCGCGCGGCGACGCGGAGCCGGGCGGTCATAGAGCAGGCCAAGGGGATCATCATGGCCGAACGGCGCTGTTCACCGGACGAGGCGTTCGCGCTGCTGTCGCGGCTGTCCCAGGACAGCAACCGCAAGGTCCGCGAGGTCGCCGAGGCGCTGGTGGCGAGCGCCGCACGCAATCCCGACCGGCGAGCCTGACCCGCGTCACGTCCCCGCGCGGGGGTGGCGGGCCGGTCAGGGGGCGCCGACCGCCGGCAACAGCAGCTCGGCGAGCTCGCGCCACGAGGCGACCACGGCGACGACGCCGGCCCGGCGCAGTGCCTCGATCCGGTCGGCACGTTCCGCCTCGCGTACGAACATCACGTTGCCGACGGTGGGGAAGCCGGCGGCCACGGCGGACCGCACGCCGGGCACCGAGTCCTCCACGGCCAGGCCCTCGGCGCCACCGCAGCCCAGCTCCCGCCCGGCGTGCAGGTAGATCGCCGGGTCCGGCTTGCCGATGGGTACGGGCAGCGAGTCCTCGGCGCTGTAGCGCCGCTCCACCGGGATGAGCCCGGCCAGCCCGGTGGCGCGGAAGCAGGCCGCCAACCGGCTGCCCGCGCTGCTGCTCACCGCGGCGAGCGTGAGGTGCGGGGCGAGCGTGCCGAGCACGTCCCGCACCTCCGGGTCCGGCCGCAGCACGTCGCCGAGGTGGGCGCTGACCCGGGCCTTCTCCTCGGCCACCCAGTGCTCCAGCGCGGCGGCGGTCAGCACCGGGCGGCCGGCCAGGGTCGGGCCCGGCGCGACGACCGCCTCCGGGCGCCCGCCGGCGACGGCGGCCTCGACGGGTACGCCGGAGGCGAGGCAGAGGTCCACGGCCGTGGTGCGGAAGTTCCTGCCGGTGGAGCCGAGACGCAGCTGCTCGGCGGTGAGGGTGCCGGGCATCCCGTACGCGGCCAGGAACGCGTTGGCCACCTCGACCGAGGCGGCGAAGGCGGGCTCCTCGGACGGGAAGAGGTTGCCGTCGGCGTCGCACAGCAGCACCCGCACCGCGGACAGGTCGACGTCGGAGAACTGGATCACGAGGGGCTCCTCGGGAGCGGGGACGGGTCCCGGCCGGCGGGCGCGGTGCCCGCCGCGGCAGGAGCTGGTGGGCCGGCCGTGGCCGCTGGTGGCGGCGCGCCCGCCCCATGATGCTCCGGAGCGCACCCTGCCCGCAGTGCGTCCCGAGGTCGCGCCGCCCGCCTATGCCGACATGGCCGCGTACGGGCAGATCGCCGGCCTGGCGGGGTTGCGCCCGGGCTGCCGCAGCCCCGGACTCCGCCACATCGGGTAGGTGGTGGTGCCGTCGGGGAGCGTGAAGGGCTGGTGGGCGACGTAGCCGTGGCGGGCGTACAGGTCCCGCTCCGGCGGGGTGTTCGCCTCCGTGTAGGTGGGGAGCCGGGCCTGACCCATCCGGGCGTTGCTGGCGGCCAGCAGGGCGGTGGCGCGCCTGATCCGGTGCGGCTGTGCGGTGACCGCGAAGAACGCCAGGTGGTTGTGAGGCTCGGCGGGCCGGTGCGCGCGCAGGACGTCGTCGAGCTGGAGGAAGCGGTCCAGGTGGTCGGCGCACGCGACGGCGAGGCGCTCGCCGTACCCGGTGGGCGCGGGGGTGGGCCCGTACTGGTGGAGCCAGACCGCGGCAGCGGAATGATCCTGCAAGAGGTACGCCTCGCCGGAGAGGAGAGCGTGTTCGGTCCAGACGCGGACGACGGCGGTGAGCACGTCCCGGCGGCGGCGGTCGTCGGGCACCAGCCAGGCGCCGGTGGCGCTGTCGGCGAAGGGGCCGGCGACGAGTTCGACGATGTCGTGGACGTCGCGCCATCTCGCGCGGCAGACAGGCAGGGTGCGGTTCACGAGTTCTCCCGGTGACGGATGTGGACGGTTCATGGACGGCGGTTGCCGAGGTGCGCCGGGCGGGGCCGTCCCGCGGTTCCGGGTCGGGCGGGCCTGGCGGTGGGCGGTGACGCCGGCCGAGGGCGGGCGTCGTCACGGATGGGTCGCGACGTCAGGCGGACGGCGGCGACGACCGGTCAGCCGGCCGGCTGGGCTCATCCGCCCGCCGGCGCTGGTGCCCGGCGCTGCCGGGCAGCCCGCCGTTTCCGGCGTGGTCCGGGTCGTCCACCGGCAGGTGCTTCAGGCGGGTCTGGGATCCGGCGGATTCGCCCGGTTCACGAGTGCGTCACCGCGACCGCGGTCGTACCCCAGCAGCCGCAGCTCGGGATCCCACGCCCGAGCGGAGCCCTCGGCGGGGATGCCAGGCCCACCGGTGCCGGCACCCGAGCCGGCCGTGGTGGCCGGCGGGGTGGGTGCGGTGGGGGTGAGGGGCGTCTCGCCGGGGGCGGGAGCGGACTTCCCGGGCGGCGGCATCCGCACCTCCGCAGGCCCGGGCGACACCTCGTGGCGGCCCGCGGACCGGGACGCCGGTCGAGGTGACGCGGCCTTCGCCGGGCGCACGACGGCCGGCGTAGCGGGGCGGGTGGACACTGCGGGCGTGCCCGCCGCCGGTGTCTGACCGGCCGGCGCGGGCGTGGGAGCGATCGGATCCTCGGGAGGGGTGGGCGGCGCGCCGGGTGGCCCGAGGATGGGCTCGGTCAGGTCGAGCACCGGGGCCAGGACGGGCGGCAGCAGGTCGGCGATCGGCTCGGTCACGGGGCGGACGACGTCGGTGACCGGCTCCAGCAGCCGCGCCGGTGCGACCGCCTCCACGACGGGAGACGCCAGGTCCACGACCGACCGGGTCACCGGGGCGATCACCTCGGCGACACCCGCCCGCTCCACGGGGGACGGCGCGACCGTCGCCGGACGCACCCGTCGGCCGTCCGCCGTCGGCCGGCCCGGGTCCGCCGCTGCCGGGCCGCCCCCGGTGTCGACTCCACCGCTCCCGGTGTCGACTCCACCGCTCCCGGTCGACGACGGCGCCGGCAGGCGCAGCGGAGCCACCACGGACTGCCCGACGAGTGCCCGGGTGTCGTCGAGCAGGTCCGCCAGGACGCAGGGCCGAGCCGGCTCGGCCGCCTGAGCCGCGTCGGGCGCCACCGCGTCGTGCAGGCCCCACGCACCGACGAAGCCGCCGCACAGGAGGGCGCCCCGCAGCATCCACCGAGCCAGTCGGCCTGGACACCGCGTCAACGGGCACCTCCGCAGGAGCACCTCTTCACGTCGATGCCCGTGATTGTGCCCGGCGTGACCGGTCCGGCGCCGCCAACACACCGGAGCGGACACTGACCGGAACAGGAGGCACCGCGTCCGAGCCCCAACGCCCGTCACTGCCAGCCGGCGCGGGCACCTGGGTGGACCGGCGACTCAGCGGTTGAGGTAGGCGGCCAGGCCGCCGAGCTCCTCGCTGGCGATGAACACCGACCGCACGTTGAGGATCGCCTCCTCGACGTGAGCCTCACAGCCCCACGCCGCGTCGCCCCACGAATCGGCGACCTTGATCCTGGCCGGTGCGGTGCACCCCTGGACGCCGCCGAGCTGGCAGTGCTCGGGATGCGGTCGGGCGGCCTGAGCGGCCGCGGCGGCGCGCATCCGGTCCGCCAGGTCCGCGGCGGCGGCGGCGCGCTGCTCGGCCTCGGCGCGCAGGTGCCGCTCCGCGTTTACCGCCTTGGCCAGCTCCTCATGCGCCGTTCTGGCGCGTGCTTCCGCGGCCGCCTTCGCCTGCTCGACGTGGTGGCGCTCGATGGCCAGGGCCGCGGTGCCGGCGAAGACCCGGGCCAGAGCGAGGTCGGTGTCCTGCGGGACGCGGGGGGTGCGGTGATACATGGCGAAGGTGCCCAACAGGCCGCCGTCGCGGGCCAGGATCGGTGTCGACCAGCAGGCGGCGAGCCCGGCCCGCTCGGCCAGGTCCCGGAAGTCGTCCCAGAACGGGTCGGTGGCGATGTCGGTGACGATGACCGGTTCCCGCCGGTGCGCGGCGGTGCCGCACGAGCCGACACCCTCACCGGTGGCGATCCCGTCGATGGCCTCGTTGTAGAAGTCGGGCAGGCTCGGTGCGGCGCCGTGGCGCAGGTGCCGGCCGTCGGGATCGGCGAGCAGCACGGAGACGAGCATCTGCTGCGGTGCCAGGTTCTCGATGCAGCGCGCCATCCCGCCGAGCACCTCGGTCAGGGGCGCCTGACGGGCGATCTGCTCCAGCATGGCGCGGTGTTCGACCATCAGCCGTTGAGCTTGCTTGACCTGGGTGGTCTCCACGCCGATCACGAGGATCCCGGCCACCGTGCCACTGGCGTCGCGGCGCGGCTCGTAGGTGAAGTCGAAGAACGCCTCCCGCGCGTGCGGGCCGGCGCCCAGCACGACCCGGGCGTCACGGCCGGTGTAGGGCTCACCCGTGCGGTAGACCTCATCCAGCAGGGCGATGAACCCCTGATCCGCCAGCTCGGGCATCAACTCGGGGATCGGGACCCCGGTGCGCGCCCGTTCGTTTCCGATGGCGGCGAAGAACGCCGGGTTCGCCGACTCCACCACATGCGTCGGCCCCGCGAGCGACGCGAAAACGGCGATGGACTGCCCGAACAGCGCGCGCAGATCCTCCTCCGCCGCCTGCCCGGCAACGGACGAACTCACCGTCGTCGACCGCTGGCCCGGTACCGCCGTCATGCTTGGTCCCCCTCTCCCGCACGGCTTCGTCGGATGGCTGATGATCCGCCGTTCGGTGACCGTCGTCAGAGTACGGGGAAGGCCACGAGGCCGCCGTGCGGCGTACCGGCAGCACGGCCCGGGCAGCCGGAGCCGCCGGCAGCGAAGGGCGACACGTCACCGGCCGGGTCGGGTGGGCCTTCCCGCCCGTCGCGCCGGCCCGCCGTGCGGCCGCTCGACGCCGGGTCGAGGGCGACGCCCGGCCCAGCCGGCGAGCAGATTCAACCCCAGGGCGTACGCCGCGGCGCTCACCAGCAGGGCGGTACTGGCGTTGCGTCCCCAGTCGCCCACCAGCACGGCGGCCGGTCCGGCCCAGACATCCATCGACAGCCCGGCCAGTGCGACCGCCGTGCCGGCCGCGATCGGTGGGACGGCCCACAGCAGCCCGGCTGGCGCGTTGAACCGGTCGTCCTGCAGCAGCCCGGTCATGGTGGAGACGAACCAGCCCAGCAGGAGCAGGACCACGAGCGGCCAGCGCGTTGCGCGTCGCCGCAGGCGTCCGAGCAGCGCGCCGAGGCCGACGCCAGCGGCGGCGTAGAGCGGGTAGGCAGCCAGCTCACACAGGAGGACCCGGAACAGGACCGGGTCGTCGAGCGGCGGTGTCGTCAAGAAGGAACCCGCGCGGGCCCGGGCGAGGGGGTACGCGACGGCGAAGCTCACGCCGGCCAGGAACACCGCGAGCGGAACCGCCACCGCGAGCGCCCTGGCCTGGGAATTCCGGCGGGCGAGGGCGGCCCCGGCCAGCAGCGCCAACAACTGTCCGCAGAGGAATCCCGAGGTGTGCCGGAAGATCCGCGTGGTGTTGATCCGCTCGTACTGCTGCGCGTCGCCCTGCGCGTCGTAGTTGACCCAGAAATCGTAGAAGCCGTCGTTGAACGGCATGGCCACGAGCACCAGCAGTGCCATGGCCGGCAACGACCAGGCGGCCGGATGCGTCACCGTGCGCCGCAGCGCGGGCAGGCCGACGCCCGCCATCCCCCGAAGCATCCGACAAGCCTTTCCCGTCGCGGTCACGGTTCGGCAACGCGGGGCCACCGATCGGGGCGAGCCTCCGAACGGGCGCTTGCGGTGCGTCAGGCGAAGAAGCGAGTGAGGTGCTGGACGACGGCCTCGGGTCGTTCTTCGGGGATGTAGTGGCCGCTGCCCACCACGGCGGCGACCTCGACGTCGGTGCCCTTGTCCGGCAGCAACGCCTTGAGGAGTTGGTAACCGCCTTCGCCGCCGCCGAGGCCCAGCAACGGTGCGCGTACGGGGCCGTAGGTTTTCCCATCGGCGATGTCCTGGCCGAACGCCCGGTACCAGGCGTTGCCGGCGCGGATCGCCTCCACGGTGGAGTAGGCGTGCGCATAGATGTCCCGGTCGCGGTCGCCGATGGCGCTCGGGTCCTCGACCAGGTAGTCGATCATCCAGTCGACCAGCAGGCGGGAGCGGCCGACGAGCAGGCGTTCAGGCAGGTCGGGGACCTGATTGAACGCGAACCACCACAGGAACCGTCCCGGCCCGGCGTGGATGTCGCCGCCCACCTGCTGGCGCCCGGGCACGGGCAGGAGTGAGTAGTTGTAGAACCGCTCGTCGGGGTGGGCGATGTCCAGGAGCGCTATCCGGCGTGTGCTTGCCGGGTGGTTGGCCGCGAAGGCGAAGGCGACCATCCCGCCGATGTCGTGTCCGGCGATGTCCACCGCGTCGTGGCCGAGGTGGCGCGTGAGCGCGAGGATGTCGGCGGCCATGGTCTTCTTGTCGTACCCGTCCGCGGGCTTGTCCGAGCCGCCCATGCCCCGCAGGTCGACGGCGATCACCCGACGGCCTGCCGCGAGGGCGGGCATGATCTTGTGGAACTCCCACCACGTCTGGGGCCAGCCCGGCAGCAGGATCAGCGGCTCACCTCGGCCACCCGCCACGTAGTGCAGGCGGACGCCGTTGACCTCGGCGTGGCTGCTGACGAAGCCGCCCTTCAGGGAGCGTGCGAGTTCGGCGTCCGACGGGGTGTCCGACATCTGTCCTCCGGTATGTCTAGCTGCCGGCGGGCCGTTTGGCCGCGCTGTTCAGGAGGGCGAGTGCCGCCTCGCGGGCGTCGTCCGCGGCGCCGGGGCCTTCGAGATGGTCGGCGACCACGGTCGCGCCTTCCAGGAGCAGGAGAAGCTGCCGTCCCAGCGCGGCGGGACGCGCGGCTCCGGCCCGGTCGGCGATCGCGGTGAAGAGGTCCAGGTAGCGGCCGAGATGGCGGGCGGCGATGGTGCTGGCCGGAGTCGCATGGTGCTGGGTGGCGGCGTTGACAATGGCGCAGCCGCGGAAGCCCGGCTCGCTGAACCAGACGCCGAGGGCGTCGAAGACCGCGGCGAGCTGGGCCGCCGGCTCGTCGCCCGCGTCGGTGGCCGCCTGCGTCAGCCAGCGCGTGACGCGGTCACTGCGGGCTTCGAGGACGGAGCGGATGAGCCCGTCCTTGGACCCGAAGTGGCGGTACAGCGTCTCCTTGGAGATGCCCGCCTCGGCGCACAGTTCGGCGATGCCCACGCCGTCGAGCCCGTGCTCGTAGAGCATGCCTTCCGCCGAGCGGAGGATCGCCGCCCGAGTGCGGCCAGGGTCGAGGCTGCTGCCTTTGGGAACGGGCACGGAGAGATGGTACCAGTCGGTCCGATGTGCTGCTAGCGTCACATCGAACCGATCGGAACCATCTAGGGAGCAGGCCGTGTCAGATCCCCTCGTCACCGACCCCATCGACGCCCAGGGACCCGCGGCGCGCACCGTGCCCGTCACCTTCCCGAGCGCGGGCGCCACGCTGCTGGGCGTCCTGCACCTGCCGGCCGGGGCCGGCCAGCACCCCGTCGTGGTCCTGCTGCACGGCTTCCTCGGGCATGAGCGGAACTTCGATCTCGCGCAGGCGTTGCGCCGAGCCGGATACGCGACGCTGGTGTTCCACTACCGCGGCTCGTGGGGGATGGACGGCTCCTGGTCGTGGGCCCACGTGCTGGAGGACTCCGCCCGCGTGGTCGCCCGCCTGCGTGAGCCCGACGTTGCCACGGCCCACGCTCTCGACCCGGGCCGGCTGGCCGTCATCGGCCACAGCCTGGGCGGCTTCGCCGCGCTGATGACCGCGGCCGCCGATCCCGGCGTGGCCGCAGTCGGTTCGGTGGCCGGGTTCGATCTCGGAACGGCCGCCGCCGCCTGCCGGAGCGACCCGGCGGCGCGAGCCGCCTACCTCGCCGACTGGGCGAGCGAACTACTGCCCCTGCGCGGCACGAGCGCGCCGGCGCTGGTCGCGGAGATGGAGGAGGCCGGGGACGCGTGGAGCCTGGCTCACCTCGCGCCACGGCTGGCCACCCGCCCTGTGCTGCTGATCGGCACCGACCGGGACGTGGTCACCCCCGCCGGCGTCCACCACGGGCCGCTGGTGGACGCCTACCTCGCCCACCCCGTCCCCGGGCTCGAACACCACGTCTTCCCCACCGACCACGCCCTGTCCGACCATCGAGTCGCTCTCGCCCGTACGGTGATCGCCTTCCTCGACCGGCACCTGAAGGACGCCATCCGGTGAACCTGATCCGCACCGCTGCCGGGGCCCTACGCTCACTCTCCCGCCGGCCACCGAGGGTCTACTGGACCGCCGCGCGACTCGCCCTGGGCACCGCGTCGGCCCTGGGGATCTCCCGATTCGCCTACGGTCTGCTCCTGCCGGCCATGCGGACCGATCTCGGGTGGAGCCTTGCCCAAGCCGGTGCCCTGACCACCGCCAACAGTGTCGGATACCTGCTGGGCGCCGCGGTTGCCGGCGTCGCGGCACGGCGCTGGGGTTCCACCGCGACCTTCCGGCTGGGCATGCTGATCACGGCCGTCGCCCTGGCTGCCACCGCGGTGAGCAGCGCATACCCGGCGCTGCTCACCGCGCGCCTGGCGGCGGGTGCCGGCGGCGCTCTGGTCTTTGTCGCCGGGGGCGTGATCGCGTCGCGCAGCGCCGCCGCCGCGCGTTCACCCGCACCCATCACGATCTACTTCTCCGGAGCCGGGCTGGGCATCGCCGTCAGCGCGGCCTGGCTTCCGAGCCTGGCGACGCACGCCCCGCACGACTGGCGGATGGCCTGGACCGGACTGGCCGTCTGCGCCCTCCTCGCCACCGCCGTCAGCTGGGCCGCCGCTCGGGTCGACGAACCCGAGCCGCAGCTCGCGACAGGACGACGGGCGATCCGGCACCTGTGGCGCACCGCCGTCGCCTACCTGCTCTTCGCAGGCGGATACATCGCCTACGTCACCTTCCTGTCGGCCGCCCTGTTCCAGGAAGCCGTGCCCACCTGGCAGGTCAGCACGCTGTGGGCGTTCCTGGGGAGCAGTGCCATGGTGGCGCCGCCCCTGTGGAGCCCTCTCATCGGCGCATGGCCGCCGGCCCGTGTCCTCACCACTCTGCTGGCCCTCCTCGCCGGCGCGAGCGCGCTGCCCCTCGTCAGTTCGTCATACGTCGTCCTCGCCGTCTCGGCCGTGGTCTACGGCGGCACGTTCATGACCGTTCCGGCCGCTGTCACCGCGACGATCCGTGGCGCGACCCGCCCCGAAGACTGGGCTCCCACCCTCGCCGCCTTCACCACGGTCTTCGCCGCCGGCCAGACCGTCGGCCCGTGGGCGGCCGGAACCATCGCTGATCACACCTCGGCCGACGCCACGCTTGTCTGGGCGGCCGCGCTGTGCGCCGCAGCCACACTCGTCGCCGCAACCCGGAGACCTCAGGTGAACAGTCGAGGGTCAGCAGGCGTACGTCCCCTCGGAAAGCGCGCACGGGTGGACCTGGATGCAGGGTGATCCGGTAGTCAGGTGCAATGGCAGCGGCCCCGCCCGCCGGCATCGTGGTGGTGTTCCCACCGCGCCGACCCTCCGGTTCCAGCGCCTGCTCGAAGAGTTCACCTTCGGCGGCGACGACGGCGACGAGGAAGCCGACTTCGAGCGCCTGGTTGGGTGGAGGAGAGACGGCCACCGCAGAAGGAAGGACGTGATGGCCGCATCCGAGGGTGAGAACCCGGGTGACCTGCTGGGCGAGCAAAAAGAGGGGTGCGTCGTCGGATTTCCCGGACTGACTGCCCGGCCGCTCCACCCTGCCCGGCAAGATCACCCGGAGTCACCTGGAGACTCGCGCGTGCTCCTGGGCTGGGCGAACGGGGGCGCGGGAAACGTGGGCGGACGTGGGCCACTCCCTGCCACCTCGGGCGAACGCCCAGGTCGCTAAACTAGGCCCTCGCGCCCTCGTAGCTCAGGGGATAGAGCATCGGTTTCCTAAACCGTGTGTCGCAGGTTCGAATCCTGCCGGGGGCACCAGGTCACACCCTTGATCAACGATCACTGCTCCGCCTTCCGGGGCTTCCGTGCCCGCTGCGTGCCCGATCGCCTCGCTACCTTCGTCCCGCTCGCGTCCAGGTGCTGAGCGACCTCAGCGTCCCCACCGTCGACAGCCCGGACGTAGTGGCGGGTCGTCACGCTGGCATTGGCGTGCCCCAGCCGGCGAGCTGCCACCAGGACGCCGTGCGAGTCCGCGACCCAGCTCGCGTGCGTGGCCCGCAGGTCGTGGGGCGTCAGGTGCTCCCGGAGCAGCTGCACCACGAACGCCGGCACGGCCAGCTCCCGCCGCTGGTCGTTCTTAGGAGTGTCGATGACCGGACCGCCGGGCACCTGCGCCACCGCCTGGGCGACGGCCACCCGACCCGAGCTGACGTCCAGGTGACGACGCCGCAGCGCGAGCGCTTCCCCGATCCGCAGCTCGATGTGCGGACTCACCGCGGAGATGGGCTTCGGGGAGAGGCGCGGTTAACCGGCAGCGCCGACGGATGCCCGACAAGGGCAGCGGCGACGGCAGGGCCGGCGATGAGAGTCGAGCACGGACTAACCTAGCGCGGTGTCAATCGACAGCAACGAGTTCGCGGCGTGCCGGCGGCTTATCACCTACCGCGCCGGCATCTGGGTATACCGTTTGGCGATCCTCTTGGCTGTTCTACCGTGGCCGTTCCGGGCGGCGGGTGTACGGCTGATGCCCCCACAGGCGGCGGCGCCGATGGCTGCCGTTGGCTTCATCCTGGTGTTCGCCGGCCATCGTCTTGTTCTCCGCTCCCATCAGCGAGCGGAGTACGTCCGTGACGGCTACGACCCGTTGCGGCCGCCGGGCGGCCTGGTTGCCCGGGACGTGTTCCGCCTGACGTACTGGTAGCCGCATCGGTGCGACCAGCCTGCGGTGGTCGTGCCGGGCTGGTCAGCCGAGCGGAACGACCTGGAACCGGTCCGCATGCCCGTTGCGTGCCCGTAGAGGTGGGCGACGACGGTCAACTGCGGGTCAGCTCCCGGGCGTGACGGTCAGCATGGCGACGCAGGTTAAGCCGGGTCATTGCCGAGCGACTTCCGCCCGTGTCCACACTTCCTAAACCCTGTGTCGCAGGTTCGAATCCTGCCGGGGCACCAGGTGAGCATCTTGATCACCGATCGTCGTGCTCGTCACCCGGTGACGGCACGCACAGGGCGCACGCCCCGCCATGCGGAAACGATCCCGTGGGACAAGATTGATCCGTGAGCCATGATCCAGTCTCGGTGGTCCGGGAGTTTCTTGAGGTCGTCCGCTCGGGAGCCGATCCCCGGCAGGCCGACCGGCTGATGGCGACCGCGGTGATCGCCCACCAGGTGCAGGCCGAGGACCCCGCGACCATCACCCGCACCCCGCGGGAGTACGCCGAGCACGTCGAGGAGATGCTCGCGGCCTACGGGCCGTTCCGGTTGGAGATCGACGAGTTGTTCGGCTCCGGCGACAAGGTGTACGCGCGGTGGACCCAGCACGGGGTCCACGTCGGGACCGTCGACGGGCTGGCGCCCACCGGCCAGCCGGTCATCCAGGTGACCAGCTGTGTATACCGGGTCGCCGACGGCAGGATCGCGGAGTACTGGATCCAGATCGACCGGTGGGGGCTGCGGGCGCAACTCGCTGCCTGACGCGGCGGGCCGCACGCCACCGGTGGCGGCAACGTGCCTCGGACGGTGACCAGGGGACATGCACGGTCGCCCGTCCTGCGCAAGATCGTTGCTACGATCCCGATCCATGGACGGGGCCGTGCGGCGACGGAGTTTCGCCGGGCTGGTACGCCCTGGCCGTCCTCGTGCCGGTCGTGACGGCGACCCTGGTCCTCGGCCGCGAGTTCCTGGGTCTGGGCCCGGAGCGGCCCGGCCCGGTGAGGCTGTGCACGAAGAAGACGCTGGCGTGCGCGGGACCGGGTCCGGACGTCTGGGACCTGCTTCAGGTCTGGGTGCCGCCCCTTCTCGTCGGCCTGGCGATGTCGCTGCTGGTGCACCGGTTCCTCGTCCGCCGGTTGCCTCCTGGAGCGCCGCAGCCCGGCGGTCGACCGACCGTGCCGGGCGGAGTCGCCGGTCAGCCGGGCAGGCGGTACACGGACACGTGGGAGCGGGACTCCTCGGTGAACTCGGCCCCGGACCAGTCCGCGTGCCGGGACTCCAGCTCGAACCCGGCCAGCTGGCCCATCAGGTCCAGCTCGGCGGGCCAGATGTAGCGGTGCGGGCTGCGGGACAGCCGCGCCTCGCGGCCCTCGCCGAACCGGAAGTGGTGCGATACGACCTGCTGGTGCAGCACGTCGTAGGTGTCCAGGCCGATGTAGCCGGGCTCGGCGCACCACACCGTCGCCTGCTGACCGGGGGGCAGTTTGCGCAGCTCGGGCACCCACAGCTCGATGACGAACCGCCCGCCGGGGCCGAGGTGGCGGGCCGCGTTGCGGAAGCAGGCAACCTGTTCCGCCTGGTCGAGCAGGTTGGAGATGGTGTTGTAGACCAGGTAGACGAGGCTGTGGTCGCCGGGCGCCGTGGCCGTCGTCATGTCGCCGACGACCACCGGGATCGTGTTCTCGTCGGCCTTCGTCCGCAGCTGCTCGATCATCGGTACGGACAGCTCGATCCCGGTGACCGGCACGCCGCGTTCCGCCAGCGGGACGGCCACCCGGCCGGTGCCGACGGCGAACTCGAGGGCGCGTCCGCCCCCGGCGAGCGCGGCGAGGCGGTCCACCGTGGGTCCGAGCACCTCCGGCGCGAACATCCCGGTGCCCGGTGTGTCGTAGTGCTGGGCCGTCTCGGCGTCCCAGATCTCGTCCTGGCGCATGGCGCCACGATCGCCGCCGATGCCGGCCCTGTCCAACGGGTTTTTAGGGTGCAGCCCCGCCGGCGTGACGGGCCTCCGGAACCGGCCGGTTGCCTCCGCCGGCGCTGTTAACCTGCGTGCGAGGGGCTGCGCCGTGGTCGGCGGCCTCGACCGGGCGCCAGCCCCGGGCCATCGGGGTGCCGGTGGGTCACGTCGGTACCCTGCTAGTCCTGGCCTTGCCCGCGACGACATGGTGGTACTTCGTGAACGATCTTCGAGTGGTGGCGTTCGACCTGGACGACACGCTGGCGGTTTCCAAGTCCCAGATCGATCGTCGGATGGCGGAGCTCCTCGGCCACCTGCTCACCGAGGTGGATGTGCTGATCATCTCCGGTGGCCGGTTCGAGCAGTTCGAGGCGCAGGTGCTGGCGCACCTCGACCTGACCGAGGAGCAGCGCGGGCGGCTGCACCTGATGCCGACCTGCGGCACCCGCTACTACCGCTGGATGGACGGCGACTGGCGGCTGGTCTACGCCGAGGACCTGAGCGAGGCGGACAAGGCCCGGGTCATCGCGGCGCTCACCGAGTCGGCGCAGGCGCTCGACCTCTGGGAGCCGAGGACCTGGGGCGACATCATCGAGGACCGGGGCAGTCAGATCACCTTCTCGGCGCTGGGCCAGTCCGCCCCGCCGGCCGAGAAGTACGGCTGGGACCCGGACGGCAGCAAGAAGAAGCGGCTCCGGGACGCGGTCGCCGCGAAGCTGCCCGACCTGGAGGTCCGCGGCGGCGGCTCGACCTCGATCGACGTCACCCGCAAGGGTGTGGACAAGGCGTACGGCATGCGGAAGCTGCTGGAGTGCCTGGACCTGAAGATCGACAACGTGCTCTTCGTCGGTGACCGGCTCGACGTGGGCGGCAACGACTACCCGGTCAAGGCCATGGGCTGCCGCTGCGTCGCCGTCACCCGCTGGGAGGAGACGGCCGACTACGTGGAGAGCCTCGTCGACGACCTGGTGAAGCTGCGGACCGAGCCGGCCTGACCGCCGTCCCGGGTCGAGGGACGGCGGCCAGGGGCGGGTGTCAGAGGGCGGCGCGGATCGCCTCGGCGAGCGTGGTCGGGGTGCGGCCGAGCAGCCGGGCCAGGTCGTCGCCGACCTCCAGCTCGCCTTGGGTGATGCCCCGGTCGGCGTCGGCGAGCACGGCCGCGTACGCCTCGGGCACGCCGGCCGCGACCAGCAGCTCGGTGTACTTGTCCACCGGCAGGTCGAGGTAGGAGACCGTGGCGCCGGCCTGCCGGGAGACCTCGGCGGCCAGCTCGGTCATGGTGAACGGGACGCCGCCCAGCTCGTACACCGCTCCGGCCTGGTCCGCGGCCGTGAGCACCGACGCGGCGGCCGCGGCGTAGTCGGCGCGGGTGGCGGCGCTGACCCGGCCGTCACCGGCCGCGCCCGCGACCCCGTGCCGGAGGTACGTGGGGAGCTGGCCGGTGTAGTTCTCCAGGTACCAGCTGTTGCGCAGGAACACGTGCGGCGGGCCCGAGTCGCGGATCAGCTGCTCGGTCGCCTGGTGTTCGGCGGCGAGCGCAAGACTGGAGGTGTCCGCGTTCGCGATGCTGGTGTAGACGATCAGCCCGACGCCGGCCTCCCGGGCGGCGGTGACCACGTTGCCGTGCTGCACCACCCGCCGCCCGACCTCGCTGCCGGAGACGAACATCAGCTTCTCGGCGCCCGCGAAGGCGGCCCGCAGCGATTCGGGGTCGTCGTAGTCGCCCCGCCGGGTCGCCACGCCCCGCGCGGCGAGGCCGGCGAGCCGGTCGGTGTCCCGGCCGAGCGCCACGATCCGGTCGGCGGGTACGCCCCGGTCGAGCAGCGCTTCGACGATCAGGCGGCCGAGGTGACCGGTGGCGCCGGTGACGACGATGGACATGAGCACTCCCTGTTGGTTGCGACATCAACTGTCTTCCCACGCCAACGGGAACACCGTCGCCTTACTTCCCGTTGGAGAGTAGGCACCTTCAAGTTCGGTACGCACTGAAGGAGAGTGGCCACGTGCAGGCGGACCCGTTCAACCGGAACTGCGGCAGCCGGAAGGTCCTGGACCGGATCGGCGACCGCTGGAGTGTGCTGGTCGTGCTCACCCTCGCCGGCGGCGACAAGCGCTACGGCGAGCTGGCCGAGCGGATCGACGGGATCAGCCAGAAGATGCTCACCCAGACCCTGCGCGGCCTGGAGCGCGACGGCATCGTCACCCGGACCGTGCACGCCAGCGTGCCGCCGCGGGTCGACTACGCGCTCACCGACCTGGGCCGGAGCCTGCTCGACCTGGTCGCCGGCCTGGAGGCGTGGGCCACCACCCACCTGACCGAGGTGGAGGCCGCCCGGGCCCGGTACGACGCCCGGAGCTAGTTCCGGAACCGGAGTCGAGTCTGGCGGGATCGATGGCGATGCGGTAGGAACGCGCAGAGAGCGCTCTCCGTTCCCCATCACCGAACAGGCAGGCAGATGAGACCAGTAGACCCCTCCCGCCGCCGCTTCCTCGCCCTCACCGCCGCCTCGGCGGCGTCGGTCACCGCCCTCGGGCTCCCGGCCGCATCCGCCGCCGCGTCGCCGGCCGGTCACGGCCACGGCGAGGGCGCCGAGCCGGACTTCGGCCCCAACGTCTTCGTGTACGACCCGGCCACCCCGGTCGAGGAGATCCAGTCCAACCTGGACCGGATCTTCGCCGGCCAGGAGCACAACGAGATGGGCCTCGACCGCTACGCCGTGCTGTTCAAGCCCGGCCGGTACGAGGTGAACGCCCGGCTCGGCTACTACACCACCGTGGCCGGCCTGGGCGCGCACCCCGACGACGTGGAGATCCACGGCGCGGTGCGGGTGATCGGCCAACCCGACCCGAACTCGGAGGCCGGCATCTCCGCGCTGACCAACTTCTGGCGCTCGGTGGAGAACCTCGCCGTCAGCCCGACCGACTGGTCGAACCAGTGGGCGGTCTCCCAGGCGTCCCCGATGCGCCGGGTGCACATCAAGGGCATCCTCTGGCTGGAGCCCGGCAACGGCGGCTTCTCCAGCGGCGGCTACATCGCCGACTCCAAAGTGGACGGCATCACCATCAACGGGTCCCAGCAGCAGTGGCTGACCAGGGACAGCGAACTCGGCGGCGACTGGACCAACGGGGTCTGGAACCAGGTCTTCTCCGGCGTCGTCGGCGCGCCCGCGCAGGGCTTCCCGAACCCGCCGTACACGACGCTGCCGACCAGCCCGGTGACCCGGGAGAAGCCGTACCTCTTCGTGGACGGCGCGGGCCGCTGGCGGGTGGCCGTTCCCCGGCTGCGCCGCGACACCGCGGGCACCACCTGGGCCGCCGGCGCTCCGCCGGTGCCGTCGCTGCCGCTGTCCGACTTCTTCATCGCCAGGCCCACCGACTCGGCCAAGCGAATCAACCAGGAACTCTCGCGGGGGCGGCACCTGCTGCTCACCCCGGGCGTCTACCAGCTGGACCGGGCGTTGCGGGTCAAGCGTCCGGACACGGTCGTGCTCGGCCTCGGCATGCCGAGTCTCGCCCCGACCACCGGCGACGCCGCCCTGCGCGTCGAGGACGTGGACGGCGTCCGGATCGCCGGTGTGCTGGTCGACGCCGGGCCGGTCGAGTCGGACGTGCTCGTCGAGGTCGGCGACCGGCACAGCCACCGGTCGCACGCCGGCAACCCGATCTCGCTCCAGGACGTCTTCTTCCGCATCGGCGGCCCGTACGCAGGCCGGGCGGTGACCAGCCTCGTGGTGAACAGCCGGCACACCCTGATCGACAACATCTGGGCCTGGCGCGGCGACCACGGCAAGCCGGGCACCATCGGGTGGACCGTGAACACGGCCGACACCGGAGTCGTGGTCAACGGCGACGACGTGACCGCGTACGGGCTCTTCGTCGAGCACTACCAGCGCTGGCAGACCATCTGGAACGGCGAGCGCGGCCGGACCGTCTTCTACCAGAGCGAACTGCCCTACGACCCGCCGAGCCAGGCGGCCTGGCGCAGCCCGACCGGCAACGGCTGGGCCTCCTACAAGGTCGCCGACCACGTGCGCGAGCACGAGGCGTGGGGGCTGGGCGTCTACTCGTACTTCAACCAGGGCGTGGACATCCGCTGCGACCGCGCCATCGAGGCGCCGCGGCGGGCCGGCGTGCGGTTCCACGACGCGATCACCGTGTTCCTGGACGGCAGCGGCGGCATCGAGCGCACCGTCAACGAGGCCGGCACCCCGGTGGTCGGCTCGTACGGCACCAGCGCGGTGGTCAGCTACCCCTGATCCGCCATTCAGGACACCGGCCGGCCGCGGACGCGGCCGGCCGGTGGTGTGCTCGGGGGCGATGTAACGAGAATTCGTCGGAACACGCTGCGGCCCGCACATCGTGCGGGCGCGGTGTGCCGGTCATAGGCTCGCGTACATCGAGGACCGGCGCTCGCGGCCACCCCGGACGGGGTGTCGGACGCGACTGAGGGGGCGTGTCCGCCGCCGGCCGCCGTCGCCGTCCCGGACACCAGCTCGCACCGGAGGACTCTTTGCGTCGTTCCGCATTTCTCACCTGCCTGAGCGCCGCCACGCTGGCGGCGGTCCTGGCCGGCGCCGGCCCCGCGTCGGCCATCAACACCTACCACGCCCAGCCCGCGCCGGAGCGCACCGAGGTCGGCGCCATGCTGGCCCTCTGGGACCGCGACGGCGACGGTGTCTCGGAGACCATCGACTGGTACTGCTCCGGCACCATGGTCGACCGGAACACCTTCCTCACCGCCGCGCACTGCACCACCGACTGGTCGCCCGGCGTGCGCTTCTACGTCTCGCTGGCCCAGGACGTGCAGGGCGCGCTCGACGCGGCGAAGGCCGAGGGGCTGACCCCGGCGCAGACCGCCGCGAAGGTCGGGGTCGAGGGCACCGAGCACACCAGCCCCGGCTACCCCGGCAACTCCGCCGACGCGCACGACATCGCGGTCATCGAGTTCCCCGACGGCCAGGCCGCCGAGCTGGCGGAGCGGTGGCCGTTCACCCCGGCGACGCTGCCCGCCGCCGGCCAGCTCGACGCGCTGGGCTCCCGCGCGCTGGACGCCGCGACGTGGGTGGTCGCCGGCTACGGCACCGAGGAGGCCGCTCGGGGGCCGGGCGGGCAGACCCACCCCGGCGGCGGCGTCCGGAACAAGGCCGAGGTCGGCTTCAACGCCCTGAACAAGACCTGGGTACGGCTGGCGATGAACGAGAGCCGCGACTACGGCGGCGCCTGCTACGGCGACTCCGGCGGCCCGAACTTCGTCACCATCGGCGGGCAGCGGGTGCTGGCCGCCACCACCATCACCGGCGACGGCCCCTGCTACGCGACCAACGTGGCGTACCGGCTGGACGCGCCGACCGCGCGGGACTTCCTCGACGACTTCGTCGACCTGCCCTGAGCTGACGCACGACCGGCGGCCGGCGGGAGCACCCCGCCGGCCGCCCCCGTTCGTCGGCCGTCCCGCTCAGGCGGGGAGCTGCTCGGCGCGGGTGACCACCTGGTCGATCAGGCCGTACTCGCGGGCCTCCTCGGCCGTGAACCAGCGGTCCCGGTCCCAGTCGCGCTGGATCTCGTCCAGCGTGTGCCCACTGTGCTGGGCGATGAGCTCCTGCATGGTCCGCTTCACGTGCAGCATGTTCTCCGCCTGGATGGTGATGTCGGCGGCCGTGCCGCCCATCCCGCCGGACGGCTGGTGCATCATCACCCGCGAGTGCGGCAGCGCGAACCGCTTCCCGGCCGCGCCGGCGCAGAGCAGGAACTGCCCCATCGAGCCGGCCATCCCGAGGGCCAGCGTGGCCACGTCGTTCTTGACGTAGCGCATGGTGTCGTAGACAGCCATCCCGGCGCTGACCGAGCCGCCCGGGGAGTTGATGTAGAGGAAGATGTCCCGCTCCGGGTCCTCGGCGGCCAGCAGCAGGATCTGCGCGCAGATCTGGTTGGCCGAGGCATCGGTGACCTCGGTGCCGAGGAAGATGATCCGCTCCTTGAGGAGCTTCTCGAAGACCCGGTCGCCGAGGGTCGGTTGCCCCTCGTCCAGCATCCAGATGCCGTATCCCATGACCTGACCACCCTCCGTGCCGCCGGTGGGCGAGGGACCGCCCGGCAACCGGCGGTCTCCAGCCTCCGGCGGCCGGTGCCCAGCGGCCCAGGGTTTCTGCCCGGGGCAGATCCGCCGTGGGCAGAACCGGCCGGGCCTAGGCGGCGGCCAGCCGCCGCCGGCCCGCCCGGGCCCGCCGCCGGGCCAGCGTGATCGAGGTACGCGGACGGTGGCGGGCGGCCGGCGCGGAGGGGATCAGCCAGATCCGGGTGCCGGTGCCGAACACGGTGGGGGAGGCGTACCCGAGGTCCGGGCCGACCGGCGCGGGTGCGGCGCCCGCCGGCGCCAGCGCACCGCCGAGCAGGGGGGCCGGCGCGACCGGCCGGCGGGTGGCGTGCAGCCGCGGCCCGCCGACCCGCAGCTGCGGGCCGGTCCGGGTGGCCGGCACCCGGTCGAGCCGGGCCAGGGTCACCCCGGAGGCCACCGGCGCCCGCCGCTCGACCCGGCGCAGCTCGTCGCGGGCCTCCTCCAACAGGTCGGAGAGGTGGATGCCGAGGGCGCGGCAGATCGCCGCCAGCACCTCGGAGGAGGCCTCCTTGCGGCCCCGTTCGACCTCGGAGAGGTAGGGCAGGGAGACGCCGGCCGCCAGCGCCACCTCGCGCAGCGTGCGGCCCTGACGCAGGCGCACCCGGCGGAGCACCCCACCGATCACCCGTCGCAGCAACGACATGCGGGCCTCCTCGCGGTCGTCGTCCCCCGGACGTCCCCATCATGCCCCGTCCCGGCGACGGAGACCGGCCCGGCCGGGCCCGTGCTGCCGACCGGGACCACCCGGGTTCAGCGCCAGACCACCGCCCGGCCGTGCCAGCTCGGCGAAAGATAGTCCGCCTGGCCGACGATCAGACCCTGGTCGTTGACGTTGATGGCCCGGCTGCCCACCGCACCGCTGGGCAGCGGCAGCAGTTGCGACGTCGCCGACGGGTTCGGCCAGATCATCGCCCGGCCGCCGTGGCCGTCGGTGCCGATCACCAGGCCCGAGTCGTTGACGGCCTGGGCGGTGGGGGAGTCGGCGGTGGTGGCCAGCCGGCGCATGGTCGAGCCGTCCCAGTAGAAGGCGGCGAACACCCCGTCGGTGGTCCAACTGGTGCCGACCACGTGGCCGAGGTCGTTGATGCCGTTCGCCGTGCTGGTGGCCCCGCCCAGGGTGCCGAGCGGCCGGGTCACCCCGTCGCGCCAGACGAACGCCTGGTAGTCGTCGGGCGCCGGGTCGTCCCAGTCCTGCCAGCCGTAGGTGCCCGCGACCGTGCCCGCCTCGTTGACCGCGGTCGCGCTCGCTCCGGGCGGCACGTCGATGGTGATCTCCGTGGCCCCGGTCCGGACGAAGGCCCGGCGGCCCGAGAAGCTGTCGGTGACGTGGTAGACGCCGACCACCCGATCGCCGGCCGTGTCGTACGCGATGGAGAAGATGCCGCCGGTCAGGCCGAGGTCCTGGATCCTCCCGTCCACCCACGCGACGGCGTGACGCCGGCCCTCGGAGTCCTGGCTGGTACCCACGATCCGGCCCTGCTCGTCGATGGCCTCGGCCTGGCTGTTCAGCCCGCCCAGGGTGCCCAGGTCCTCGATCCGGCCGTCCACCCAGCGCACCGCGTGCCAGTAGCCGCTGGCCAGCCTGGCCGACCCGGTCACCACCCCCGGCCCGTTGACGTCCGACGCCAAGGTGCTGAGGCCGTCGAGCGACGGCAGCACGACGGCCGTCCGGTCCGCCGTCGGCATCGAGGCCGGTGTGGACGGCGTCGGTGAACCGGTCGGCGATGGCGTACCGGTCGGCGATGGCGTACCGGTCGGCGACGGGGCGGCGGTCGGTGGGGGTGTGCTGGTCGGCGATGGTGAGGCGGTGGGCTTGGGCCGCGGTGGCCGGGTCGCCTCGGTCGGTCGTGGCCGCGGCCGGTCATCCGGGCGGCTCGCCACCGCCGGTGTCGCGCCGGCCAGCAGCATCCCGAGGGCCACGCCCCCCGTGGCCAGTGCCGTACGTGTCCGCATCCGGGTTCTCCCTCGTCAGGACGGTCGTCCCCCGAGTCTCACCCGCCACGACAGCGATAAATGTGACGAGATCCTTACCGGTGGTGCAGCCGCTCGGGTGATCGTCGCCCGGGCAGGCCGGATCCCGGCATACCCGCTATGTTGTGGGCGTGCAGGCGACGGTGGCGGAGCAGGGCCGACGGTGATCCATTTTCCCGCGCAACGGCGGGGGCCGCTGAGCGCGCTGAGCCTGCGCCTGCTCGCCGCCCTGGGCCTGGTCCTCGCCGTGGTGGCGGCGGTCTGGATCGACCGCGACGGCTACCGCGACGTCAACGAGGACGGCCTCACCCTCCTCGACTGCTTCTACTACGCGGTGGTTTCGCTCTCCACCACGGGCTACGGCGACATCACCCCGGCCGCCTCCTCGGCGCGCCTCGTGAACGTCCTGTTCGTCACCCCCGCCCGGGTGCTCTTCCTGATCATCCTGGTCGGCACCACCCTGGAAGTCCTGACCGAGCAGTACCGGACCGGCCGTCGCCTGACGCGGTGGAGGAGAGTCGTGAAGGACCACGTGATCATCTGCGGCTACGGCACCAAGGGCCGTAGCGCCGTCTCCGCGCTGCTGGAGAACGGTCTGGACAAGTCCAAGATCGTGGTGGTCGAACGGAGCGGCGCCGCGCTGCGGCAGGCCACCTCGGCCGGGCTGGTCGCCATCGAGGGCTCGGCGACCCGCTCGTCGGTGCTGGAGGAGGCGCACGTCCGGACCGCCAAGTCGGTCATCATCGCGACCGACAGCGATGACGCCTCGGTGCTGGTGGCGCTGACCGTCCGGCAGCTCACCGCCGGCCAGGTGCGGATCATCGCGGCGGTCCGGGAGGCGGAGAACGCGCCGCTGCTCAAGCAGAGCGGGGCGCACCACGTGATCGTCTCCTCGGCGACGGCCGGCCGCCTGCTCGGCCTGTCCACCTCCGCCCCGCCGCTGATCGACGTGGTGGAGGACCTGCTCACCCCCGGCCAGGGCATGGCGCTGGCCATGCGCTCCGCCGAGCGCAGCGAGGTGGGCCGGTCGCCCCGTGAGCTGGAGTCACTCGTCATCGCCCTGGTCCGCCGGGGCAAGGTGGTCGCGCTGAACGACAAGGCCGGCGCGGTGATCGAGACCGGCGACATGCTGGTCCACGTGCGCGACGACCGGCCGCAGTCCGCGACCGTCTGACCTTTCCCGGCCCCCGGCCGGCGGTCAGCAGGTGATGTCCGGCTCGTCGTCGGACTCCCCGGCGCAGATCACCGTGCGGCCGCTGGTCGCCCGGCGGAGCAGCTCGTAGAGGGTGTCCCGTTCGGCCGGCTGCAGCGCGCCCAGCACCTCGTCCTCGACCCCGGCCAGGGCGCACTCGGCCTCGCGGAGCCGCTTCGTGCCCGCCGCGGTGAGACTCACCACGTGACGCCGGCGGTCCTCGGGTGACCGTCGCCGCTCGACCAGGCCCTCCGCCTCCAGGTCGTTGAGCAGCCCGACCACGTTCGTGCCGTCGATCTGCAGCGTGCCGGCCAGCGCCTGCTGGCCGATGCCGCCCGACTCCCGCAGCACGGTGAGCGCGACGAGGTGCCGAGGGCGCAGGCCGAGGGGCGCCAGCACCGACTCGGAGCGCAGCCGCATCCGCCGGGCCAGATGGTCGAGCAGCGGTCCGGAGCGGTGCTCCGACTCCTCGACCGGCATGGCTGGCATGTGACCCAGTTTACGCACGGCGTGGAACATCGGCCTGCTATAAATGGTTGGCGCTACACAAACGATCTGTGGAGGGTTAATCGCATGGCACACCTGTTGTACATCGACTCCAGCATCCGGGGCGAGCACTCGGTCAGCCGGCGGCTCACCGCGCGGGCCGCCAACGCGTGGCGCGCCGCCCACCCGGGCGGCACGGTCACCCACCGCGACCTCGGCCGGGAGCCGGTGCCCCACCTCGACGAGGCCAGTGGCCTGGCGCGGATGGTGCCGGCGGACCAGCACACCCCGGCGCAGCGCGCGTCCTGGCAGCTGAGCGAGCAGCTGGTGGACGAGGTGAAGCGGGCCGACACGATCCTGCTCGGCCTGCCGCTCTACAACTACGGCGCGCCGAGCAGCGTGAAGACCTGGGTCGACCACCTCATCGCGCCCGGCATCGCGTACGACCCGGCCACCGGGGCCGGCCTGCTCGGCGGGCGCGAGTTCATCGTGCTGGGCACCCGGGGTGGCGGCTACGGCCCGGGCACCCCGCGCGAGGGCTGGGACCACGCCGAGCCCTGGCTGCCGCACGGCCTGTCGATGACCGGCCTGGAGCCGCGCTTCATCTCGGCCGAGCTGACCCTGGCGCCGGTCACCCCGGCCATGGCCGAGCTGATCCCGCTGCACGAGCAGAGCCTCGCGGCGGCCGAGCGGGCCATCGACGAGCTGTGGGTGCCAGCCGCCGCCGTGGCCTGACCCGACGACGAAAGGGCGGGCCGTCCCCTCGGGGAACGGCCCGCCCTTTTCGGTCGTCGTCAGGGACGCGTCAGAGGATCGTCCAGGTGTCGCCGGCGGACAGCAGCCCGGCGAGCTGCTGCTCCGGGGTCTGGTCGACGTCGGCCTTCGCCGCCGCGACCTGCTCCTGCACCACCCGGTCGTAGGAGGAGCGGGTCACCGAGCGGAACACGCCGATCGGGGTGTTCCGCAGGTCCAGACCGGGCAGGCGGGACAGCGCGAAGGCGTACGCCGGATCGGCGACCCCCGCGTCGTGCACCACGATCTCCTCGGCCGGTGTGGCCGCGGTTTCCCGGACCTCCAGCCCGAAGCCACCCGGCGGGTGGACGACGCAGAACTGGCCGTCCTTGCCGAAGGTGATCGGCTGCCCGTGCTCCAGCCGGATGAGGAAGTCGTCCCGGGTGGCCGGCTCCTTGAGCGTGTCGAACGCGCCGTCGTTGAAGATGTTGCAGTTCTGGTAGATCTCCACGAACGCGGAGCCCTCGTGCTCGGCGGCGGCGCGCAGCACCGACTGGAGGTGCTTGCGGTCCGAGTCGATGGTCCGGGCCACGAAGGTCGCCTCCGCGCCGAGCGCCAGCGACAGCGGGTTGAACGGGGCGTCCGCCGAGCCGACGGGCGTCGACTTGGTGATCTTGCCGATCTCAGAGGTCGGCGAGTACTGCCCCTTGGTCAGGCCGTAGATCCGGTTGTTGAACAGCAGGATCTTCATGTTGACGTTGCGGCGCAGCGCGTGGATCAGGTGGTTGCCGCCGATGGAGAGGGCGTCGCCGTCACCGGTGACCACCCAGACCGACAGGTCCGGCCGGCTCACCGACAGGCCGGTGGCGATCGCCGGGGCCCGGCCGTGGATGGAGTGCATCCCGTAGGTGTTCATGTAGTACGGGAAGCGGGACGAGCAGCCGATGCCCGAGATGAAGACGACGTTCTCCCGGGGGATGTTCAGCTCCGGCATGAAGCCCTGCACAGCCGCCAGGATGGCGTAGTCACCGCAGCCGGGGCACCAGCGCACCTCCTGGTCGGACTTGAAGTCCTTCGCGGTGAGCTTGAGGGCGACGGGCTCAGACATTCTTCAGGACCTCTTCCAGCATCGTCTCCAGCTCGGCGGCGGTGAACGGCAGGCCGCGGACCTGGTTGTAGCCGATCGCGTCGACCAGGTACTTCGCCCGGATCACGTGGGCGAGCTGGCCGAGGTTCATCTCGGGGATGACCACCCGGTCGTACGCGCGCAGCACCTCGCCGAGGTTGGCCGGCATCGGGGCCAGGTGGCGCAGGTGCGCCTGGGCGATGGAGAGCCCGCGCTGCCGGAGGCCCCGGCAGGCCGCCCCGATCGGGCCGTACGTCGAACCCCAGCCGAGCACCAGCACCCGGGCGTCGCCGTCCGGGTCCTCCACCTCCACGTCCGGCACCGGGATGGTCTCGATCCGGGCCGCCCGGGTGCGCACCATGAAGTCGTGGTTCGCCGGGTCGTACGAGATGTCGCCGGTCTTGTCGGCCTTCTCCAGGCCGCCGATCCGGTGCTCCAGCCCCGGGGTGCCCGGGATGGCCCACGGCCGGGCGAGGGTCTCCGGGTCCCGCAGGTACGGCAGGAAGGTGGTGCCGTCCTCGCCGTTGGGCCGGCTGGCGAACTCGACCCGCAGGTCGGGCAGGCTCTCCACGTCCGGCAGCAGCCACGGCTCGGAGCCGTTGGCCACGTAGTTGTCGGACAGCAGGAGCACCGGGGTGCGGTAGGTCAGCGCGATCCGGGCGGCCTCCAGGGCCGCGTGGAAGCAGTCCGCGGGCGACTTCGGCGCGATCACCGCGACCGGGGCCTCGCCATGGCGCCCGTACAGGGCCATGTTGAGGTCGGCCTGCTCGGTCTTGGTGGGCATGCCGGTGGACGGCCCGGCGCGCTGCACGTCGACGATGACCAGCGGCAGCTCCAGCGCCACGGCCAGCGAGATCGTCTCGCTCTTCAGCGCGACGCCCGGGCCGCTCGTGGTGGTGACACCGAGCGAGCCGCCGTACGAGGCGCCCAGCGCCGCGCCGACCGCCGCGATCTCGTCCTCGGCCTGCATGGTGACCACGCCGAGCTTCTTGTGCTTGCTCAGCTCGTGCAGGATGTCCGAGGCCGGGGTGATCGGGTACGCCCCCAGGAAGACCGGCAGCCCGGAGCGGACGCCGGCGGCCACCAGGCCCAGCGACAGCGCCGCGTTGCCGGTGATGTTCCGGTAGGTGCCCGGCAGCATCTTCGCCGGCTTGACCTCGTAGCGGACGGAGAAGTCCTCGGTGGTCTCGCCGAAGTTCCAGCCGGCCCGGAAGGCGGCCACGTTCGCCGCGACCAGCTCGGGGCGGGCCGCGAACTTGCGCTCCAGGAAGCGCAGCGTCGACTCGTACGGGCGCGAGTACATCCAGCTCAGCAGGCCGAGCGCGAACATGTTCTTGGCCCGCTCGGCGTCCTTCTTGGACACGTCGTGCTCGGCCAGCGCGCCGATGGTCATCGAGGTCAGGGCGACCGGGTGCACCACGTAGCCGGCGAGGGAGTCGTCGTCGAGAGGGCTGGTCGCGTAGCCCACCTTGGCCAGGTTGCGCCGGGTGAACTCGTCGGTGTTGACGATGATGTCCGCCCCGCGGGGCAGGTCGGTCAGGTTGGCCTTGAGCGCGGCCGGGTTCATCGCCACCAGCACGTTCGGCGCGTCGCCGGGGGTGAGGATGTCGTAGTCCGCGAAGTGCACCTGGAAGCTCGACACGCCCGGCAGGGTGCCGGCGGGAGCGCGGATCTCGGCCGGGAAGTTGGGCAGCGTGGAGATGTCGTTGCCCAGCTGCGCCGTCTCCGACGTGAACCGGTCACCGGTGAGCTGCATGCCGTCGCCCGAGTCGCCGGCGAACCGGATGACCACCCGGTCCAGTTGACGGATCTGCTTGGTCACGCCCGCACCTCGCTTCGCTGAGCGCCGTCGCACGGGCGGCTGAACGTGATGGTGACTCCGCCTTGCCCGGCCACGTGCCCTCCTAGACGCGCTGCTGCCGCCGGCCGTCCGTCGATGGATCGGCCCGCTTCATCTCTCACGTCAGAGCCTACGTCGGTCCCTTAGGGCCACCTTGGTGGAGGTCCGACGTATGGGACCTGATCGGGCCGCTGTATGCCCGGCTTTGCGGCCTTTAGTACCGCGGCCCGTAATTCAGATCACCGCAACCGGCCGGACACATCCGTCACTCAGTCCTCAGCGGGGCGGGCGATCGGCTCCGCGGCCGCGGCCCCCGTGCGGCGACGCAGCGAGGTGGTCGCCAGGGCCAGCGCGAGAACCACCAGCAGGCCGGAGACCGCGATCAGGGTCACCGCGGTCCGGTGCGCCGAGGTGACGTCGTCGTCGGTGGCCGGCGCGGCGGCGGCCACCACGCCCTGCGACCCGGTCGGGGCGGGCGCCGCGACGGGCGGGGTGGCCAGCGCGGCCGCCGCGGTGATCCGGAAGCTCATCTGCACCTGCCGGTCGCGCCCGCTGCGCGGGTCCAGCCGCGCGACGACGGCGCCGGCCAGCGGGGCCCGGCGCTGGGCCTCCGCCGAGGCGGTCACCGGCAGGCTCAGGCTGACGGTGCGGCCGGCCGGGACGGTGCCCAGCTCGCACCGGGTCCGGTCGGGGCCCGCCGGGGCGCAGCCGGCCGGCGGATCGGTGACGCTCACCCCCGCGGGGAGGACCACGTCGACCCGGCCGGTGGCGTCGACCTCGCCGGTGTTGCCGAGGCGCACGCCCAGGGTGCTCGGCGCGCCGCTGATGTCGAAGAGGACCTCGTCGGCGCGGAGCGAGATGCCGGGCACCGGCGGCCCGGGCGGGAAGAGGACCGCGAATCCCTCGTCGTCGCCGGCCGGGTCGGCCACACCGGGCGCGGTGGCGGTGACCTGGACCGACCCGCTCAGCGGCATGGACCGCCAGGCGGTGCCGCCGACCCGCACGCGGATCGAGGCGCGGAACTGGGCGCCCGGGGCGGTGGTCCATCCGCCGCAGCGGTAGCTGCTCCCGCCGGCGGCGGCGCAGCCCGGAGTGCCGGCGTCGGTCAGGCCGGGCGGCAGGGTGTAGCCGAGGCGGATCAGCTCGGGCCGGCCCCCGGTGTTGGTCACCGTCACCCGCAGCGTGGTCAGCGTGCTGTCCGCGTTCCAGTAGGCGGGGGTCAGCACGACGTCGTCGGTGGTGACCCGCACACCGAGCGGGCTGCCCGCTGGCTGACCCGGCCGGGGCGGGGACACCACGGGCGGCGGCCCGGCGGAAGAGGGCGGCGGCGCGGTGGTGGGCGCCGTGGTGGTGGGCGCCGGTTCGGCGACCGTGGTCGTCGGCGCCGGCGGGGTGGTGGTCGGTGTCGCCGGCGTGGTCGGCGGCACCTCCTCGGTCGGCGGCGGGCTGGTGGGCGTCGGCTCCGTCGTCGTCGGGTCGACGGTCGGTGTCGCCTCGGTCGGGTCGGTGCCGGGGTCGCCTCCGGGCTCGACCGGGTCACCCGGATCGGCCGGCCGGACCACGGCGGTCACGGTCGGCGAGGCCGCCGCCCAGGCCGGCCCCACCGCGACGGCCGCCACGATCCCGGCGAGCAGCGCGGGCGCGAGCAGCGCGGGGGTGCCGCGGAGCGCGGCGCGCCGAGCAGGCCGTACGCGGGGGCGGGCCATCTGTCCTCCGTGACGCTCAGTGAGGTCTCATTATTTGGCAACAGTTGCCTTCGTGCACTAGTCCAGCCAGGAAACAAATCCGTAACGTGTTCGCGGCGGCCCGACCGCCTGACCGGTAGGCTGCCGACCGTGACCGGTTACCTCGGCTCGTACGCCACGCTCGGTCTCCTGCTCCTCGCCGCCGTGCTCTTCTTCGTTACGGCGTTCTCGGCCAATCGGGTGTTACGTCCCGGCCGTCCGGCTGATCCCTGGGGCAAGCGGGCCAGCTATGAGTGCGGTCTCGATCCGGTCGGCGGTGACTGGGCGCAGATGCAGATCCGCTACTACGTCTACGCCTACCTCTACGTCCTCTTCGCCGTGGAGGCGGTCTTCCTCTTCCCCTGGGCGCTGGTCTTCGACCGGCCCGGGTTCGGCGTGACCACCGTGGTGGAGATGGGCGTGTTCGTCGCCGTGGTGGCGCTCGGCATCCTCTACGCCTGGCGCCGAAACATCCTCCGCTGGACCTGACCCGGCTCAGGCCAGCCCGCGCCGGGTCACGGCCGGTGGCCGGTCCCCCCGGATCGACGCCACCATGTCCAGCACCCGGCGGGTCTCGCGGACCTGGTGGGCGCGGAACACCCGGGCGCCGAGCCAGGCCGAGACGGC